>JBCCFX010000240.1:0-5127 GCA_039029515.1 Planctomycetota bacterium
CACGCTCAAGAGATCATCGATGTTCACCATGCCATTGCCGAATGTGCCATCGCCATTGTCAGGCGCACAGTCTGCGGGGCATGATGGCCCCTCGATGAACCGAATGTCGTCCAGATCTACGGTGGCCGACACCGTGCCGACGCCGTCGACAAGTTGCGCCTGGAGCTGATACGTTCGGCCGCGCGGCAGTGTGCCCGGCAACGCCATCGTGAGATCAGGCATCCATCCCGTCGCGCTGTCTGCGGCCATCGACCAGACCACAGTGGAGATGCCATCGGCATCGACGAGTGAGATCTCCACCACGTCGCCGGTATCCGGCGTCACTACGCGGAGATCAGCGGCGATTGCCGCAATCCCGACCGGCAGATAGAACCGATTGTGCTCAGCCAATGATCCAGCGCCCGCCAAACGAAGGATGCCATTCCCACCGTCGTTCGTGAGCTGTGCATTCAGCGAACCACCGTGGAACAGCCAGCCGGCGCTCACATTGCCACCGAAGTCACCGTTGTACAGCACGGCTGGATTCGTGACGGGCATCCCGGGGCCAAGCGCAGGCCGTTGCACAGCGCCGCCACCGAGCAGTGCGTAGTAGTAGCCGCGCTCCGTGAACCCTTCAGGCCACCAATTATTGCGCATGGATGTGGTAATGCACGCTTCGCCATCGCATGGCGTCGGGCTGAGATCGATCGTGCCGTGCAACCAGAGGTGCGTATCAGAGTGCGCAAACGTGTAGCCGCCGGAGTTCAACGCGGATTCACTCAACTGCGTATTGAACGCCGTGGGAATCGGAATACCATCGAAATCGAACGCGTTCAGGAGAAACGCGCCGTCCGCGCGGTAATACACATCGACGAACGTGTTGTTCTCCCAGCGCATCGGAACGGGATCACCCCAGTTCGGATCGGCATCGAGTGTGCCGTTGACGGGGTGTGGATCCATCCCGGTCACGTGATCCACCGTCAGTCCTTCGCGCGCGAATCGGCGAGAGACCTCGCTGTTCACGATGGTCCCGCGACTATGGCCCACGAGGTGAAGGTCGCGACCGTTCACAAGTTCAATGCCGGCAATCGGTGAGCCCAGTTGATCCACGAACTGCGGATCGCGCAATGCGGCATACATCGCGTCGGCAGCACCTTCCGCATACCCCGCATTCGGACCCGGCTTATCAAAATCATTCAGCCAACGATAAATGCAGAACACCGGTTGGCCGGGCGTGAGCGTGCCAGAGACCATCCGCCAGGCACCGCTGGCCTGGTCATATCGAACGATTGCCCCGCTCGTCGCGATGCCCTCGCTGATGGCGCGATCGCGCATCGCTTCCGCCATGCCCTGCACCCACGCGCCTTTGGTCTGGTCAAGCGAATATCCGTGGCACAGGACGGTCGTGACGTCCTGTCCGTGCGCGGCTGCCGCCAGCATGGTCATCACACTTCCAACAGTCACGAACAGCAGTCGATTCCAACGCACGGGTCGCCTCCTCCGGTTCAATGAACGAATCCTCCCGACTGACGTATTATCCGGGTAGGGACGTCGATTGCGACCCCAGAAACCGATGCTTCGTGAGCAATTCCATGCGAATTCGACGCGCCTCCGCCGATGATCTCGACGCCATGCTCGCCCTGAGCAACTGGTACGCCGAACACACCGCCGCGAACTTTGCGGTCGAGCCTGAATCCGAACAGGACTGGCAACGTGCGTTCGAGGCATCACATGAACACTATCCGTGGCTCATTGCCGAGGATGACGACCACGACGTGTTCGGCTTCGCCAAGGCGTCACCCTATGCCGGCCGGTGCGCGTATCGGTGGTCGGCCGAGATCACGGTGTACCTTCGGGATGGCCTGACCGGACGCGGCGTCGGCACCGCGCTGTACGACATGCTGTTTGCAGTACTCCGCGCCCAGGGGTTTCGCACCGTCACCGCAGGGATCACCCTCCCAAACGACGCGAGCGTGGCGCTGCATCGACGATATGGCCTCGAACAGATCGGTGTGCGTTCCCGAATCGGCTGGAAATTCGATCGGTGGCACGACGTCTCGCTCTGGCAGGGCAAGATCAGCGATGACGAGGGACCACCAACTCCAATTCGCCCCGTCGCAGATGTCTGGCCATCCATCCACGCTCCGCGTTGACGGCTACACTACTCACGTATGGCCAACGACCCGAACATCCTGGCAATCAGCATCGGCAACTCCCGTGTGCAGATCGGACGATTCCACGGCGGCGACCTCAGTCAGGTTGAACGCTTCAGCAATGACAGCCTGCCGGCACTCGTGCAGCATCTGCAGTCCGTGTGGACCGCGATCGATGAAGACGATCGCCCTTCGGTACTCATCGCATCCGTCAATGAACCGGTCGCCGATTCACTGAGCTCGATGCTGAAGGACCAACTCTCGATCGAACCGTATCGCGTCGGCGATGATCTACCAGCACCGATCGGTCGGCAGCTCGACCCGGAGACCATCACCGGCGTCGATCGACTTCTCAACGCCGCCGCCGCGTACGATCTGCTCAAACAAGCATGCATCGTCGTCGATGCCGGCACCGCAGTGACCGTGGATTTCGTCGACGGCGAGGGCACGTTCCACGGCGGCGCCATCGCACCCGGCGCGCAGATGCAGCTCGATGCCATGCACAACGCGACCGATGCACTCCCGGAGATGACGTTCGCATCACCGGATGCAGCCGAGGTCTTCGGCCGATCCACCGGACAGGCAATGCTTCGCGGTGTGTATGACGGTATTCGCGGCATGGTCTGGCGACTTGTCGAACAGTACGCCCAGCACTACGGTGCGTACCCGACCGTGATTGCGACCGGCGGCGATGCCGATACGCTTTTCGCCAACGATGAGCTCATCGATCGCATCGTGCCTGATCTCACGCTGCATGGAATCGCTGCGGCAGCGCGCCATGCGCTCGCAGGCGACGCTGAGTGATATGCCGACATGCCGCGCCAGCGTGCTGACCGCGCGCACACCCGGTGCGATTGCCATCATTCTCTGCGAAGGTGACGTCGGCTCGCTCATCCATGCGCTCACCGGGCACGAATTGCCGCCGATCGATCAACCTGCACTACGTCAGTTCGCCGACATCGATGAAGGCGTGATCGCAGCGTTATCACCTGACCTCGTCCAACTCATGCCGCATGGCGGACCGCGCGTCGTACAGCGCGTGTTGCAGTGGTTGCGCGATCGGGATGTCGACATTGTCGCCACGACTGAGATCGCAGATGCGCACGCCTATCCCGAGTCGCGAAGCGATATTGACGCGCTGATGCTCTGCGCGCTCGCTCGGGCGCGCAGCCCACTCGCGATCGATCTGCTCCTTGCTCAGCCGAGACACTGGACGACGAAACCACAGATTACGGAAGACGATCGTGCGCGATCGCACCGGCTCAATCGACTCATCGATCCTCCGCTCGTTGCCCTTGCCGGGCCGGCGAACGTCGGCAAGAGCACCCTCACCAATGCGCTGCTCGGGCGCACCCAATCAATCGCATTCGACCAGCCGGGCACGACACGCGATTACACCGCGGGCATGATTGATCTCGAAGGACTCGTCGTGCGCTGGCTTGATACGCCGGGACTCCGCACCACCGATGATCCGATCGAACGTGACGCCATCGCGGTCGCCACCCGCGTGATGCACGACGCCGATCTGCTTATCGCCATCACCGATCGCGATCTCGACTGGCCGACGCTGCCGCGCGAGGCGGATCTGCGTGTCGCGTCACGATCTGACCTTGGCGAGCGCACCGATGCGGATGTGTGCGTCAGTGCGATCACCGGCGATGGCCTCTCGCAGCTCGTGCGAACGGTGCGCAACCACCTGATTCCACCTGCGGATCTCGCGCACGATGGCCCATGGATCTTTGATGATCGACTGGGATGACCGCCTGGGATGAAGGCCAACGCCGCGTTGCCGCGTCTTAGATGCCGATCGAGCTGTATCCGCAATCCACGTAGATTGTCTGCCCGGTGATCCCGGCAGAATGATCGCTGACCATGAATGTCGCCGTATCGCCGACATCACCGCCGGTGACGTTGCGGCGCAGCGGTGCACGCTGCTCGACGACTTCAAGAATCTTGCCGAAGCCTCCAACCGCAAGTGCGGACATCGTTCGCAACGGGCCGCCGGAGATCGCGTTGACGCGAATGTTCTGCTGGCCGAGGTCGGCGGCGAGATAGCGCGTCGTGCTTTCGAGCGCGGCCTTGGCAACACCCATGACGTTGTAGCCTTGCACAGCGCGTTCAGCGCCGTAGTAGCTCATGCACACCATGGAGCCGCCACGCTTCATCAGCGGCGCGGCCCGGTTTGCCATTGCCAGGAACGTGTACGCACTGATATCCATGGCCTGCGTGAAGACCTCACGCGGGGTCGCGGGGAACACACCTTCCTTCAACCATTCCTTGTCGGCGAAGGCGATGGAATGCACGAGGAAGTCAATCGATTCGAAGTCTTCGCCGACCTTCTTGAAGACCGCGTCGAGGTCATCATCGGAACCGGCGTCCATCGGAACCAGCCAGGGATCTTCAATGCCGAGCTGCTTGACGGCTTTGCGGCAACGTCGCTCCATCTTCTCGCCCGGGAGATGGGTGAAGAGGCATTCCGCGCCAGCGCGGATGAGCGACTCTGCAATGAAGTAGGCGTAGCTGTGATCGTTGGCGATGCCGACGACGATCCCGCGTTTTCCGTCCATCATGCCCATGGGACGTGGTCTCCTGAGGATTGAAGCTCCGCAGGGTAGCGATGATCGGAGATGCTGACCAGTTGCCCCTCGCCTCGGTCGTCAACATCATTCAGCTGAAAGCGACTGTGCTCCGAACTCGCAATAGACGCCGACGTTATGCGTTCGCCAGCGGGAGTGTCGCCATGACATGGTGTGGCCGCCACAAGTATTTCGTGATAACCGCCACCGTATTGCTTGCAACGGTACTCTTGGTCTGCAGAGCTCACATTCATCGCGAAGTCGATCGCCTCACGCCTCCGGAGCATGTCCTGACACTCTCTGAATTCCGTGCGCACATGCCGCCACCACAGCGAGAATCGGAGGTTGTGATTGGAGGTGTCCTGCCCCCCAGAAACTGGTCCAGTGTGAGTGTTAGACTCCGCGGGTCCAGGGAGGGC
>JBCCFX010000241.1:0-5111 GCA_039029515.1 Planctomycetota bacterium
ACCGAGAGCCTGCTGCACCATGAGCATGCGTTCCGGATCGAGCGCTGCAGACACGATGCGTTGCTGACCGTCTTGTCCGACCACGACGGTAGTGAGCACGGCGACGCAGTCATCCGCACGGAGAGCCTGGATGATGTGATCGCCGACCTGCGCTTCAGCGCTCTTGATCGTCGTCACGAAGTGTTGCAACTGACCATCGTCGACGTGCTGCACGACGTCGGGCAGATTCGGATCGGTCGGCGCGCCGGCGCCAACGGGCGGATGCGGCGTTTCGTCGTTGTTCTTCGACGAGTTGGGAAAGAGATCGCCTTTGCCGGGCGGTGAATCAGTCATTGACTTTCTCCCACGCGAACTCGCGCGCCTGCGCGATCGCATCATCAATTTTCTCGGGGTCCTTGCCACCGGCCTGCGCCATGTCTGGTCGACCGCCGCCGCCACCGCCGCAGACACCGGCTGCAAGCTTGACCCAATCGCCGGCCTTCAGACCCTTGCCGATGAGTTCCTTCGGCACCGTGGCCACGATCATGACCTTGCCTTCATCGCGGTCGGCAGAGAACAACATGGCCGCGCTGTTCTCATGTTTGGCGCGAATGACATCCATCGCGTTCAGCAGCGTTTCCTTGTTGGCGCCTTCGACGTGATTCACGAAGACCGGGCCTGAGTGCATGTCGGCCATCTTGCGCGCCTGTTCGACGACCGCGCCGCGGTTCTCGGCCTGCGCGGATTTTCGAATCGCTTTGACCTTCTCGCGCAGCGGTTCGAGTCTGGCCCGAAGTCGAGTTCGCGCGGCGGTGCCAAGCGACAGTTCATCGACTTCACGCGATGCATCTTCAACGGCACTGATGAACGACTCGCCTTCGAGTGCATCGGCTGCCGCCAGTTGATCTTCAAGCGTTCGCGCGGCGGTCTCTGCGGCCATGGCAGCGGGGCCGGTGAGCGCGATGACGCGACGAATTCCTGCCGCGAGTGCGGACTCCTGAGTGATGACGAAGTGCTTGGCGTCGCCGCAGAAATCCAGGTGTGTACCGCCGCAGAATTCGATCGAGTGATTCGACCAATCTGGATTGTCAGGCGTCTCAAGCAGCGTCGGCACCGGCACGCCGACAGATACGACGCGCACGGGATCAGGATAGCGCTCGCCGAAGACCGCACGAAGGCCATGAATCTGCTGCGCCTTGTCGAGTGGGACGAGTTCTGCAAACACTTCGAGGTTCTGCGCGATCACACGGTTGACGTGTGCTTCGACTTCCTCGATCTCGTCGGGCGTCATGCCGCGAGCGCAGGAGAAGTCAAAGCGAAGTCGATCGTCAGCGACAAGTGAACCGCGTTGATCGATCTCTTCATCATGCATGACCACACGAAGTGCATGGTTGAGCACATGCGTCGCCGTGTGGTTGGACTTTGTCATCTCGCGACGCGGTCGGTGGAGCATCATCTGCACCGGCTCGCCTTCGCGCAGTTCGCCATCGACAAGGCGGCCGATGTGCATGACGTAATCGCCGACGCGCTGGACGTCCAGCACCTCGAACGTGCTCTTGTCGCCATCGACATCAACGATGGTGCCGGTGTCGGCGATCTGGCCGCCCTGTTCGGCGTAGAAGTTCGTCTTGTCAGTGATGATCGCGACCATCGGACGCTTGCCGACGGGTTCGACCACGTTGTCGAAGTCCGTGCCGTTCCAGATCGCGCGAATGTGTGCGCTCGTGGGTCGGCCATGGAATTTGTCAACGTCATCGGTCGGTGCGACGTCCTTGTACTTGAGCTGTGCGAGCGCTTCCGGCGGCAACGTGATCGCCGTGGGATCGTTCTCATCCTTACCGCGACTCTTCTCGCGAGCGGCCGCCATGAGCGACTCGTAGCCGGCCTCATCCACGGTCAGGCCGCGTTCTTCGGCCATGATGCGCGTCAGGTCGATGGGGAAGCCGTATGTGTCGTGCAGGCCGAAAGCGTGCTCAGCGCTGATCTGTGTGTTCTTCGCAGAGCTTGCGGCTTCATCGAAGAGCACGAGGCCGCGATCGATGGTGCGCAGGAACGCTTCCTCTTCCTCGCGGATGATGGTTGCGATGCGATCGGGATTGGTCCGCAGTTCCGGGAACGCGCCGCCGAGGGATTCCACGACGGACGGCACGAGTTCGTTGAGTACCGGTCGGTCGACACCGAGCGTCTGTCGTGCGATGCGGACGGCGCGGCGAAGGATGCGTCGAAGCACGTAGCCGCGACCCTCATTGCCGGGCCGAGCGCCGTCAGTCAGCGCGATGGTGAGGCATCGGATGTGGTCCGCGATGACGCGATACGCGATGTCGATCGGATCATCGAGCACGCTGGTGTATTCACGTGCGCCGGTCGCCGTCCGAATGGCATCGAAGATCGGCGTCCAGACATCGGTGTCGTAGTTGCTCGACTTGTGCTGGAGGACGCGCACGATGCGCTCAAAGCCCATGCCGGTATCGACATGCTGCGCGGGCAGTGGCGTGAGTGCGCCGCCTTCACCGCGATTGAATTGGATGAAGACGAGATTCCAGATCTCGATGACGTCGGGATGATCCTTGTTGACGAGCTCTGCGCCAGGCTCACGCGCGCGCTCTTCATCCGTTCGTCCGTCGTAGTGAATTTCACTGCACGGTCCGCACGGACCGGTTTCGCCCATCTCCCAGAAGTTGTCCTTCTTGTCGAATCGACCGATGCGGTCGGCGGGCACGAACTGCTTCCAGATGTTCTCGGCGTCCGTGTCGGATTCGGTGCCATCAGAGGCATCGCCTTCGAAGACGGTGACGTACAGGCGATCGGGATCGATGCCCCATTCGGTGACGAGGAGTTCCCACGCCCACGCGATGGCTTCGACCTTGAAGTAGTCGCCGAATGACCAGTTGCCAAGCATTTCGAAGAACGTGTGGTGATACGTATCCTTGCCGACGTCTTCGAGATCATTGTGCTTGCCGCCGGCTCGAATGCACTTCTGCGTGTTGGCCGCGCGGACGAAGTCGCGCGTGCCTTGTCCCAGGAATACATCCTTGAAC
Organism: Planctomycetota bacterium; assembly: GCA_039029515.1. Taxonomy (GTDB): domain Bacteria; phylum Planctomycetota; class Phycisphaerae; order Phycisphaerales; family SM1A02; genus JBCCFX01. Next base: position 3,018 of record JBCCFX010000241.1, read on the forward strand.
TGGTTCATCCCGGCGTTGGTGAACAACAGCGTCGGGTCATCGTGAGGGACGACCGGCGAGGACGGCGCGAACGCATGTCCCTGCTTCTTGGTGAAGAAGTCGATGAACTCCTGGCGGATTTGAGCGGCGGTGCGCGTCGCGGTCGTGGTCATGGTGATGCTCGGGTCAGGTCAGAAGTCCCGTATGGTAGCGGACAGGCGTGCGTCGACGGGTGTGAACATGCGTAATCCACGGGGAATCCGGGGTCGAACAGTGTTGCGAGATGCGCATGGATCCGGCTCGCTGGGTTGAGCGATCTACAATGTCCGCATGGTGCTCCGTCACTGGAATCGTTGGCGCTGGTGGAATTGGGTCGGCTTCGTCCTCGCCGGGCTGTTTGCGCTCAATCTGGTCGTGACACTCGTGGTGCGTCTGGTGGAGTCGTTCGCACTCCTGTCGGGTCGGGCCGCAAGTCTCCCTGAACGCTCGGATCTGCCACTCTGGATCCTCGCGGGGCAGGCGGTCGTGACGGTCGCTTGGATGCACTTTGCGATGCCGTGGTTCGGGTCATCGCGCACGTGGTTTTCAGATCGCCGAACGCCGCGCGTACTGGCGCGAGCGTACGTCGCGTCGCTGTGGATGCCGGCGGGCATCGCGGCCATGCTGGTCGGAACGAACTACACGCCGGTGTATCTCGGGTATCGAACCGTTGCGCAGTGGCAGCGCGCACAGCCCTGGCTCGAATGGGCGGTCTGGATGCCGTTGGTGTTCGCCGTGCCGGCAATTGTCCTGATGGGACCGATCCGAGCCCGCCTGCGTGTGCGAGCGGCGGCGGTCGAACGATGTTCCGCGTGCGGGTATCACTATGCTGGTGTCGCGTCGGATGTCTGTCCTGAGTGCGGATTAGCACTCCCTGATGAGCCGCCAGATGAACAATATGCATAGGACAGCAGATGATGGGCAGGTTGTGCAGCGCCGGTGGCGCATTGAGCACTCGCTGATTCTGCTGGCTGTCACGGCGTTCTTGTTGAGTTGGTTCGCGTATTACATGTGGTACGAAACGCGTGAATACGAGGCGTACTTTGCAACCGAGACCGGCATTTCCTTGTGTCGAGTTGAAGAGCGCGGTGCGCCGCGCACAGTCACACGAACCGTGACCGTCCAACGCGTGTTCGCGCTGGATGAACCGAGTTCATCAGAGCTTGATCCGATTCCGCCAGCGTTTGATCAAATCGGGCTGGCGATCAACGTGAGTCTGTTTGCGGCGCTGGCGGTGTTCTTCGCGTTGCTGGGATTCGTTGTCGCGATCCTCGCGTTTCCGCTTTCGATCGTGCGATGCGCGATGTGCGGCGCCGTATGCGATGAATCACAAGATGATCAATGCGCCACGTGCGGCCATGCATTCACGACGGCGCGCAGTGAATCAACTGGTACGTCAGTCTGGCCTGCGCGATACGAATCGTGACTCAGAGGAAGTCCGCGAGACGAGCATCGAGCACACGTGCGATATCGCGCAGTGTGCTGACCTTGGTCTGATCCGGATTGGCGAGCGCGCGGGAGATAGTGTTGGTCGAAACGCCAAGGCAGTCGGCGAGATCCTTCTGCGTCATGCCGCGCTTGGCGAGCAGAACCTTGAGTCGTCGGGTGGTCATGTCACGGGCTGTGTCATCATCAAAGACGGTGGCATTGGCGGCACCGGATTCGATGTCGGCCACGATGGATGCCAATTCGCCGGACATGGCGGGCGTGGCGATGCTGAGTCCCAGGGCGTTCGCCTGCGGTGGCGACGCGGGCTGCCATGCGGCGTGATCGCGTTCGATCTCGCGAACGAAGACGGCGAGTGCCTTGGCGAACGGTTCGCCGTAACGTGCGAGCAGGTCTTCGATGCCTGAGCCATCACCATGCAGGGTGGTCATGCCGGATCCTCATGTCATACTGTCGGAAGATGTGGCGAACGTGGCTCGCCAGAACCGTCACTGTGTCATAAGATCGTCCAATCGCGGCACGGTCAACCGGTATTGTGGGATTTTGTGTCAGAATGTGGGATTGTGTGAGGGATTAGGGGATAGAGATTCGGGATTTGGGTTTCTGGCCAATAGCCAATAGCCAATAGCC
>JBCCFX010000242.1:0-5057 GCA_039029515.1 Planctomycetota bacterium
AACCATCGGTGTTATGGCAACCGAAGCAGAACGTATTGATGATGAGATTACCACCAGACGGCGCACCGGTCGGACCACCGTCACAGTCGAGCATCGGGTTCGCCGCGATCTCGCACTCGTCCGGCTCACCGTTGTTGTTGCAGTCCGCACTGAACTGGCTGGCGATATCAAGGGAATCCTCAATGCCGTTGTTGTTGCAGTCGCACGGCGACACGGCGGAGCCCGTGTTGGCGATGCGCAGTTCCCAGAAGTCCAGCGTACCGCTGTCCTGGCCGACCGCATCACTCACTTCGATGATCCAGTCGCCCTGCTTCTCCATACCATCGAAGATGCTGAGCGGATTGGCCGGCGTATAGCTCGGAGGCGAGCTCACGATGCCACCGCCTGAATTAAGGTCTTCAATCGCACCGCCGGTGCCTTCATCATCGAGCACGATGTCAAAGCCATCGTTGTCGAAGCCGAAGTCCGGATCGGCTGCCGGGAAACCGGGGCGATCCACAAGCACGACCGTGACGCCGTTGTGCGTCAGCCGCACGGTGACGTCACCATTCCATGTGTGCGTGATGTTCAAAGCGACATCAAGATCAGTGATCGTGCCACTGTCGGGGACAGTGAATACATCGCTGACGAACGTCGCTGCGCCATCGGGGATCGAAAGCGGCGGTGAGATTGCGACCGGATAGACCTTGTCGCCGCCGCCTTCACATTCGTCCGGCGTGCCGTTCTCGTTGCAGTCGAAGCTCGTGCCATTGGCGATATCAATCGCGTCTTCAATGCAGTTATTGTTGCAATCACTGTAGCTCGACGTTGTGGTGACGACGAAACCATCGACGCCTGCTTCGTTGATGGACTGCGGGTCATTATCGCTGGCGGTAAACCGGACACGCATCGATGACGTCAGGCTTACGCCCGCATTCTCGATATCCGTCTGGGTCACGGTGTGATGACGCCAGTCGAGCCCACCACTGGAGTTGTGGTTGGCAATAGTTGCCCAGGCGCCAACGCCATTGTTGTCGTTGACTTCAACCAGCAGCGAATCCGTGTTGCCGGAATCGGTGAGGTTCAGGTAGTAGTCGTACTCGACAACGATTGAACCGGCGGACATGTCGATCATGGGTGACGTCAGCGTCACCGACCCACCATCGACGTCGGTGTTGCCGTTCTGGTTCTGCGTGAGGTACGCCGCACCGCTGCCATCGCCGTCCGCGATCGGATCGTATGCCCAGGCATTGTCGTTGACGGGGACGCCGCGCTGCCAGTCGCCGGATGAGGCGCCGTTGTTCGTGGCGGTCCATCCCTGATCGGTATTGAAGTCATCGACGAACAGCGCCGTGCCATCAATGAGCTGGCAGTTGCAGTCGCAGTTGACACCGTTCGGCGGGTCACACTCTTCGCCCGTTTCAATCGTGCCATTGCCACATTCTTCCACCACGATCTGCTCACAGATAATGCGGTGGATCTGGCTGCCGCCACTCACGATGTACATCTCGCCCGCGGCATCTTCACCGAAGGAGACGATGGACGAGAGGCCCGGAATGTCGCTGGTGTGATCTCGCTCATCAAACACGCTGCCGGAGTCGGCGTCATACTTGAACGAGCGAATGTAGTTGCCGCAGAGATCGGAATAGAAATACCGGCCGTGCATCCACGGAATATCGCAGCCGCGGTACACATAGCCGCCGGTAATCGAGCACGTGATGTTGTCCGTGTGGAACTCTTCCTTGATCGGCAGCAGGATGCCACTGTTGCACGTGCAGCCGGACAATCCGGTGCACAGTGTGCCTTCCATACAACGCCAGCCGAAATCGAGGCCGGGTGCGGCGCCGGCGGCGACGAAGTTGATCTCTTCACGTGCGTCCTGGCCGACATCCGCGATCCAGAGATCATCGGTGACACGGTCGAACGCGAATCGCCACGGATTGCGCAGGCCATCGGCCCAGATCGGACCGGACACGTTGCCCGGCGCGTCGTACGTCGGTGCGTTGGTCGTGTCGAGACGGAGCATCTTGCCGAGCAATGATCCGGGATCCTGCGATCGGTTGAACGGATCGTTCGCGCTCCCGCCATCGCCCATGCCGCAGTACAGATAGCCGTCAGGACCGAACTGGAGTTGGCCACCGTTGTGGTTGGCAAAGTCCTGCGTGATGGTCTTCAGGATGACCTCGCTGCCGGGGTTGGCAACATCAGGATCACCCGAAACGGACCAACGTGAGATGACCGTGTCACCCGCAACGTTGGTGTAATTCAGATAGAAGAAGCCGTTGCTGTCGTACGCAGGATCAAACGCCATCGAGAGCAGGCCGCGTTCGCCGCCTGATGTGATCTGGCCGTTGATATTCAGGAAGTCAGTCGCGTTCACCAGCTTCGTGTTGAGGTCCACGATGCGAATGCGACCGCCCTGCTGCACCACGAAGAGGCGATCGAAGTCACCGGACGCGGCGTACACGCCGACCGGGTTGTTGAGGCCCGATGCAATGAGTTCCAGTTCGAGATCGCATTCCGCGAAGGTTTCGCAGTCATCCGGAATGAAGTTGCCGTTGCAATCGAGCGCATCGCCATTGGCAATGTCAATGGAATCTTCCACGCCGTTGTTGTTGCAGTCCTGCGGACCAACGGCCAGCGGCGGCGTACGCACCAGGCCATTGACGGTCGTCGGTGTGCCCGGCTTGAAGATGCCGAGCGTCGCGTTGTTATCTTCCGGGCCGAAGTTCGCATCGAAGCGGAACGTGTACGACGTCCCCCAGCGGATTGCGTTCGCGTCGCTGTCAGTTCCGAAATCATCGGTTGACCAGATGACCGTTGAGGCCGTGCGGACGCCGACCCAATCGGTGTCAGCGTACGATTCGCCGGAGTGATAGTTCACATCATGGAACCCAATGTTCGTGACGTTCACGCCGTTACCGACGGGGACTTCAAACGAGTTCACCGAACGATCACTGTTCAGGTTGTGAACGACATATTCGTAGTGCCAGGTGCCATTGCCGTTGTCCGTCGCAAGCGACGCCACGATCAAAAGGCCTTCGTTGGGAATCTGCACATCGGTTTCGAGCACGTTCGGCGAAACCGTCTTCCAGGCACGAATGCCCGGCTGTTCGCGAACCGTGCTGCCGATCAAGCTGAAGTTCCACGAGGAACCACTGCCGCTGACCGTCATCTCGCGGTAAGACGCATTGTTGTTGCCGTTGCCAGCGGCAGCGTCATCGGGTGCCACGTAATGGCCTTCGACGAAGTAACGCACGTTGCTGCCCGATGAGGCGACAAGGTCAGCCGTTGGCACCTGCAGACGTCGGCCGACGTTCGGCGTGATCGGCAGCGGGTCAGACGGCGGATAGGTGAAGAAGCCGGTGTGGGCGTTGACTTCACTCTTCGGACCAAGGTCCGGCGCATCGCCGTTGAGGCCTGCACCGTACGGGTCTGAGCAACCGACGCCAAGGCGATCGGATGCAGTTGGCGAGCATGAACAACAGAGGTTCTGCTGCAGGGCGAAGAAGCCATGCTTCAGCCATGACTGGCCGAGATGCTCAAACGTGCCCGCATCAGGGTCGATCTTGAAGAAGTTCTGTGCGATCACAGGATGCTGATTGTTGTTGGCAATCCAGAGAAGCGGTGCATCACCAACGTTGCAGGACGTCGTCCCGACGGCAAACGCCTCGATCCCACCGTTGGACGAATAGTTCTGTACGTCCGGCAGCGAACCGACGATGACATCGGCGCCTGAGCCAGGGATGTTGCATGGGGTGGTCTGGCCAGATGCATCAGGTGTGAGCGTCGTGGCCAGGGTGAATGCACAAACGGTGGTGCCAACTGTTCGAAGCATCATGCTTCCTTCCTCTTACCTCAGATCCGAAACAAATGATCGTGCGTGTGCCTCGACGCGAGAGGATGGAATTCACGAACGCCCGAGTCGCATACAACGCCACTCGGGGTCAGCTCAAACATCTTCACATGTCGGAACGCAGCACCTTCCTCCGATGCACCGAGCAACATCGTGCTCGGTCCATTGCTCCAATGAACCCCCCCTGTGGTTCAGACGGTCGAACGGAGAACGCCTCTTCCGCTCAGCCCGCCGTGGCGGGCCGGTTCAACCGGTGCTTTAGAGTACCTCAAGGTCAGGCGATCCGCGTCAGGAAAACCCCCGGATCGATCGAGCTGCATGGATTCCCACCACATCTGGGTGTTTCTCGGACGGCATTGGTGCCTGAGGCGGGCTGGACGGCAGCTGACGGGAGCCGTATCGTGCCCGTCCCCGGGTGGGGTGGCAGAGCGGTTGAATGCGCTGGTCTTGAAAACCAGTGAGGCCTCCGGGTCTCCGCGGGTTCGAATCCCGCCCCCACCGCTTCATTTCCCGGCTCAGATCCACGAGCATCGATTCGGGCGCATCGAATCGGACCTTGGTTCGATGCCCGTCGTTCCGACCGATGGGCATCTGGGCAGCTTTTTCCGCAAATCACAAATATCGCGAGCAGGCTTGCCGCCGTTCGGGGCTAGAGTAGGACAGGGGGCATCGGTCAATCTGCGCCGGCACGGTTCGGGTGGTGATCGGTGAATCGGAACGAGGTGTTGGATCGTCGTCGGGGATGGGGAAATCCGAGACGCGATCCGCAGCAACGCAGGAGTATTGAGAATGTCCAACCGAGGGTGGAACCCGTTGACGTGCGCGCTGGCTGCAGCCGTCGTCTCTCCGTTCGCCATGGCCGGCGGTGAGTTCATCGAACTCGAGCCCCGCCCCTTCCAGGAAGCCACGCTTCGCACCACCGGCGAGACCATCATGGTCCCCATGCACGTCAAGTGGAAGCCGTTCTGTGGTACGAACACCGAAGAAATGACCGAAGCCGAGTGGCAGGAAATCCTGACCACTGTGAAAGCCGGTCGTGATGCCGCGGAATCCGCAACTGGCTCGTTCAAGCGATCAACCATCATCGACAACTACGCTGGCGGTGGCGGCGGCGCTGGGCTGAACCTCCAGTTCAACCTGAGTGGATCCGTGCCCGCAGCGGCAATTACTGCGATCGCTGACTGCGAGAACATCATTGAGAACTACTTCAATGATCCCGTCA
>JBCCFX010000243.1:0-5020 GCA_039029515.1 Planctomycetota bacterium
CGGGTCTAACACCACGCATCACGGCGGGACGTTGTTCTTCATCGTTAGCATCAAGCGTGACCGGCAGTGCCATATGAATCTCAGGTGAAACAAATGGCACGCCTGCTTCTTCTCGTACGCCGGCGATGCTCGCTGTCGCGATGCTCGCGACACTGGAATCGATCTGAGAACGTTCGAGTGCTTCTTCGCTTCCTGTGCCGAGCACAATCACATTCTGATGCAGACTTGCCTGACGATTGAGCGTGGTCTGCATGCCGCGCACGAACCCGCCCGCGGCGAGAATCAACAGGACGACGAGCGCAGCGCCGGCAACCGACAGCGTCAGGCGCGTTGTGCTGCGCGTGAGATTGCGCAGTGCGTAGTCAAACGGAAGTTGTCGCATCATGCTGCTCCTGTTGACTACACCGCTCGGAAGCACGCTGCAATATCACGTCGTGCCGCCTGAACCGCGGGAACGAGACCCGCGAGAATGCCGAAACCGCCGCAGATGAGCATGCCGGTGACCAGCAGTCGAGGCGTGACCGTGACCGCGATCGATTGGCCTTCCACGGACAACGCATAGCTGCCGAACGTGCTCACCACCATGGCCGCCGCCGCGCCAATCGCGCCGCCAAGCACGGCGATCACAGCGCCTTCCGCGATGATGAGCATCGCGACGAGCCGCGTCGAGAATCCGAGCGTCTGCATGACCGCATGTTCACCGATGCGGCTGCGCACGCTCAACACAATGGCATTGGCGACCAGCGTCAGTACGGCAAACAGGCAGCCGATGCCAAGCCAGCCGGCGAAGCCGACGAGCTCCACGATGTCATCGGCGATACGGCCGACAAATGCTTTCTCAGTGAATGTCGCGGTCGGTTCCTGCGCGGTGGCGAACAAGTCATCGATTTCTGCTGCCACGGAATCGAGATTCGAAGGATCATCAACCGTGACGTTGAACTGCGTCACGATGCCGAGTTGATCGCGCCCCGCAAGTTGTACGAACTCAAGCGATGTGTACGCAACGTTGTGATCCGTCGCTTCATCTGAATCAATGATGCCTGCGACGTACGCGGTGATGCCCGCAGCATCGAAGGTCATCCCCGGCGAGAGTCCGCGCCTGGTTGCGAGCGTCTCGCCGATCAGTGCGGCATCAGTCCGTCGCTTCCAATCGTCGATCGATCCATCGATGATGCGCAGCTTGTCATCGCGCAGTTGCAGGAAGTCATCTTTGGGCACACCGCGAAACGTCACGACATCCAGGCTGGTGCGGCAGTTCGAGACGACAACCTTCACCGGCACAACCGATGTCACGCCGTCAATGCGTTCAATCCTGCCGGTGTAGTCCTGCGGCAGCATGCTCGTGGCCGGGCAGAAGCGATCCTTGCGATATACGACCAGCGTCGTTTCGTTGGCTGTTGCCTGCGTGGCTTCCGCGACGCCGACCTGCATGGCCTGCACAATCGTGAACAGGAACATGGCGATCGCAATGCCGGCGGCGGTGAGCAGCGTCCGCACGCGATGGCGCACAACGTGCTTGAGTACAAGTGGAACGAACCGGAGATAACTCACGCCGACACCTCCGCGACGTGCTGAGCGTCGTTCTCCACGAGTTGCCCCTTGTCGAGGTGCAGCGTTCGTCGCGCGTACGACGTTGTATGCGGGTCGTGTGTGACCATGATGACCGTCACGCCTGAATCCGCGTTCAGCGATTGCAATAATTCCATGACCGCGTGCGCTGATGGCTTGTCAAGATCGCCCGTTGGTTCATCCGCGACGAGAATGCTCGGTTCGGTCACGATGGCGCGAGCGATCGCCACGCGCTGTTCCTGACCGCCGGAAAGCTGGCGGGGGAAGTGGTCGCGACGATCCAGAATGCCGACCCGATCGAGCGCGCGGTTGACATGGTCGTGTCGCGTCCGTCGAGACATGCGTCGAAGGAGCAGCGGTAGCTCCACATTCTCGTACGCTGTCAGCACCGGCACGAGGTTGTACAACTGGAAGATGTACCCGACGTGTTGCGAACGCCATGCAGCGAGTGCGTTGCGTGACAACTTGGCAATGTTGACGCCATCGACGGTGAGCGTGCCTGACGTTGGCGAGTCGATGCCGGCAATGAGGTTCAGCAGCGTGGTCTTGCCACTGCCACTCGGTCCCATGAGCACGAGGAAGTCGCCCTTGGGAACATCCAGGCTGAGATCGTCGAGCGGACGAATGACCGTGTCACCCTTCCGGTATTCGCGCACGAGTTGGCGGCATTGGATCTGGGTCACATCGCCGCTCCTTCATCAGCGTGCGCACGAATGCGCACACGCGCGCCGTCCGACAGGTCAGCGGCATCAGTCGCGAGCAGTTCGCCCGGCTGGAGATTGCCGCGAACGCGCATCCAGCCATCGACCTGGTTGACGAGATCGAGTTGCAGGCGATGCGCAATACCGCGTTCACCACGTCGCTGCCGAATCACCATCACATGTGCGGTCGCACCATCGGTTTCGACGATGCTGTCAGGCGAGACGAGCACGGTTTCCTGTGGCGATGGTTCATCAGTCGCCGGTCGCAGTGAAGAATCCCGTGACCCACCGAGGAACTTCACACGCGTCAGCATCTCAGGCCGAAGCATCGGCGACGGTGACTCGATGGCGACTTTCACCTGCAACGTATTCTTCTGAAGGTCGGCCTCGTGCGTGATGCGCGTGACCTCGCCTGCAAAAGACTCGTCCGGGAGCACGTCCACAATGACCTCGCACCGCTGGCCGACGCGGATCAACGCCGCATCCGCGAGTGGAACGTCGACGCGGACCTGAATGCGATTCGCGTCATACATGTGAAGCACGTGCGCGGAGTGCTCGGAATCCATGTCGAGCATGACCTTGTCGCCCGGCGCCTTCAGTCGCCGTTGCACGTAGCCTGAAATCGGGGCGCGAATCACCATGCGATCAAGTCGAAGCTGTGCGATGTTGACCGCGGCGAGCGTGCGATTGACTTCCGCACGAGCGCGATCGCGCAACGCGGTGTACCGGTCAAGTGCCCGCCGTTCTTCGATACGCAGTTCGGCGTTGGCCTTCGCCGCGACCCAATCGGCATGCAGTCGATCGCGCTTGGCGCTCAGAATGCCTTCGCGCGCCTTCAGCGATTCGACTGTCGCGCGCTGCGCATCAACACGCTTCTGCGCGATGACCAGCTGAATGTCATTCGCGGCGCCCGCGTCCAGGGCACCCTGTACGCGCAGCCGTTCTTCGTCGAGGCGTTCGAGGTCGGCGATTGCCGCATCGATCAGCGCCGGCAACTGTGTGAGTTCAGCATCCGCCTCTTTGAGCGCCGCCTGGGCCGTGTCGACCGCGCGGATGCGCTCGATCGGATGATCCCAGTCGGATTGGGCGGCACGGAGATCGGCGTCGGCATGTTCCAGATCAAAGACCATGGACTCATGGGTTGCCTGCGCCATCGTGAGATCAAGCTCGGCATCCTCTGACACGAGTCGCGCGACCACAGTGCCGGCTTCAACGTAGTCGCCTTCAAGCACGAGCATCTCTTCCACGACACCATCCGTCAGCGCCGTGCAGGCCGTCAGGAATGGGTCGGCTTCTAGCCAGCCGGGCGCCTGGACGGTGACCGTGCTCGATGTGGATGCGCGCACGATCTGAGTGGCGTCGCCAGCGTCGATCAAACGATCAAAGATCACGGGCTTCACCGAGACATCGTGTGCAGGGAGAAACACATCGCGCGCGCTGACCGCGAGGATGACCGCCACAGCCATGACGACCAGCAGCGGGGCGACAATGCGCACGATAAGGTGTCGACGCGCGGGAAGCGCGGTGGATGCGGGGGAAGGCGCTGATGTCTGATCAGCGCGTGAGGATGCAGTCATGGGATGACTCCTGAATCCGAATACACAGCCGTGCGACATCAAGTGCCGCACATGACGGGTCGTGTCACTGGATTCAGGCTTGCGGGGGACGCAGCAGTCGGATGCCGAAGTCGCGCGGCGTCAGTCCCGGGACGTGGTTCGGCATGATGCCGGAACGTTGGTTCACGAACACGATGCCATGGCCGCCGGGAAGCGTGCATGCCGCACTGACGGGGCTCGCACAACACGGCAGCGGGCAATCACAGTCGTCGGGTGTCGACTCATCCTGATGTTCAGGTGCTTCATCTGCCGACGTGGTGGCACAGTTTGCGCAACACGACGGAGCGTCTTCAATGGTCATCGCGGATGCCTGGTGGCCACTTGTACACGGGCATGACGGGCGAACGCCATACGTGCACGGTGCCAGCACCATGAGGGCCACGAGGAACCAGACGGGATGAATGCGACGACGCATCATGATTGAAGTATATGTCGGCTTCGGGCAGGTAACGATGCTTTCTTTCTGACTATTGCGTGCGACTGTCCGAGAACCTTGCGTAAACAGGCAGAATGCACGATCTGCCCATGGTTTACGAGTCAATCGACCGGCTCGCTTGGACGATGACGAAGTCATGCCAGCCGCGCCGCTGCCCAGCAATGAACAGGAACGCCTTGAGGCGTTGCGCTCGTACGTCTGCCTGAACGGCGAGCGCGATGCGTGGAGCGATCAGATTGCATTATCGGCCGCCGCCGTCGCAGGATGTCCGATTGGGCTGATCAGCATCGTGGATAACGATGAACAGTGGTTTAAAGGTCGCCAGGGACTGGCGGTCGACGGCACGCCACGCGATGTCGCGTTCTGCGCGCATGCGATCCTGTCTGACGAAGTGTTCATCATCGAGGATGCACTGGAAGACGAGCGATTCGCTACCAACCCACTCGTGCTTGATGGACCGCGCATTCGTTTCTACGCCGGCGTGCCATTGATCGATTCGCGTGGCTTTGCGATTGGCACCCTGTGCGTGATTCACACGCAGCCGCATTCGCTCTCGGCAACACAACTTGATGGACTCCAGGCGCTCGCAGACCTGACGCTTCAGCATCTCAGCATGTCGAATCGAGTGATGAACGCCGAAACGCAGCAGTCGCTGCTTCGTGATGAAGTGATGAAGCGCGAGGCCATTGAAAGCGAAC
>JBCCFX010000244.1:0-5005 GCA_039029515.1 Planctomycetota bacterium
GTCATCATCAACGGTCGCGGGTTTGGTCATGGCGTCGGATTGTGTCAGTACGGTGCGCGCGAACTCGCAGAGCGCGGCGCGCCGTGGCAGGGCATTCTCAGTTGGTACTACCCGGAGATGCAGCTGCGCGAAGCGCCAGCGCCGTCACGGGTCTGAACACGACGCGTCTTAATCATCCATTTGTCGACGTGCGCGACGCTTCGCCGCAAGCAAGCCAGACGTCGTCTCTGTCGAACCATCGTCAGCCTGATCGTCTTGCGGCGGTTCCGGCGACTTGATGTTCACCTTCACCGGCCCCTTGGCTGCGGTTGCCGGCGTGGATGCGTTGTCGACGGCGTCGTCGTCTTTCTTCTTCTGCTTCACGAATCGCCGTGGCGGCACGCCGCGACGACCCTTCTTGCCTTCGAGCTTGGCCACGCCTTCCGACTGCGCATCGAGACGCGCATCGAGGCGATCGCTTGCTTCTCGAAGCGATGACAATGTGACGGTCGCGCGCCGTGCTGCGGCTGCGGGACGAATGCGCGCGTACGCCCGCGCTGCAAGCCGGTTGATTGTGCCGATGTCCCACGCGATGCGCCGGGTAGCCACATCGAGTATCAGACATGAGAGCACGATCCACATCACGATCGGCCACGCCGGAATGGATGACACTCGACGAGGCAGCTGCGCGCGGTCATACAGGTTGACCGCCGTCGCATCGCTGACATCAAGTACGCGACCATCAGTCATCTGGGCGATTTCATCAAGCAGCGAAACGTTCGACTGCATGCGCCGGAACTCCGGACTTGTGGTTCGGCTGGCACCACCGATCGACGGCGCAAGCCGACGGCCGGACGATCGCGGCGTGACCGCCACGATGTAGTTGCCTTCGATCGGCGCATCGATGTCACCGACGTACCGACCCGGTGCTTCCTGGCGCAATCGAACGGGGACCGCTTCGCCATCCGGGCGATAGACCGTGCCGTCCACGCGCAGGTGATCGATGAAGCCTTCGGCGTTCGCCGCTTCAAGCGTGACTTCAAGACGATCGCCACGGATGTCGACAAGCAGTTCTGTTTCGCGCGACTGAGGCGGTCGGGTCATCATGCGCGTCAGTTGAAGCCAGAATCGGTCGCCGGTCTGCCAGCCTTCCCAATTCGTCGACCAGGTGCGTCCGATGTCGGACGTGAACGCGGCGACGCGACCGAGACCGACCTGCCAATGGGCGAGCAGTGGATCGGCGCCTTCATCACTGTGTGTCATTTCGATGATGGCGCGAGGATCGGGCTTCGGCGTGGTGATGACCAGGCCACGGAGTTCCGGCGCGGTCGCCATGCCTTCGGTCAGCGTGCTGCCAGTCGCGAGAATATCGGGACGGAACGGCACTTCCTTGATCAGCGGTTTGTTGATGACCTGGACGGAATCGACGAGGACGCGCGGCAACGCCTGCGGATCGCGCACTTCGTAGAACTCGCCATCACCGATCTCTGCAATCGCGCGCAAGGTCTCCACATCCGCGTCGTCGCCGACCGCAATGGCCGACACTTTGATGTTTGCGGCGGCCATGCGCTGCGCGACCAAGCGCGGATCAGCGCCGTCCGATTGTCCGTCACTCAAGCAGACCACGCGTTTCTTCGCAACAGGAAGATCGCGCAGCATCTCCAGCGCGCGTTCCATGGGCAGGGCGATATTGGTGCCGCCATCCGCGTTGATGCGTCGAACGTTCGATGCGAGACTCTTCGCGTCGACGTTGCGCTGCAAGGGCACAACCTCCTGCACACCGTAGTCAAAGGCAAGCACGGCGACGAGGCTTTCGGAACGCAGTGATTCGATGGCCAGCGCAGCGCCTTCGTTGGCAACTTCCTGTTGCGTCGACCGTGCACCCGCAACGGGCCGCGACATCGAGCCGGACTTATCAATGATCAGCACCAGCGCTGCGGTGGGGAGGCGAAGCTCGCGCGGCGGATCGAGTTCGAGGGGCAGGATCTCTTCGACCGTCGTGCCGTTCCAGCCGCCGGCACCGAAGCCGTTCTCGCCACCGACCATGATGAAGCCACCGCCGAGATCTTCCACGTATCGCTTGATGAGTTCGTGCTGTTCCGCCGCGAGGTCGTACGCGGGCACGTTGTCGAGCACGATGAGGTCGTACGCCTGCATGGACAGCAGATCGACCGGGAATCGTGCCGGCGGAATCGACTCAACGGGAACGTCGGCATCACGCAGAATGCGCTGGAGCGGATGATCCTGCCCGCCGGTGGCGTTTCGATCGACGATCAGAATCGAACCCTTGCTCGGCGTGACCGTGAATGATCGAGCGACGTTGTTCTCCACAATGGCATCGCTGGTGACACCATCGGGTTCGAAGATCGCTTCAAAGCGATTCACCGGCGACTCATCGAGCGTCACCGCAGCACGCTGCACACTCGTCCCACTGGGAACGGTGATCCGCCGGGATGTGCCTGGTGCATCGCCGTTCAGATCAACGGCGCGACCTTCACGCATCAGGATGAGGCGGCCGCTCACTGGCTGCGTTGATTCGAGCACCATGCGCACGGTAATCGTCTGACCCGGTTGTGCAGAAGGCGGCGCATCGAGACGAACGAGTTGGACATCGCGATTGATGTTGTACGCGATGGGCAACACATCGATCGGAATGCGCGCGCCGGAGGCCGTCGTGGCATCCAGGCTTCCCGCGGCACGACGTGCGGTGTCCAGTGCCTCGCCGGCTGTCTCATTGCCATCGGTCACCAGCACAAGACGTCGCGCTGTGTCGGCGGGGAACATTGCCAGGCCAAGTTCGATCGCATCGGCAATGTTCGTGCCTTCACGACGGCGAATGTCGATGTTGTCATCGACGTAGTCGCCACGTGTCGGGGTCGAGATGGCAATCGCCTGGCCGTCGA
Organism: Planctomycetota bacterium; assembly: GCA_039029515.1. Lineage (GTDB taxonomy): Bacteria > Planctomycetota > Phycisphaerae > Phycisphaerales > SM1A02 > JBCCFX01. The sequence goes on from JBCCFX010000244.1 coordinate 2,883, forward strand.
AGACGATCAATCCGACACGATCATCCGGCCGGCGAACATCCGCGGCTTCACGAAACCACTGCCGGAGGTATTCGAGCGTGGATCGTGATCCAAGGGTCGCATCGGTCGGGAGGTCTGCAAAGCGTCGAACGGAGCCGGAGACGTCGATCAGGCCGATGACCGTGAGTTGATCGTGTTCACGTTCACTGCGTGGCGCCGCGAGGGCAACGATCAGCCCGCCGAGGAGCGCAGCGCGCAACACCATGGCGCTGATTCGGCGCGCGGGGTCGAATCCGACCGTGGATCGCCAGCCAATGAAGAGCAGCGGTGGGATGAGCAGCGCGAGCCAGAGCAAGTCGGGTTGATCGAAGCGCAGATTCACGGTGTGTCCGCGTCTCCGGCGGCCTCGCCTGCCGCCTTCTCGACGGTCGACGTGAAGTCACCGAAGTACCGCTTGATCAGGTCGTGATACCGCGATGGGACGTTCGACTCGTTGACCGCGCGTTCGGCGACGCGTCGCGCGGCCGCGGCGCGGGCAGCGCGCTCGCTGGACGTGATGCGTCCCTGACCGGCGGGAAGATTCGGATTTCCGCCAATCCACGAGGCGATCAGTTCATCGGCGAGTTCCTGACCCGAGGCATCGACGTTCTGCGCTTCGGCGTCAAGCGGCGTGGCATCCGGCGCGAGCGTGAGCGGCGATTCGGCCTGACCGGGTTCCTGACCGTTCGCGCCACCTTCGCCTTCACGCGTGCGAGCATCGTTCATGCGCGCGCGCTCGGCGGCCTCATCACGATCAGCGAGTTCGCGCGCAATGTCGCGAGCGCGATCGCCGCTGCGTCGCTGCTCGGCGGCGTTGCGACGGGTCGATTCAAGATCTCGCAGCGTTTCAGACAGATCGCGGGGCGCATCGGGACGGTCACTGACCGGGCCTTCGCCTTCACCTGACGGATTGAGTGGACCATCCTGTGGTTGCTGCGGGTTCGACTGCTGGTTCTCTTGTGCGTTCTCTGGCTGGTTTGAGGGTGGATTTGGCGTTGGTGCGTCCTGTGGTGGTGATTGCGGCGTGTCACTCGGCGGCGGTTGTGCGGGATCAGTCGGCGGCGTCGTCGACGGGTCGCGCTCTGCGCCCGAATCGGTTTGTGGCGGCTCCATGCCTTCGAACGCCTCGCGAAGCTTGTCGATCGTCTCCGGGTCAAGTGACTCCGCAAGTTTGCGCGCAGTCTCCTCATCGATCGGCGGTTCGCGCTGTTCGTTCGGATTGTCCGGCTGGTTGTTGAACTTCTCCGCAATGCGGCGAAGCGTTTCCGGATCGACTTTCTCTGCGATCCTTTTGATCGTCTCCGGATCGATCTTGTCGGCCAGGCGTTCAATTGTCTCTGGATCAACCTTGTCTGCGAGCCGCTCAACCGTTTCCGGATCGATCTTGTCAGCAAGCCGTTCCATCATGCCACGCGTAAGTTTCGAAGGATCAGGCACGCCTGTCGGCGACGGTTGCTCCTGCTGCTGTTGCTGTTCACCCTGCGCATCGGGATCGGTCGCTGGCTGCTGCTGTTGTTCGCCTTGCGCATCGGGGTCGTTTGATGGCTGCTGTTGTTGTTCGCCTTGCGCATCGGGGTCGTTTGATGGCTGCTGTTGTTGTTCGCCTTGCGCATCGAGATCGGTTGATGGCTGCTGTTGTTGCTGTTCGCCTTGCGCATTGGGATCGTTTGATGGCTGCTGTTGTTGTTCACCTTGCGCATTGGGATCGGTTGATGGCTGTTGTTGCTGTTCGCCCTGCGCATCGGGATCGGTTGATGGCTGCTGTTGTTGTTCACCTTGCGCATCGGGATCAGTTGATGGCTGCTGCTGCTCGCCCTGCGCATCGGGATCAGTTGATGGCTGCTGCTGCTGTTCGCCCTGCGCATTGGGATCGGTCGACGGCTCTCGCCGATCGGCCGATCTCCGGGATGGCGCTCGATCTGGGAGGTGCGCAGCAGGCGCCCCAGGAGCAGGAAGGCGAAGCGTGACGAGAAGTGCGCCAGGTTGGGCAGTGTGGCGATCAGGCGACCGCCGGGACGCAGCAGGCGGTGGATCTCGGCCAGCGCTTTGACCTGATCCTCGAACTGCAGGTGCTCCAGCACATCGAGACACAGAATGGCGTCGAA
>JBCCFX010000245.1:0-4995 GCA_039029515.1 Planctomycetota bacterium
ATTGAGGCACCAAAGAGGCTTCCTGTCACGAGCATTGTCGTCATGATCCGATGGGTCGTTGTCGTGTTCATCGTCTTTTCCCTTGATGAGCAGGTGTCCAGATTCCGGCGGACCGTCCCGCCGTGACAGATCACACGGTCCGCCCGGATGCTCCCCGCGGAAATCTCGATTTCTTCACGACATTGCGCGCGACCGTAGACTGAGCACGGTCCCATCGCATGAGAACCTCGCCGTGACGCCACCGATCGACATTCGATATCAGGACGATCACCTCGTGGTCGTCGCCAAGCCCGGCGGCATGCTCGTCCATCGCGATGCCCACTCGCGGACGTTTGAGCCCTTACTGCTCAACGTCGTTCGGGATCAGATCGGTACCTACCTCTATCCCGTGCATCGACTTGATCGCAATACGTCAGGACTTGTCGCCTTCGCACTGTCGTCCGAAATGGCGAAAGCGCTTCAGGAGCGCCTCCAGGACGATGACGCCATCAAGGAGTACGACGTCCTCGTGCGCGGCACCACACCCGAGACGTTCGCCAGCGATCGACCGCTGCGTGATGCCAACGGCGAACCACGACCGTGCCTGACCGAGTTTCGGACCGTCCGCCACTTCGACCGCAGTTCGCTGGTTGTCGCCCGACTCCGCACCGGTCGCTACCACCAGATTCGCCGGCATCTCAACCATCTCGGCCATCACGTGCTTGGCGACACGACGCATGGCAAAGGCCGTGACAATCAGTACTACCGCGACCATTTCAGCCTGCCACGCATGTTCCTTCATGCCTACCGGTTGGAGTTCAGACACCCACGAAGCGATGAACCGCTTCGTCTCCATGATCCGCTTCACGATGACCTGAAGGCGGTGCTGAACCAACTCATCGCCCGGCAACAGTCATCCGCGACCGACTGAGACCGGCGTTTTTCTTGAACATTCACCGGGGAGCGTGACCCCGGACCGTGTGATCTCCCGGAAGGCCGTTCCGTGCCGGCAGCCTCGACCACATGGAGAATCGCACGATGTCACGACTCGCCGTTTCGGCCACCCTGATGACCATCTTCACCACCACTGCATTCGGTGCCCCGGCTGATGACCAGGGTTCGGGATACACCTGCGGGACCTGTGAAGGATGCGCCGATGCACTGCCCGATCTCGCCCACGCGCCGTTTCGACACTTTCGAAAGCAGCCGGCGATCAACCTCGCGGGTGGTGGCGGTGGTCCAATCGGCTCATGTACGATCGACAACTCCGTGATCGATGTCCTCGTGGTGTACACCCCCGAAGCGGCAGCCGGCGCTGGCGGCGTACCCGCATTGGAAGCGCTGATTCAGACAGACATTGACAACACGAACCAGGCATTCATCAACAGCCAGGTCAACGCATCGGTGAATCTTGCTGATGCGATTCAGATTACCTACACCGAATCCGGCAACAGCGGCACAGACCTCAATCGACTCGTCACGACCAACGACGGCGATCTCGATGACGTACACGCACTTCGCGACGACGTTCGGGCCGACGTCGTGTGCCTCATCACGGAGAGCGCCAACGTGTGCGGCATCGCACGCATCGCCACGCGTCGTGGCCCGAGCCCATTCGAAGATCAGGCGTTCTTCATCGTCCGTCGCACCTGCGTCGGCATCGAAGAGTACGTCTTCGCGCACGAACTCGGTCATGTCATGGGTCTCATGCACGATTGGAACCAGGATCCGTTCTGCTTCAGCGGCGGATTCCAGTTCGCCAAGGGTTACAACGAACCTGGCGGCGCATTCAAGACCATCATGGCGTATGGATCGGAACCAAGCATTCAGTATTTCTCCAATCCGAATGTCAGCTTTGATGGCATGCCGACGGGCGATCTCAGTGACATCAATACACCGACCGACGCCGCCACCGCCCTCAATGCCGTGACGGCCGCCATCGCCAACTTCCGCAGCACCGATTGCAACCAGAATGGCACCTGCGACTCGGACGAGATTGCACAGGGTGATCTTCTGGACTGTGACGGCGATGGTGTTCCGGATGTGTGCGAAGCCGACCAGAACAACAATGGCATTCCCGATGACTGCGAAAGCAACGATTCGAACGCGAACGGTGTGCCGGACGATCTCGAACAGGCGATCCTCTACGTCAATGCCAATGCGGCCGGCATGAACGTCGGTACGTCCTGGTCCGATGCGTATTCCGATCTGCAGGATGCCTTGCGCGTCGCGACATTTGCTCCGGGCATCGTCGAGGAGATCTGGATTGCCGATGGCACCTACACGCCGGGCACGATGCGCGCCGAGACGTTCAACCTCGTGAATACGGTTGCGCTGTATGGCGGATTTGCCGGCGGCGAACTCAATCGCGAGGACCGGGATCCCGCGACGAATCTGACTATTCTGTCCGGCGACCTGAATGGTGATGACGGCGCCCTCGGAACCTTCGAGAACTACGCCGACAATTCAATGGCCGTCGTCTCGATGTACAACCTTGACGCCACCGCAGTCATCGATGGCGTCGTGATTCGAGGCGGCAATGCGGACGGCGGGCGAGCGTGCGCCATAGACAGTCGTGGCGGCGGAATGTACAGCTGGTTCAGCGGCGCCACGATCAACAACGTCGTGTTCGAGTACAACCGTGCCCGACAAGGCGGTGCGTTCGTAACGGATGGCTTTGGCGGCCCAGTGATTCGTAACAGTACGTTCCGCCACAACCGGACGTTCTGGATTGGACTCGATCCCGCATCCTCTATCAATGCATCTGGCGCGGCGGCGTATTTCTCGCCCGACAATGGAACGATGACCCTGACCAACGTCGACTTCATCGGCAATGAGTCGCTATCGAGCGCCGGCGCGTGCGTCGTCATCGCGCAGGATGTTCGATTCAACAACTGCCGGTTCCTTGGCAATATCGCCGGCACCGGTTCCGGCGCAGTGAACGTCGGCGGTGCCGTTGACTCCTCGACGAAGTTCAACAACTGTCTGATCGCCGGCAATCGAGTCAACAACTGGGCCGGCTCGGCCGTGACTGCAGCCGGCGCGGGAGGTGCGATCAAGACGCCCGTCTTCACCAACTGCACCATCGCCAACAACGGCGGTGGCGGCACCGCTCTGAATATCTGGCGACCGGAACTCAACAACTGCATCGTCTGGAACAACAGTGACGCCAGCGGCAACGTCACGGAGTTCATGCAGTACATCACCCACGCACTACCAGTGCTGAACAACAGCATTGCCTCGGAATGGTCAGGCACGGTCGAAGGCGTGAACACGTTCGACGCTGACCCGCTGTTCATCGATCCCGACGGTGCGGACGACATTCTCGGCACCGCAGACGACGACTATCGTCTCGCGGACAATTCGCCCGCCTTGGACATGGGCGCATCGCTCTATCTCCCGATGGATGAGGACGACATCGATCAGGATGGCGATACGAGCGAACTGCTCCCGATCGACCTCGATGGCATGCCGCGCAACGTCGGCAACAACCCTGACATCGGCGCCTTCGAAAATCAGAATGTCGTCGTGCTCTGCCCCGAAGATTGCGAGCCGGACAATGGCGATGGCACCTACGGCAATGGCGAGGTCAACATCGATGATCTGCTTGGCGTCATCAACAACTTCGGCGGCTCGGGACGATGTGATGTCGCGCCCGTCAACCCGGACAACACGTTCGGCAATGGCATCATCAACATCGATGACATCATCGGCATCATCAACGCATTCGGTACGTGTGAGAACTGACCTTCATGGGCCGCACCATTACGACGCGAGAATCGCCTCGTAGTGCTCGGCCCAGCGACGAGCGATCTGCGCCCAGTCATATCGTGTCCGGACGAATGGCTGGGCGCGCTTCGCCGCCGCCTCTCGCAACGCATCATCCTTCAACCAGCGGCTCATTGCGTCGGCCAACGGCTCAATCTCAGTCGGCACGACTTCGCCCACATCCGCTGATGTGATCTCGTCATGAATGTTGACCTGGTCCGAGATCACGACCGGTATGCCGGCGGCCAATGCTTCAATCACCGCGACGCCGAAGTTCTCCTGGTAACTGGGCAGCACGAAGTATGACGAGTCGACGAACGCCGCAAGTCGATCCGCACCGCGCAGCAACCCCGCGATGATCACATCGTTCTCGACACCGTGTTCCGCGATCATCGAACGAACGGTCGCTTCGTAGCCACGATCATCGGGACCGACAAGAACGAGCACCGCATCACCGACATCCGCCTGCGCGAAGGCGGGAATCAAGAGATCGAGTCCCTTCTTCTTGTGCAGTCGACTGAGGAAGAGAATGATCGGACGATCACCAATGTTCGGATGCATTGCGCGGAACGCACCGGCATCTGGAAGATCCTCGAACTCCGCGACGTTGATGCCGTTGGGTTCGACGATTGATTCGGGTTTCAATCCGAGCGGCTTGACGAGATCGCGCTCGGTCGACGTCGTGAAGTGCATGCGCGCTGCGCCGTTCAAATTCTTCCGAAGCCGAAGCGCGAGATACAGTTGTTTCTTGAGCCGACCCTGCGCAAGACACCACGGATCAAGCATGCCGCACGGCCGCACGATGTACGGCGTGCCGTGTCGACGCGCACACGTCGCGGCGACATGTTGAATCTCATCCCAGACCGCATGGATGTGCACGATGTCGGCATCGGGCAGAAGCTCATTCACCTCCGGCTTGAGCTTCGGGCTTCGTCCGAGCGCTCCAGTGACCGGGCCAACTTCGACAACACGCACGCCGTGCTCCTGCAACTCATTCGCAATCGCCGAGTCATCGCCTTCTCGTTGCGATGAGACGACGGTGACGTCGAGACCGGCGGCTCGCTGGTACGACGCGAGGCCAAGCATGGCGTGGACGGGGCCGCCGAGTCGATGATCGAGACCAGAGATGGCGTGAAGCACGTGCATGGGCAGGGATCATAGTCTGTCGGGAGATGACACGGACGATCCGCACCAGCGAACCGCGATGGCAGTACAATCGGCACGTCGTGCGATGAACATGAGCACAAC
>JBCCFX010000246.1:0-4915 GCA_039029515.1 Planctomycetota bacterium
AGGAGAAGAGGCTGTTCTTCATCGACGATCCACCGCCGTATGCACCACCTTTCTCCCTGCCAAAAAAACGCCGCGGGACCGAATGCGGTGATTGAAATCAGCGCGGGCACATACAACGAAACGCTCGACATCAAGGGCAAAGCGCTGACGATGCGCAGCACCGACCCGACGAACCCGACCGTTGTGCAGAACACTATCATTGACGCGGGCGGTATGACCGGCGTCGGCCCCGTGATCACGATGAATACCGGCGAAGGTGACGACACGATCCTCAACGGTCTCACCATCACTGGTGGCAATGCGTTCCTGGGCGGCGGCCTGTTCCTCGACCAAACAAGTCCGATTGTGATGAACTGTGACTTCGCGATGCATAACTCGGGCGTCGGTGGCGCGGTGTATGCCTTTGACGGCACGCCGTGCTTCGATAACTGTTCGTTCTCGGGAAGCACGACCGGACTCGGTGGCGGCATTTACTTCGAAGACTGCGACGATGCCAAGGTCACGAATTGCCTGTTTACGTCCAACACCTGTGGTGAAGGTGGCGGAATCCACAACACGAACTCGAACACCATCATTGATTCGTGTGCATTCGTGTCGAATAACGGTCTCGTCGGTGGCGGCATCTACAACACGCAAAGTGATCCGCTGATCTCGAACTGCACGTTCGAGAGTAATGAGGCGCAGGACGGTGCGGGTATCTACAACGTGAATCAGTCTGACCCTCGAATCGCGAACAGTCGATTCACTGGGAACATGGCGTCGAATCGTGGTGGCGGCATCCTCATGATTTCGTGCGATCCGTTCATCGTGAACTGCATCTTTGATTCCAATTCCGGTCGATTGGGTGGCGGTCTGTACAGCTCAGACAGTTCCAGTCCGACCGTGGTGAATTGCACGTACTTTGCGAACATGGCCAAGATCGAAGGCGGCGGCGTCTACAACGCAGACGATGACATCGTGGCCGGTCTGACGATCGCCAACTGCATCTTCTTCACGAATCTTCCCGAGCAGATCTTCGAAGGTGCCGGATCAACCCTGACTGTTCGCAACTCGAACGTGCAAGGCGGATTCGCAGGCATTGACAACATCGATGCAGCGCCGCAGTTCCTCAATCCCGGGTCGGGCAACTTCCGGTTGTTCGGCACCTCGCCGTGCGTCGACGCCGGCGACGAAACACTGCTCTTCATGGACTTCTGGGATCTCGATGGCGACATGATGATGGGCGAGAACGTCCCCGTTGACTTTGAAGGCAACATGCGTGTCGAAGGATTCGACGTCGACATGGGCGCCTTTGAACTCAACGGCACTGGCTGCGTCGGCGACTGTGCACCGGATAACCTCGACGGCACGTATGGCAATGGCATTGTCAACGTCGATGACCTCGTGCTTGCAATCACCAGCTTTGGTCCCGGGAGCGGACCATGCGATATCGCGCCGCTCGGTGGCAACGGTGAGATCAACATTGATGACCTCATTGGCATCATTGCAGCATTCGGTGCGTGTCCGTAAGAGCGGTCAGCTGTGAGCGTTGAGCCGCCGCTTTGTCGGCTCGGCATCCCTCATCAGGAGCAGAGCGCGATTGCCCAGGGTCCGCCGTTCCGCGGCGGGGGCACAGCCCCCGCCCGACGATTGCCAACCGCCAACCGCCAACAGCCAACAACCCACGGCCCATAGCTCACAGCCCACGGCCCTTCCCGGTATCCTGCGTCGCTCATGCGTCGCATGCCATCCATTCTGATGATGATCGCGCTGTTCGCCGGGTTCGGCGCATTCCTGATCTATCCGATCTGGCTCACGGTCAGCGATGCGTTTGTCCATACCGACGCGAGCGGCGATTCGTCGTTCACGGTCTATCACATCACCGCGGTCTTCTCCGACCCGATGTTGCGTGCCGGCTTGCTCAATGCGTTCGGCATCGCGATCGGCACCACGCTGCTGTGCTTCATCATGGCGTTGCCGCTCGCGGTCCTCAATGCGAACTACGAGTTCCCCGGCAAGTCGATCTTCGGCGCGCTCGTATTGATCCCGCTCATCCTGCCGCCATTCGTCGGTGCGATCGGTCTGCATCACTTGCTTGGTCGAACCGGCACCGTGAACTCAATCCTCGCAGACCTCGGCATCACCGAGATGCTCATCAACTGGGGATGGCTCGATCCATCCGCCGCCGCCGGGATTGACTTCATTGGCACTGGCGGCTTCTGGGCGATCGTGGTCGTCGAGGCGTTGCACCTCTATCCCATTCTGTATCTGAACGCGACCGCAGCGTTGGCCAATCTCGATCCCACGCTGGATGAGGCCGCGGTGAACCTCGGCGCGAGTCGCTGGAAACGATTCCGTCAGATTACGCTGCCGTTGATACGGCCCGGCTTGTTCGCGGGCGCGACCATCGTGTTCATCTGGTCGTTCACCGAACTCGGCACGCCGTTGATGTTCGACTACCAGGTCGTGACGCCGGTGCAAATTTTCAACGGCATCAAGGAGATGGAAGCGTCGAAGCAGCCGTACGCGTTGACCGCGGTGATGCTGTTTGCGGCGGTCATGTTCTACGTTGTCGGGAAGTTGATCTTCGGCGGCAAGGCATACGCGATGTACAGCAAGGCATCGATCCAGGCGACGACACAGCGGCTATCGCTGCTGCCGGGACTGGCGGCGTCGGCGCTGTTCGGCCTCGTGATCTTCCTCGCGATCCTGCCGCACCTCGGTGTGATTCTGACGAGCGTGTCGAATGTCGGTGACTGGTACAACTCGGCGCTGCCGGGCTCGTACACGCTGGATCACTACGGCACCGCGCTGGGTCACGATCTCGCGACCGGCTCGATTCGCAACAGTCTCTTCTACGCGAGCATCGCGGTTGTCGTGGACCTGATCGTTGGCCTGATGATCGGCTATATCGTCGTGCGTACAAAGTTGTTCGGTCGAAGCCTGCTCGATGCGCTCGCCATGCTGCCGCTCGCGGTGCCGGGCCTTGTGATGGCGTTCGGCTTCGTCGCGATGTCACTGCGTTGGCCGTTCGCGGATGGCGCGCCGCTCGCGGGTCTGGTCGATGTGCTTGGTGCGGATCCGAACCCTGCGCTGCTGCTGATCATCGCGTATGCCGTTCGTCGGTTGCCGTACGTGGTGCGTGCAACGGTCGCGGGACTCGAGCAGACGTCAGGGGAATTGGAAGAGGCGGCGCGAAACCTTGGCGCGACACCGATCCGTGCGGTACGCACGATCATCATTCCGTTGATCATGGCGAACCTGATCGCGGGTGCGCTGCTGGCGTTCAGTTTCGCAATGCTCGAAGTGAGTGACTCACTGATTCTCGCGCAACGCCGGGGTGATTACCCGATCACCAAGGCGATCTACGAGTTGTTTGCTCGACTCGGCGATGGCCAGCACATCGCCAGCGCGATGGGCGTGTGGGGGATGGCACTGCTCGGCGTGACGCTGATCGGCGCGAGCCTGATGATGGGCAAACGCATGGGTGCGATCTTTAGGGTGTGATGGAAGCCGACAGCCGACAGCCGACAGCCGACAGCCGGCAGCTATCAGCTATGAGCCACGAGGGATGATCTCCCGTAGCGCGGGTTCTCCGAGCCCGCCGTCTTCGAGCGGTGTGCATTGACTCATCAATGCTGGCGCGTCGCTTGTCACACGACGTCTCAAGTAGGGCGGGCTTTCAGCCCGCCATCCATCGCCATTCGACGTTCACGGCGGGCTGGTAAGCCCGCCCTACGATTCCCACAACCCACAACCCACAACCCACAGCCCACAGCCCACAGCCCACAGCCCACAGCCCACAGCCCAAACACAACCGCACCCGCGCGCGAGGCACGCGTGCGTGATTGTGAACTGGATTGTTCCGCTGGAATCAGCGTCGACGTCGGCGTCGACTGCATGCGGCGAGGCCGAGCAGCGCGAGTCCGCCGGGCGCGGGCAGATCAGTAGTTTCGATCTGCAGGAACAGCGTACCATTGGTGATCGAGTCGAGCGTCGCGCCGTTGTCGGTGCCGCTCGGATCGTCGAAAGCCTCGTACATTTCGATGGCGATGATGCCGTCGGTGATCTCGATGTCGGGCAGGGCCGCGTCAACAAGCTTGATGATGCCGCCGGACGAGAACGTGCCCGTACCCGGCGTGCTGGAGCCGGCGCCTGGAGAGAGGAAGACGCCGAGCGAATCGCCAAGTGAATCCGTGATGGCGAACGTCAACTCGCTCTGCCAGCTTCCGCCGTTGGTCGCGACTGTCACATCCCAGCCGACGCCGGTGATGGTTGCGCCGGCAGCGGCGGATGGATACATCGTGGTGAGGTCAAACAGGATGACATCGTTGTTGGCCGAGCCCGCGTCGCCCCAGGCTTCGCCATCAATGATGTCAATTTCAATAATGGTGCCAGTGGCCAGCGCGGTAGAGCTGATGCCGGCAAACAGCGCGGTTGCGACAAGGGAAATCTTCGTGGTGTTCATGGCTTCTCTCTCTTCTTCGAAGCGACCTGGAATGGGCGCCGTTGTTCGAACAGTGCCGCGCCGGAGGGAAGCGTCAAAACCATTCGTGCGGATTGACGGAAATCTGCTGTCTCGTTGACCTGTTCCTGTCGTTATCGGGCGATAATGACATCCGATTAATTCAGGAGATCCACGCATGATTCAGAAGACTGACCGGGACATCGAGAAGACGTACAGCAACGCGGAGTTCGTGGACAAGCTCCGTCGGCTCGCAGATGCGATTGAGAACGATGAGCGGTTCGAGATCCAGATCGCCGGCGAACGAATCTATGTGCCTGTCCGGGCGACGTACAACATCGAGCACGAACGCGAAGACGGCAGCGAAGAGATTGAGTTCCAGATCATGTGGGACGCGGAGTAGGGCAGGTTTTCAGCCTGCGGTTATCCGTTGTCCGTGTGCCGAAGATTGGAACGCTACGTCTGAGCGAA
>JBCCFX010000247.1:0-4852 GCA_039029515.1 Planctomycetota bacterium
CAAAACGACCACATCGCATTGACGTGTGGATTAACGAAGAGTCGAACATCGTTGAGCGATTTGAACTGCGCTGGCCTCAATTGTCTGAACCCTCCAGGCAGGCTGATCAAAATCAGCGACCGCCGAGACGTCATGGAGATCGAAACCGCCCGCCGCGCGATCGGGATCGTCCGCGCGGAGACGTTGGCACGCGACCGGGGCATGAGCGCGGAGATGGACCGCCTCGACCACCGCGATCGGGGCCGCCGCGCGGCCAGGATGAACGCGACCGTGGTCGTGGAGGCTATGGTCGGCCAGAGTTCATTGATGGTCCGCCGCGCTTCAGGGACGGGCAGCATCCACCGCCACCGCGGCTGGTCATCTTCGAACGCGTCGATACTCAGGGATTCGGTAGAGCATGGTTCTCTCCCGACTCCACAGAATGAAACCCTGATCGGCATATCAGTGGCAACGCCAGCGGCTACTGACATGGCCCGCGCGGCGTCGCGGCGGTGGTCGTCGGCGCTAATTTCACGATGTGCTGTGCTCAGGAATCTGATGGCGGACCAAATCCCGTCCGATTGTCTCGAATTCTCGCGGGAAAGTCCGGGTCATCGTGGGCTTGATCGGCGGCATTGTTGATCAATGCGGCAGCGCGCAGTTCGGTGTAGGACAAGCCATCGGAAACCAGGGCGCCGCGTTCGAGCATCAGTTCATCCACGCGCCCGTTGAGCAGCAGCCGAATGTCAAATGGTGCGCGATTCGTATCGGGCCTTTGTGCACGGTAGCTTGTCGTGCAATTGTGGGTGATCACATTATAGAACCGGGGTTGTTCGAATAATCCATTCGCGCTGTCAATACACCGCATCAGGAGTTCCATCGATTGCTCAGCGGTGAGTGTCGATCGATATAGATAAACCGGATCGTGGTGGATATTCGTGCGCACGCGTATGAAGTCGCGCTCATCGCCAAACAGGTACTGCAGCTCAAACATCTTGTAGAGACCGCCGAGCGCCGAGAATGATTCATCGATCTCACGCCGAGTCTCGATTGACAGCGCAACATAGCCGTCGATGCCAAAGTCGAATGACAACACTGGATGCGCGAGCGTGTCTCCGCCAAACGCATCGAGAAACACATCGACGCCGCGAAGGTTGGACAAGTTGACCGTGCGCGACTCCCAGCGTTCTGTGAACGTTCCATCGCGATTGTGATCAAAGTTACGGAAGCCGTGAAACGTACACGTGTCGCCGGTGATTTCGATGCGACCGGTGACGGCCCATTCCGGCTTCCATTGCCGGTCATTGGATGGACGGATGAATGACCATGGAATGACCACGAGAAGGATGCAGGCGAGCCACGCGAGGCTCTTCCGACGCGCTCCACGGAATCGGATCAGCATGGCAAGCAACAGGCCAAGCCACAGCCCGACGAGAATCCAGTTCCCGAGACCACGGCCGGCAGGACCATCGAAATAGATTGCGCCGACGGTCCAGAGTGTTGCTACAAGAAGGACGACACAGCCAATCGTGACGATGAGCCATTTGAGTGCACGGTGAAGCAGCCGTCGTTTTGGAGTCGAATCGCTCATGGTCGAATGATACCGCACATGAGAGATACGGCTGATGAACGACTAATGGCCGCATACACCGAATGAGGATATGACGGCGACAAGATCGTCGACATTCACGATTCCATTTCCCAGTGATCCATCGGCATTGACCGGAGCGACATCGCAAGATGCCGTGGAGCCAAATGCGTTGATGACGGCGATCAGATCGTCAATATTTACCGCGCCGTTTCCTGCACTGCCATCGGGATAAGTCGGTGCGCAATCACTCGCGCACACTGGCGTGACAACACTGATTCCATTGACCATCTCATCATGGACGAGCGACCAGAATCGATCTGCGGTCATTCGATTGTCGAAATGCAGATTCGTCGTGGCAATGTCCGGCACACGTTTGGCCAGGTTGAAGCCACTAATGAAGGCTGTATCTCGGCGCGTGCGGCAGCGTTGATACATCACGAAGTCCTGAGCAGCAAACGTCGAGGTTGGCTCCGGATTGGCCGGTCCGCCATAGCCACTGATCCAGACGTGGAGCGGCGCGGTATGGCCGGACGCTCGGTACTGTGCGTTGATGCGATCCCACATCGCTTCAACTCTGCTCGCATTGCTTGCGGCCGGTTCCGGATCGTTGAACATCCAGATCCAAAGTTGCGGCCACTTCTTGATGGCCAAAATAGCCGCGATGTCCTCATCTCGAAAAGGTCGACTCGGGATGTGCGGTGGAAGCCAATACCCTGGGTTCGTGCCGTTTGACGACCAGGCTCCCACGAACTGAATGCCGGCGGTGCGATCTGCACGGACCATCTGGACTTCGGCCAGATCGAAGCTGGGATGTGCGATGTGAGACGGTACCTGTACGTCGACACTGACGGCCGGGAATTGATGCGCATCGAACACATGGTCGCTCGGTGAGAGAATCGTGCGTGCCCAAGGCGAACCGAGGTCAACGCTGACGGTCGACGTTGCGATGGTCGACGTCGTTTCACATGGCCGCAGTTCGAATGCATCGAAGACCAGCGGTGCGATAGCTTCATTGACGTATCCACCCTGCATCAACACCGTTCCCAGGTTGCCGATGGTTCGGTCGCGCCAAATCACGTCGAACTGAATCGTCGCGCCATTCCACCATGCAGACTCAGCGTATGCACTCATCGTTTGTGACAGAAAATCGACGTTCGGGTCAATGCCCGTCGTGGCGATACGTTGAATGCCGCGAGTGGTTGTGGAGGGCGTGATTCGCAAGATATCGACGTACGCGCGACGATCGGAATCGCCCCAGACATCAGGTGCGGGTTGGAAGAACTGAATGACGCTCGACGTAACAGATGGCGACACTGACGCGCGGATACCACCAGCCGTCGAAATCGTCTTCGTTGTCCTGTCTGTCGCGAACGGAAACGTGTCGCCAATCAACTCGGTCCCGAAGTCGCCGGCTCGAAAATTGCGGCGAAAAGCAGTCACAACACTCTCGCCGGCCAGCCCCGGCTGAAACGGATGGTGATTGCAGAAGCTATCGCCACCGATCGCGATTCGCACCACGTTGGATTTTGCCTGTTCAAGGACGGCGCGAACACCTTCCATGTTGAACGACCGAAATGGGGCGCTCCCATCAGTCGAATGGGCGTGTACACCTGGTCCGACGAAGGCCCCGACGAGGAAATACGCCAGACCACGTGACAACGTCTTTCGTCGGATAAGTTGTCTTCTCTCCATTCTCATACTCCCGGACATACCTATCGAATCGACGAGCATGATAGGCTTTAGTCCGTTGGAGACAAGCACGTCATGGTCGAAACGAACACTGCGTCCAAACCAATGTCAATCGCCGAACGTGCGCATGTCATGCATCGCGCATGGCGATATCGGCTCAAGAGCGAGCCGGGCGGAATTCGATTCGTTCGAAAGCACGTCCGGCCGGGACAGACCGTCCTCGACATCGGTGCGAATAAAGGTGTGTATTCCTATTGGCTGTCGCGCCAGGTCGGTCGGTCGGGTCGAGTTCTGGCGTTTGAGCCGCAACCGAAACTCATTGCGTACCTGCATGGTCTCAAGGCGGGATTTCGATTCACGCAGCTTGAGATCATTGGCGCGGCGTTGTCAACGGATGCAGGATCACATGAGCTCTTCCGTCCTGATTCCAATCCCATTGGCGGCGCGACGTTGCAACCGGCATCCGGCGCGGGAACGTCCACCACTGTGCCGACAGTCGTCCTCGACGACTGTCTCAGCGACCGACGTGCGCGGCCGGTGCACTTCATCAAGTGCGATGTGGAAGGGCACGAACTCGATGTATTTCAGGGTGGTCATCGGATGCTCGAAG
Organism: Planctomycetota bacterium; assembly: GCA_039029515.1. GTDB lineage: Bacteria > Planctomycetota > Phycisphaerae > Phycisphaerales > SM1A02 > JBCCFX01. Next base: position 3,870 of record JBCCFX010000247.1, read on the forward strand.
AGGATCGACCAATCCTGTACTTTGAGTGTCAGGACTTTCGGCATCCCGACGGACAGATCGGCCGAGTCTTTCCGTATCTGTTCGAGCTTGGCTACACCGGCTATTACTTCGATACGAATGATCAGCTCGTGCCGATCGAGTCGTTTGATCCCGCGCGTCATCAGATTTCGCACGAAGAGATCTTTCTCGACAACTTCGCGTTTCTGCCGCCGTCATCCTGAGGGACGCGGTCTGCTACACTCGTCGCCATTGACGAGGGCTACCCGCGATGAATTCGTCCCTTCGATTCCTGCTTTTGCAGGTGCGTAATCCGAACGATCCGATGCGCGAGCATGAAATTCTCTGCTTCGCCGAAGCGCTGCGTTGTGACTCATCACAGCTCGAGCCGTTGGATCTCATTCGCGGCGACATTTCGGATCAACACATTCATCAGAATGATGTCGTCCTCATTGGTGGCGCGGGTGATTTCTCCGTCGCCGAAGGCGGCGACTGGCTTGAACGGGCGATGGATATGATGCGTCGGCTGCATGATCAATCCATGCCAACGTTCGCATCCTGCTGGGGCTTTCAGGGACTCGCGCGAGCGCTGGGTGGCGAAGTTGTTCGCGATCACCACCGTGCGGAAGTCGGCACATATGAGCTGACGCTGACGGAAGCGGGGCGGGACGATCCCGTGTTTGGATCGCTGGGTGATACGTTTCCCGCGCAACTCGGGCATGAGGACATCGTGGATTCGCTCCCTGCGGATGCCATCCTGCTCGCGTCCAGTGAGCGGACGACCAATCAGGCGTACCGAATTGCCGATCGACCGATCTATGCCACACAGTTTCACCCGGAACTGAATCGAGAGCATCTGCTTGCGCGGCTCCAGCAGTATCCGAAGTATGTCGAGTCGGTCGCGAAGAAACCATACGCGGAATTCGTGCATGACGTGCGTGAGACGCCGGGCACAATGTCGCTGCTGACGCGTTTCCTGGACGCGG
>JBCCFX010000248.1:0-4833 GCA_039029515.1 Planctomycetota bacterium
CAAATTACAGTCGATGACGAATCTGCCAGAGATCGGCGAACACCGACATGAACAGGGATTTCTTCAGGAACTCCATACCGGGCGAACCGCCAGTCCCTTGTTTGGACCCGATTGTGCGTTCGACGACTTTGACGTGACGGTAGCGCCATTCCTGCAGACCCTCATCGAAGTCAGTCATGAGTTCGAACAGAATCGCCAGATCGGGGCGGTTCATGTACAGCTCGTACAGACCGTCTTGCACGTCTTCATTCGGTTCATTGCTGGCATCCGCCGGCTTGTCACGGATCGCGGCAGGAATCGTCACGCCGTTCGCAGCGAGAAATTCGTAGAAGTGATCGACGATCGACGGCTGAGTTAGGCGTTGCATCATGCGCTCATGCGCCGGCGTGCCTTCCGTGTAGTAGTGCAGGACGTTGCGTCGTTTGTAGCCGAGCAGGAATTCCAGCTCTCGAAACTGTGTGGACTGGAAGCCGCTCGATGTGTCGAGTCGATCACGAAAACTGGTGAACGACATCGGCGTCATGGTTTCGAGGATGTCAAGCTGGCCGACGAGCGTCTTCATGATCGTACGTACGCGTTGAAACGTCGCGATCGCGCCGTACAGGTTGTTCGCGGACAAGTCTCGACATGCCTTGTCGAGCTCATGGAGCACGAGTTTGAACCACAGTTCGTATGCCTGATGGATCACGATGAAGAGCAATTCATCGTGCTCAGCGGGTGACGATTGCTCGTGCTGAAGATCCAGCATCTCGGGCAATCGGAGGTACGTTGGATAATCGAGTGCCATATCGAGGAATCCGATCAGGTAACGAGTTGTTGAATGACAGCAAGGCCGACGATGAAGATCACGAACCCAACGCCTGCGGTGGCGGCGACAATCGTTCGACGCTGCCGGCGAGCCTTGCCGAGTGCTTCGGCGTAGGGAATGTTGGAGAATGACACCATGTTGTACAGCGGCATGAACGAGCCGGGGAATGCGCGGTGCAGCACCTTCTCGACCCGCTTCTTGAAGCGGAACCATCGTGACCCGACGTGATCGCGCATTTCGATAAAGTTCGTCAGTGCCATGTCTGCGATTGCATTGGCGTTCGGAACGCGCTGCCGTGAAAACGTTTCGATAAGTTGTGTCCAGTCGCCAGTACCATTGGTGATGCGTTGCTCGATGAGCGCATCGAGAGCGGCACAGTCTTCAAACGCCGCGTTCATGCCTTGTCCGTAGAAGGGCACGATGGCGTGTGCGGCATCACCCAGAATCAGCACTTGATCACCGCGATGCCATGGCGCGCATCGAACCGTGACAAGGGAGCTGACAGGATTGGTTTCGTAGTCATCGACCAGCGTCGGCATGATCGGGACCGCATCGCCGTAGTACTTCTCGAAGAAGGGCTTCACGTCATCGCGTGACCGAATCGCATCAAATCCATGATCGCCCTGAAACGGCCAGAACAACGTGCAGGTGAACGATCGATCCTCGTTTGGCAACGCGATCATCATCGAACCGCCGCGCGGCCAGATGTGCAGTGCATTCGGATCGATCGCGAAATCCCCGTCAGCGGTGGGGGGAATCGTGAGTTCCTTGTAGCCGTGATCGAGGTATGTCTGGCTGTAGTTGAAGCGATCGGTGCGCTGGAGCGCGCTTCGTACAGCGCTGAAGGCGCCGTCAGCGCCAATGAGCAGGTCGGCGTCCTGGGTGATGAGCGCATCGTCAGCGTCACGAAACGTCGCTCGGCCCGCATCGACATCGATGTCTTCGCACCGCATGCCGAAGTGCAGGGTCACGTTGTCGAGTTCGCCCGCGGCGTTGAGCAGCTTGAGATTGAGATCCGATCGTGACACAGAATTGATGACGTCGTCGGGCGACTTGCTATACGGCTGGAAGACCAGTTCGCCTGCTCGATCGTGCATCATGCGTCCGCGCATGGGGATGACCTGGCGAAGAATATCATCAGCAATGCCCGCGCGACGAATTGCCGTGATGCCGCGCGTCGACAACGCGAGGTTGATCGATCGGCCGCCGATGAACCCCTTGGCGCGTGGATCAGGGCGGCGCTCAAAGACGTCAACACGGTATCCGCGGCGAGCGAGGAGCACCGCGAGCAAAGCGCCGGCAAGGCCTGCGCCGATGATGCAGATCGATTCCTTGGTGCGTTCAGCCATGTCGATGCGATGGTTCCTGATTCGATGTCAGCGCTGCCGCACAATGCCAGACATCCTCGAACGAGTTGTACAGCGGGGCGGGCGCGAGACGAATGACATTGGGTGGACGGAAGTCACCGACGATGCCCGCTGCAGTCAGGGCATCAAAGCGCTCACGAGCTGCATCACGAACAAAAATCGAGAGCTGGCAGCCATGTGAATCCGGTGCGGCCGGCGTGATGATCTCGAATGCGCCGCTCTCTGATTGCTCGATAAGCGCTCGAAGTTGACCCGTGAGCTGTCGGGAACGCGCCACCAGCGCAGGCATGGTGGCATCATCAAAGTGCTGGAGCGATGCTCGTAACGGTGCCATCGCAAGGATGGGTGGATTGCTCAATTGCCAACCATCGGCGGTTGCCATCGGGGTAAATGACGATTCGAGATGCATGCGGAAACGCGTCTCGGGATCATTGCCCCACCAGCCGCCGTAGCGTGGTAGATCGGTGTTCTTCGCGTGACGTTCGTGAATGAAACAGCCTGCGATCGCACCCGGTGACGCATTGAGATACTTGTACGTGCACCAGCATGCGAAGTCGACATTCCAGTCGTGCAGGTGCAGTTCGACGTTCCCTGCAGCATGGGCGAGATCAAAGCCGGCCAGCGCACCGTGGTCATGCGCAAGCGTTGTGAGCCGTTCCATCGGCATCAACTGGCCCGAATAATAGTTCACGCCACCAACAAGCAGCAGCGCGATGCGATCGCCATGATGCGCGAAGGCCTCTTCAAACTGATCGAAGGAGACGGTGTTCTCGCCGTCACGCGGACGAACGACGAGCATGTGCTTCGCCGGATCCAGCCCGCGCGAGCGCAGATGCGTCTCGACCGCGTAGGTGTCGGACGGGAACGCTGGTCCTTCCATGACGATCATTGTTCGTTCGGGCGTCGGTCGGAAGAAGCTCACCATCAGGAGATGGAGGTTCACCGTCAGGCTGTTCATCATGACGACTTCGTTCGGCTGCGCGCCGACGACGCGCGCCATTGGTTCGCGCACGGTCTCGTGATACGAATACCAGGGCGTCTGGCCATCGAAGTGGGCGTCGACCGCGAGGTCGCGCCAATCGTCGAGTTCAGCTTCGATGATCGCACGCGTGGAGCGAGGTTGAAGTCCAAGCGAGTTGCCACACATATAGACCACATCGCGTCCGTTGCGCTGCGGAATGTGGAACGCCGATCGGCGTTGGCTCAGTGGATCGTTCGCATCGAGTGCTCGTGCGTGATCCAGCGATTGCATGCGAGTTGCGTCGGTCACGCCGGTCGTGGTCATGCGGTGTGGCTTCCGGAGCGGGCGGGAAGAAACAGGTCGGCGTCGACGCCAAGAAACTCCAGCGCATTCTCAGCGAGCAACTTGGCCTGCGTCGCGTGGCTGAGTTCGGGCATGGACTTGATGAGCGAGCCGGGCACGTGTTCGCCGAGTGGGAATGGATAGTCCGATCCGAGCGCAATGCGGTCTTCGCCAATCACGGCGAGCAGCAATCGAAGCGCATCAGGATCATGCACGAGTGAATCAACCCAGAATCGTCCGAGGTAGTCGCGCGGTTCGACGGTGTTGTCCACGGCACAGAGATCAGGGCGGACATCGAACCCGTGCTGCACGCGCCCGACGGTCGCAGGAAAGCTCCCACCGCCGTGGGCGAATGCAACGCGCAGGTTCGGAAGCTTCTCAAACACACCGCCGAAGATCATGGAACAGATCGCAAGCGAAGTTTCCGCGGGCATGCCGACGAGCCACGGCAGCCAGTACTGCGGCATGCGCGATCGTCCCATCATGTCCCACGGATGCACGAAGACGGCCGCCCCGAGATGTTCTGCAGCAGCGAGAACATCGATGACTTCCGGCCGATTCAGGTTCCAATGACCATCGGCCGTATCGATGTGACTTCCGATCTGGATGCCCGCAAGACCGAGGTCATTCATGCACCGTTCGAGTTCCTGAATGGCGAGCTTCGGCGATTGCATCGGCACGGTGCCGAGGCCGACGAATCGATGGGGCGTGCGACGCACAACATCGGCAATGTGATCGTTCAGTCGCTGCGACAAGTCGAGTGCATCTGCCGGCTGCGCCCAGTAACTGAACATGACGGGCACGGTTGACAACACCTGCACGTGCACGCCGGTGTCATCACATTCGTGGCAGCGCACATGGTCGTCCCACGTATTGCTTTCGATTTCGCGGAAGAAGACATCGTCCATCATCATGCGCGCACAGCATGGTTTGTGATGTTCGAGTCGGATCCAGCCACCGTATCCGTATCGCTCGCGCAGGTCCGGCCAGGTTTCCGGCAGGATATGCGTATGAATATCGATGATGAGCGGATCTGCAGGCATGGTGAGGTGCGTTACTCGCGTTCGATTCGGACTTCCGGTTCAAAGACGATGCGGCTGATCGGTGCCGCTTTGGTGACGCGCGTGCCGCAACTGCGGCACTGATTGATGGAATCATCGGCCCAGAAGTCTTCCATGCCTTGTTTGAAGTGTTCGACGATGTCCTTGCAGTCGAATTCCTTGTCGTAGACGAGTTCGCCGCACTTCTCGCAGTAGAACTGCATGTGTTCTGTCTCGCCCGCCGGTCGGCGACGTTCAACCACGACGCCGATGGTGTTTGGTTGTCGCTGTGGTGAGTGGGGGACACCGCCGGGG
>JBCCFX010000249.1:0-4830 GCA_039029515.1 Planctomycetota bacterium
ATGGCGGTCTCCATGGCTCGCGCCTTTGGTGTCACCGCAGTTGCCACGCCAACCGCCGGGAACGCCGGCGGGGCGTTGTCGGCGTACGCCGCGCGCGCCGGAATGGCGTGCTACGTCTTCATGCCGGATGACACGCCGGTGGTGAACCAGTTCGAATGCGTGCTCCACGGCGCGAAGGTGTACCTGGTGAACGGTCTGATCTCGGATTGCGGCCGGATCGTTCGCGAGGGGACGCCGCATATGGACTGGTTCGACATGAGCACGCTCAAGGAGCCGTACCGGCTGGAAGGGAAGAAGACGATGGGGCTGGAGCTTGCCGATCAGTTGGACTGGTCATGGCCGGAGGTCGTGCTCTACCCCACAGGCGGAGGGACCGGGCTGATCGGCATCTGGAAGGCCGTCCAGGAACTGGCCGCCATGGATTGGGTCACCGATGGCACCCAGCCACGGCTGGTGAGTTGCCAGTCTGATGGCTGTGCACCGATTGCCCGGGCATATGAGGCCGACGCTCGGTTCGCGGAGCCATTCGAAAACGCGGCCACGATCGCATCAGGGCTTCGGGTGCCGGTCGCGGTGGGGGACTTCATGATTCTGGACGCGGTCCGTGCGTCGGGCGGCTTCGCGGCGTCCGTGCCTGACGATGAGCTGGTGACATGGATGGAACGGGTGTCGAGTGAGACCGGCGTGGCGTTGTGTCCGGAGTCCGCGGCGTGCTTCGGCGTTCTGGAGCGTGGTCGTCGTGATGGACGGATTGCGCGAGACGAACGCGTGGTGGTGTTCAACACGGGCGCGGCCCAGAAGTACATCGAATCGATGCCGATCGCGTTGCCGCGTCTCGATCAACAAGTGCCGATCGAGTGGCAAGAATTGCGCGATTAGGCGCAAGAACTGCGCGTTTGCGACTGAAAGTGAGTTTTCCAGTGTGAAAGTGCCGTGAAAACTCATGCTGAGAGGGCTGAAATCAGGAAATAGAGGGATGTTGATCGCCAGCGAATCACCGGCACGGAAGTCGGCACGGTGGCGGTAGGCCGGAAACACCATTTCACAGGGTTGAGACAGAACCTGGTGTGACGGCATTGATTCGGGAGCGACAAGGAGCGTCGTAATGAAACCAACAACGATCACTGCAGGATCGGTGGTGCTGCTTGCGACGGGCGCAGCATCATTTGCTGAAACGATTGATGATCAGGCTGCTGCACGCATCCAGGCCCTTGAGGCCCGCGTGATGGAGCTTGAGGCTACGGATTCCGATCTGTGGCTGACGGAAGCCCGTGCCGATGAAATTCGATCACTGGTCACCGATGTCATCTCGGATGCGGATCTCCGCTCCAGCATGCTGTCGTCGAATCTGACGGCGGGCTATGACAACGGTGCGGTGGTGGGAAGCTCGGATGGCAGTTACTCCATCAAGGCCAACCTCATTCTTCAGCAGCGGTTCATCTGGAACAACCAGGATGATTCCGGCACGGCTGATGATGACCGGTACGGCTTCGAGAACACCCGTTCCAAGTTCGTGTTGACCGGCAACGTGGTCAGCAAGGATTGGTTCTACCGCGTTGACGTCAACGTGGCGAACGGTGGCGGCACCCGTGGTGGTGTCGGCAACGCCTACGTCGGCCATCACTTCGATGACGGCGTCAACAGCATCATCATGGGTACGTTCAAGACCCCGTTGCTTCGTGAGGACATGGTCGAAACGCAGCATCAGCTTGCGGTCGAGCGTTCGGTCCTCAACTATGCGTTCACCGGCGGTTACACCGACGGTATCGCATGGATGCACAAGCAGGACACCTGGCGTCTCTGGGCATCGTTCAACGATGGTGCCAACACCGGCCAGACGAACTTCGGTGTATTCGACACCGATTGGTCCGTCACCGGTCGCGCCGAGTTCCTTCTCGGTGGCAACTGGGATCAGTTCAACGACTTCACCAATGGTCAGGGTGAGCCCGGCGGTTGGATGGTCGGTGTCGCTGGTCACTACCAGGAAGGTGAATCAGGTTCAGCCGCCGCGTCGACCGACGTGTCCGTGTTGACCGCTGACATCTCCTGGGAAGGCGACGGCGCCAACGTGTACGCCGCGGTGATGTACGCCGACGTCGACACTGATGGTGCTCCGAGCGTTGAGCCGCTCGGCTTCCTCGTCCAGGGTGGTTTCTACTTCGCCGAAGACTGGGAAATGTTTGCTCGCTACGAGTACGCAGACTGGGATACCGCCGCTGAAGATCTCGGTATCTTCACCATCGGTGTCAACAAGTACTTCGCCGGCCACAACGTGAAGTGGACGACCGACGTCGGCTTCGGTACGGATGAAGTCATGGGTGGCGCCATCACCGGTGCTCCCGCATCGATCACTGGCTACCGCAGCGATGCTGCCGGCCAGGATGGTCAGCTCGTCATCCGCACTCAGTGGCAGATGGTGTTCTGATTCGACTCGACTCAAACATGTTTCGGCATGTCAAACGCAGCTTTCCGACCGGCCCACTTCGGGCCGGTCGGTCTTTTGGCGCCACGCCTTCGCACCAATGCGCGCGACAGGTTCCCCACACCGAAGCATGCGCGCTCGGGCTGACGTCTGAATCGCGGTACCGTACGACCGTCAAGGAGTACGGAGACCACCATGACGCGCCACGCCCGACGGATCGTTCTCAGCCTGTTCGCGTTCTCATGCATCACGACGTCTTCCGCTGCACTCGCGCAGAGTGACGACGGCGATGCCAAACTCGACATCATCCAGCAGGAACTCGATCGCCTCCGACAGGAGAACGAATCGATGAGGTCGGAAATCGATGACCTCAGACTGAAAACGGATGACACGTGGCTGACCGAACGGCGTGCTGATGAAATCCGTGGCATCGTGCAGGATGTGCTCGCTGATGCAGACACGCGTTCCAGCCTGCAGGGCAGCGGTCTGACCGCAGGATGGAGTGATCACTTCTTCCTCGCAAGCTCCGATGGCGCATTCAAACTCGTTGTCGACGGCAAGCTTCAGTTGCGGTACCTCTACAACTACCGTGACGATCAGCCCGATCAGCATCGTCAGGGCTTCGAGAACACACGAACCCAACTCACGCTTCGCGGCCACGTCGTCAATCGCGACTGGACGTATCTCGTGCGCGGCGGATTTGATCGTGGAACCACGCCTTCCTCCGGCACCGCAACGCCAACCGGGAATGGCGACTTCAACCTGCTCGATGCATGGGTTCGCTTCTACATCGATGAATACTGGTCGGTTCGAGTCGGTCAGTACAAAGCGCCGTTCACCCGCGAATTCCTTGTCGACAGTGCCTACCTTCAGGGCGTCGAACGCTCCGTGACGGACTCGACCACGAGCATCGGCCGGACACAGGGCATCGAGCTCATGTACGTCGATGACGCCAATCGCTGGCTCGTGACGTTTCACGATGGCGCACAGGACATGTTGTTCGGCGGCAGCGCATCGCTCACGGGCTCCAACGCACCGAATACGACCGCGCTCACACGTGACTCTGAATTCGCGATCACCACGCGCTACGAACGACTCATCGCGGGGTCGTGGAGTCAGTTCGTTGATCTCACCAGCCGGCCGGATGAAGACTTCGCCGCGCTCTGGGGGTTCGCTGCTCACTATCGCCCATTCGAATCGGAAGGTGAAGCTTCGTTCGGCCGTGATGAAACGCCGTGGGTGGCATGGACAACCGATCTTTCGCTCGAGTACGGCGGTGCAGCCGTCTTCGCGTCGTTCACGCATCACTACGTCGACACGATCATTCAGGACGTCAACGTGTTTGGCGCCTTGATCCAAGGCTCGATGTATCTCTCCCCGAAATGGGAAGCGTTTGCACGTTTCGAGTACGGCTGGTGGGACTTTGATCTCAACAACTTCGCCGACCTCAACCTGCTCACCATCGGTGCGAACTACTACATCGACGGACACGACATCAAGTGGTCGACCGATATGGGCTTCGGGCTCGCGACGATCGATACCAACTGGGCGACCGACATCACCGGCTTCCGCAGCGAAGTCAACAACAACGCACCGCAGGTCGTGTTCCGTACGCAGCTGCAGTTGCTGTTCTAAGAGAGCTCTCAGCTGTCGGCTGTCAGCGATCAGCTTCCAGATTTGAATATAGATTCCGGGTCACCGAAAGGTGGCCCGGTTTTTTCGTGCCGTAACGACGGCTGATCTCTTATCGTGGCACGACCTGGCTATGGAAGGAGCAAGATCCATGAAGCTGTCAATAGTTGGTGTCGTCATTGCCGCGTTGGTTCCAAACGCGGCCGGATCGGACGTCTTGCTCACGCCACCTGCAGCAATGCAGGACGCCATCAGTCATGCCTGGCCTCAATCAGAGATCGATGAAGAAATCAATTGGCTGCTTGATGGTGATCGCGAGAAAGATGCGCTCATTACGTTATTGCGCAATAACCCTCGTCTTCGGCAAGGCATTGAGGCGAAGGTTGAGCTTGAGCGAGGTGGCGCACTCAGCGTCTCGAGAGGCCCCGCACCACGCGACTATGAACGCGTGCGCCTAGTACCTCACGTACACGAAGATGTGGCCGACTTTATCCCGATATACGAGTTGGACATTTATCGAGGTACCGGCCTGCATAGGGGAAAGTCTTTTCTTCCCTACACGGTGACGTACCAACTTAACGACAATCGCGCGGTGCTAAGCGTGAAGGTCGTGTCCGACGCGGCAGGACACGATCTTCAAGATGATTGGCTGACCGGGAACCTTAGTTCCGAAGCATGCGTCTCACTTCTGACCCGCGCTCACGTACACGGTGTTGACGATCTCTCGATTCGACCGAATCTCCATTCCACCATTAGCAATGATATTGTTGACGCTC
>JBCCFX010000250.1:0-4755 GCA_039029515.1 Planctomycetota bacterium
GGGCGCATGGGGGGGTGGTTCTTGCTGGGGGGGGTGTTGGTCGGTTGGGGCTGTTGGTTGTTGGTGGTTGGGGTGATGTCGGGGGGTCGCCGGGGCGCCCGCCGCGTTGCACTCTTGAGATTCATTGGCGGGGGCACAGCCCCCGCCCTACTGCTGCCGTCTGCCGTTTGCCTTCTGCCTTCACCCCAACCATTCCGGACCCGAAACGCCGCATTGCTGTAACGCCTTCAACACGATGGTCATCTCAAGCGTGACTTCGAATCGACGGACGAATCCGGTATCGTCACGGAACAGAATCGCAATCATCGCGCTTCGTTCCGTATCCGGATCGCTTCGTCTGACTCTCCCGACGCGAGGAACCTATGACCCACGTCGTCATCATCGGGAACGGTATCGCGGGCATCACCGCTGCCCGCACGCTCCGACAACTCGAACCTGACACATCGATCACCGTCGTTTCCGGCGAATCCACCCACCACTACTCGCGTCCCGCGCTGATGTACATCTACATGGGACACATGCGCTATCAGGACACGAAGCCGTACGAGGACGATCTCTGGCGTCGTGAACGCATTGATCTCGTGCGCGACTGGGTGACGGAGGTCAAGCCGGATGAATCGGCAATCACCCTTCACCGTGGCGGGCACGTCACGTACGACAAACTCCTGATCGCCACCGGCTCGAAATCCAACAAGTTCGGGTGGCCCGGCCAGGATCTGCCCGGCGTGCATGGCATGTGGGATCTCATGGATCTCAATGCCATCTACGAAACCTCGAAGCGCACCCGACACGCGGTCGTGGTCGGCGGCGGCCTGATCGGCATCGAACTGGGCGAGATGCTCCATTCACGCAACATGCACGTGACGTTCCTCGTGCGCGAATCGAGCTACTGGAACAACGTGTTGCCACCCGAAGAATCCGCGATGGTCACGCGATTGATTCACGAAGAAGGGTTTGATCTCCAGCTCGAAACCGAACTGAAGGAAATCATCGCCGGCCCGGATGGCAACGTCGCGAAGATCATCACGAATCACGGCGATGAGATCGAATGTGAACTCGTCGGGCTCACCGCCGGCGTCTCACCGAACATCGATCTCGTGAAGGATTCCACGATCGACACCGGTCGCGGCATACTCGTCGACTGGTCGCTGCGAACAAACCACACGAACATCTACGCCGCCGGCGACTGCGCAGAGATCGTCACCGATGGCGATGCGCGCAACGTCATCCAGCAAGTCTGGTACACCGGCAAGATGCAGGGCGAAGCCGTTGCTCGCGCGATGGCCGGCGAAGACGTGCATTACGATCCGGGCATCTGGTACAACTCCGCGAAATTCCTCGATCTGGAATACCAGACGTACGGCATGATCATGCCGAACCCGCGCGATGGCGAGCGCTGGATGTGGTGGGAACATCCGAACGGCAAGCACGGTATGCGCATCGTGTATCGCGACGACACAAAGACGTTCATCGGGACGAATGTCATGGGTATTCGCTACCGACATGAAGTGTGCGAGTCATGGATCCGCGATGAGCGGAATGTTGACTACGTGCTCGATCATCTGCACGAAGCGAACTTCGATACGGAGTTCTTCCGCCGGCACGAACGTGACATCGTGCAGTCGTTCCGGAGCCAGCTCGCATGATTGAACTGCCCATTCTCAACTATGCCTACGACGAAGAGAAGCTCGGCTTCGATGCGCCAGCGAAACTGCCAAAGCCCAATCGCCGCGCGGGCGAGTACATCGGCATCGCACTGGTATCGATCGGCCTGCTGGTATTGCTGCTGGCGATCCTTGCGGGGATCGGCCGCGGATCATGGGCAGCGCTGCTGGGCAGCTTCGGCGTGATGAGCGTCGGCGCGGTGATCATGTGGTGGTATCGCTACAGCCATACGACGCCGGGCATCAAGCATGACGACACGATGTTCCGCAACGTGCAACGGCGCGGGATCGTCGCGTGGGGACTCGGAATCTTCATCACCGGCTTCTATGTCGTCTTGTACTGGTACACGGACCTGCAGGCGCGCGGCATGCCGGCGCTGTTCGAGACGACGATTCGAACGCTTGATCCGCTGTCGTACCGTTTGACCGGCGGGAAGGCCGACCAGTGGTTCCTGTATGGATTCCTGTACACCGTGCTCGTGCTGGTGATGGGATTCCGGATGATCATGAAGTACCGCCACAATCGGTACCAGTTGATCCGAACGTGTTCGGTGATGTTCTTCCAGCTTGGTCTTGCGTTCGTACTGCCGGGCATTCTGAAGAACCTGAACCAGCCGGAGTATTACTTCACGTACTTCTGGCCGTTGAAGCCCGAGTACGGGCAGCCCGGCGGGCTGTCCATCTGGAATTCCGGCACGCTCGGGATGTTCATGATCGGGTTCGGCATCTTTGCGATCGTCGTGCTGACGCCGGTGCTGACGTACTTCTTCGGCAAGCGCTGGTATTGCTCGTGGGTCTGCGGTTGCGGCGGACTGGCGGAAACGTTGGGCGATCCGTGGCGGCAGTTGTCGGACAAGTCGAACCGCGCATGGCACATCGAACGCTGGTTGATTCACAGCGTGCTGATCTTCGTGATCGTCACGACGATGCTGCTGTGGACGAATCATGTCACGCAACGTGCGATCCTCGGTGATGCCACGGTGATGGCGAACAAGCTGTACGGCTTTCTGATCGTGCAGACGTTCTCCGGCGTGGTCGGCGTGGGGTTCTATCCGTTGATGGGCAGCCGGGTGTGGTGTCGTTTCGGGTGTCCGATGGCGGCGATCCTCGGGTTGTTCCAGCGGTACTTCTCTCGGTTTCGGATCACGACGAACGGCAGCCAGTGCATGTCGTGCGGTAACTGCTCGACGTACTGCGAGATGGGCATTGATGTGCGCGCGTACGCACAGCGCGGCGAAAACATCGTTCGCGCGTCGTGCGTCGGGTGCGGCGTATGTGCGGCCGCATGTCCGCGTGGCGTGCTGAAGCTTGAAAACGGACCGCGCACCGATCGGTACGACGGTGTTGACGGTGGGCCGTTGAGTCAATTCATTGCCGATCTGACGAGCAAGCCATCCAAGCATCGTTGAGCAACGAAGGCATGGGTGGTCACGCCGGTGATTCGTCCGGCATTGTGTATTGGAGCATTGTCATGACTCGTCTTCTTCTTGTGCTGATGATCCATTCGGTGTTGATCGGGTGTAACCGCCGCGAGACGCCGGAGCCCATGGTGAAGGAGATGGCGGGCGCGCCGTTTGCGGTTGCATCCGAAGCGCCGCCGGGTGAGCACAGCGCCACGACGTTTCCGCCGGGCGAGTGCGCGTTATGTGACCTCTACTACAGCGCGCGCGAAGCGGTCATTCGCGTGCGGGTGGACAATGGCCAGGGCTCCGGCGCCGTGGTGCGGTCGGATGGCCTGATCGTGACGAACGCCCATGTTGTCGGCGACGCGTCAGCGGTTCAGGTCGAGACCTGGGACGGCACGATCTACCAAGGGCAGGTCGTGTATGCGAGCGACGACATTGACCTGGCCCTCGTCAAGGTCGTCTCGGGCGATCGCACATGGCCTACGATCGCGCTGCGTGGTGATGCGCCGGTGCGCATCGGGATGGACGTCTACGTGATTGGTCATCCGGTCGGACTCGGGTGGACGATCAGTCGAGGCATCGTGTCGGCGGAACGGTCTGCGGGTGAAGTCGCGCCGATTCCGATGCTGCAGACGGACGCGGCGATCTCGCCGGGGAACTCGGGCGGCCCACTCGTGGACGGCGAGGGGAACGTGCTCGGGATCATGGTGGCGAAGATCGTGGCGCCGGGGGCGGAGAACATCGCGCTGGCGATTCCGGTCGACGCGGTCGCCGCCTTCATCGATGAGCACGCCCCGGACGCGTGATGCGTTGCTCGCTCTCTACTTAACCACGCCGAACGAACGATCTGCGCGCGCAGCGCGTGCGCATTTGCGAGATTGACGGGAAGATTGTTGTGATTTCGCCGTGTTTCAGCGCGCATGCGCGCGCGAAGCGTGCGCTCAGGCTGTCAGGCGGTTTCGAGTTCGTCGTCGCCTTCAGCTTCGAGGTCATCGTGCGCATCGGCGTGACGACCCCATCCCCACCGGCGAATGGTCAACACGCAGATGGCGATGAAGCCGAGGACGTGCAGGACGGCGAAGCGTCCGAAGAAGACGGGATCGCCGACCGTCGTCATGTACACGCTGTTGCCGGCCCAGAGGATGCCCCAACCCACAAGGAGCAGCAGTCCGGTGCGTCGTACGCGCGGGATTGGCACGAACGACGCGATGAGAGCAGCACCGGCCATGGCGGTCTGGAGCGACGCCCAGAACCAGCCAATCCAGCCTTTATACGTGAGCGCGAAGCCATCGCGGATCGGTTCGAGCTCGGAGTTCTTGAAGCTGAAGATGCGATGAATGCGGTCGCCGGTATCGGGCGCGTTCCACATCTCAGTGGCGATGCCGGTGGTATGCCAGCCGGTGATGAGGATGTAGACCACCGCGAGGAACGCGATGATGCGTCCGGGGGTGAAGACACGACGGCCAGCGTCGGCGGAATCGGAGGAAGAAGCCATGTCGGTGGTCATCGTCGCGGTCATGGGAAGTTCTTGGGAATTGGGGGCCGCGAGTTTTGGGCTGTTGGCGGTTGGCGGTTGGCTGTTGGCTGTTGGCTGTTGGCTGTTGGCTGTTGGCGGGAGTGTAGGGGGGGGGGGGGTGCCCCCCCCCAGATCAAAAAAAATAGAAAAACCCCGGGGGCACACCCCC
>JBCCFX010000251.1:0-4704 GCA_039029515.1 Planctomycetota bacterium
CGAACACCTGCGACACCGGCGATACCGAGCGCACCGAGCCAGACGGCGGGCGGCAGCGGAATGACGGTTGCGTACAGGTTGTTGCCATCGAAGTAGCCGTTTCGGCCGTACCACCACTTCTTGAGCTTGCCACTGTGATCGTAATCAGCGCCGGGCCTGCCTTGGTTGTCCCAGGCTCGTGCCCAGATACCGATCTTCTCGCCGAACTCAACGCCGGTCCACGATTCGGTGTCCGACGGATACAGCGGTGTATGCCCGTTGATGATCGACGCATCGATCTTCATGGAGAACGTGCGCGAGTTTCCGTTATCAGTCTTGCTGAGCGAGTGAATCCAACTGTTGTCGATTTCACTGCTCGCGATGAGATCCGGCGTCTGGTTCCCGCCCTGTGAACCGTCGCCGTCTTTCCAGCTCTTCGTGTTCTTGCCGTTGTAGCCATACGCACTGAGCGTCATGCCTTCCGGCTGATAGATGCCATCAGCAAGATAGAAGTACGCAAGCTGCCCGGGATGGTTCTTCGGGTTCGGCCCACCACTGATCGCAAACGTCAGTGCGTTTGCGGTGCGGTTGGAGAACGTCACGTCGAGTGAAAACGTGTTGTCCGTTGCGTTGTACGTCGCGTGGAATGATTCCCACTTGCCAGCTGCATCGCTGATGGCAACGCCGCCGTCCCCACGGTTCCAACTGTAATCGTAGATGGTGTCGGCCTGGACCGAGACACTAAGTCCCATGGCCACGATGGCCACCGATGCGAGCATTTTCGCCTTCACAGCTCTTTCTCCGCCACAAGTGCGTTTATCAATTCACCGCCGGAAGTCCGTTCCCGGTATACAGACAGCTCTATACATACCACCACATCTGCTGCGGGCAATACGTTCTATTCCTTTGGTGACAGTTATTTATGCGCGCTCGCGCTCGGCGGTTCGCAGGCTTAGCCAGCTTGCCCAGAGTCCGGCTGATCGGGTCCGGGAACACGTGGAGCGATCTTCTTGACGCCGCCACCCGGGCGTTCGCCCTTCCCGACCGGCATGCCCTTGCCTCGACCGCCCGGCGGACGCTTGCCGCGCCGACGTCGTTTCGCGGGTCGATCATCGTCCGCGATCATCGCCCAGCGCGGGACGCCGTCGATGTCATCGTCCTCACCACTTGCCGTCGGCGTGAATCCCTCGACTGCTGTGAAGTCCGGGTTCAGCTTCAACGTGCGCGCACACTCGCGCCACGCGTCGACATCGCGCTTCGCAACGAACGTCCACGCGTCGCCCTTGCCCCCGCCGTGCCCCGCACGTCCGATACGGTGGACGTAGTCCTCGACCTCATTCGGCACGTCGTAGTTGATCACCCACGTCACCGCGCGAATATGAAGCCCGCGGCTAGCAACGTCCGTCGCAACCACGACCCGGCATGAGCCATCATCGAGGTTCGCAAGCGCGCGCTGCCGCTGCGCCTGCGTGCGATCCCCGTGCAACACGTTCACCGAGACATCATGACGCTTCAACGCCGAAGCAACCCAGCCAACACGTCGGCGCGTTCGGCAGAAGATCAGCACGCCGCGCTTCGGCGCCTTCTCCAGCATGTGCAGCAGCATCGGCACCTTGTCGGCGTTCTCGACTGCAATCGCACGCTGCGTGATGTGCTCGACCGGCGTCGTGTGCGGATCGACCTCAACCCGCACCGCGTTCTTCTGAAAACGCTCCGCCAGCTCCGCCACGTCTTTCGGGAACGTCGCGGTGAACAACGCGATCTGTCGCTCGGCGGGCGTGCGATCGAGGATCTTCCGCACCTGCGGCAGGAATCCCATATCGAACATGCGATCCGCTTCATCGATCACCACGTGACGAATCGTCCCGAGCGTGATCGCATCGGCATCGAGCAGTTCGTGGATCCGGCCTGGCGTCGCGACGAGCAGATCGACGCCGGTGCGCAGGCTCTCGACCAGTGATTTCATCCCGACCTTGCCGTACGCGACCTCCGTCCGCAGGAACGTGTTCGCGACGATCTGGCGCGCTTCTTCCTGAACCTGCTGTGCGAGTTCGCGGGTCGGGCAGAGCACGAGTGCGCGAAGGCGTTGCGCGGGCGTCGTCTTCTTGCCTTTTGCGGGTTTATCGGCCAGCAGCGCATCGGCGATCGGCGTGATGAACGCCGCGGTCTTGCCCATGCCGGTCTTCGCGAGCCCGATCGTGTCCCGACCCTCGCGGATGGGGTGATACGCCTGCGCCTGAATGGGGCGCGGCGTGCGATAGCCCATCGAACGAAGATTGCGGTCGAGCACAGGACTCAGGTTCAGTTCAGCGAAAGACATGTCGATCAGGGTGTCCGGATGATGCCCGGAATACTTCCGGTGCGTTCTGGGTTTCTTCTATTGACGTCAATCTGCGGTTTCAAAGGTTGACATTGTCGGACACCATCCTACGCTTCTCACGATCATGTTTGAAACGAAGTCCATGCATGTTGCCCGTATTCGTCGCTGCCGCCCTACGCGGACAGGGCCGAGGTTGTAACGCGCATCCACTCGTTGTGTTGACCTTCTGAAGCCCTGTCCGACCACGGACGGGGCTTTTTTCGTATTTCGCTGACAGTTTCACGACCGAAGTGCCAGACCAATGATGGTCCTTCATGAAACCAAATCCCTGCACAAGGAATCCAAACAATGTTGATGAGAATGATTGCCGCCCTCCGCATCCGCTGCCTTGCCACGACGAAACCCGTCACGGTCGTCGCCCACGTCACTCCGGTCAGTCAGGGAGGCCAACAGACATGAACTCTCAGAATCCCCCACCGTCGTCGGCGGACGGTTCGCCATTCGTCTCGAATCTCGCCGATCAACTCACCCCGATCCAGTTAACGTTGTCCGCGCTCGCTGATGATGTCGGACATCGCCTGGATTCCTCGCCGGCCCCGATCGAGCCACTGCTCGACCTTTGGCCGCTCCTCACCACGTCGCCGGTCTCTCGAACCGTCGTATTCGATCCCGATACGCCTGCGGACGTCCTGCTCGATGAATCGCGCTGGTCGACCGGCGACATCAACTGGTCCACCTCATCCGTCGCGGTGCTGGACGATGCCGCGCTCCGCCGCGCGTTACCGCTGCTCGGTTCTCGACGAACGGTCATCATGGTCCGTCTCGCGGGTCCGCTCGAGGGTGAAGACCTGCGCGCGCTGCATCGTGCGTATGCGCACGGCGATTCGATCCTCGAAGGCGACGTCCGGGCGGAAGTCGCCGCGGTGATCCGCGATGGCGGCATCGTCCGTCTTGAGAGTGCGCGCAAAAACGTGTTGTTCGCCGCGGCCGGCCGGATGCTGCAAGTGCATCTGTCGCGCGTGCGTCGACAACCGTGGGCGGACTTCGGTGTTCCGGCGCCGTGGCAGCTTGAGCGGTTGTTCACCGTGACCGGCACGCTGTCGGTGCGCCCGATCGAAACGGAAGTGTTCACATCGTTCGTCGATGTTGGCATCAGCACTGAGGAAGGTGTCGATGCCGGCCCCGCCGATCGATCGTTGATCTATGACCTCATCAGCGGGACGTGGCATGATGAACCGTAAAGAGCGGTGAGCTATGGGCTGTGGGCTTTTGGCTGTTGGCATTTGGCCCGAATCCCGAATCGCTCTTTCATGAAACCTCATTCCTGCTCCGTGCGGATACATCCATGAGCTCCTTTGGAAGAGGAGTTTCGTGCAATCCCGCACACGACGCTGGCGTCCGCCCAGCCTGAGGAGGCCCGGACGTTCACATGCGATCGACTGTCGAGGGGACAGTCGATCGTTTTCTTTTGGGTGCCTGTGCATCGCTTTGCACTGCGCCGCACTTCATCGTTTGACGCTGTATCTGCAGGGGTTTCCGCATCGTCATCGTGACCAGTGCGCGCCGTGCGGTTGCCGCGCTCATCGGCACTGATTCGCATTGTTTCGCGCCCCAACTGCTGGGGTATCTGCGGGGGGTCGCCGGGCACGCCAACGTGCTTTGTGTCAAACGTGCCCGTCGCCTGCTGAGGCGTCGTCTGAGGCGTACCGATTTCGGGGATGGCGTCAGTCGCCTTCGACACGTCGGTCAGCCCCAGAACGGTGTAGTGCCGTAGCGTGGTGCGATAGTCGCCATGCCGCATCATCTTCTGTGCGATCTGTGGGGCAACGCCGGCGCGGGCCAGTTGCGTGCCGAGCGTGGTTCTCAATGCGTGCAGATCGACTTCGCGGCCGTCCTCGTCGGTCGTGACGATGCGTGTCGTGGGTTTCGCTCGCGCCCCGGTTCCGACCATGACGACGTTGCCGGCATCATCCCGGACGACCTCTTCGCGTGCGATTCCTGCCCGAAGAAAGTCATGGCGTCGCGTCCGGTCGCCGACCATGTGCGGAAACACGTTTCCGTTACCAACGATGCGATGCTCGACGCGGCGCTGGTGAAGTGCTTCGGCGAGTTGGGGATGCATCGGGATCACATCCACGCGGTGCTTCGCCTTACCGCCCCGAATCGTGATCGTCATCGCATCGAAGTCCACATCGGACCACTTCAGCCGGCCCAGATCGCCACGCCGCAGGCCGGCGAGCGCCGCCGCCATGTACCAGCAATGCCGGTCGTATTGCCGTGCGACTGACCTGCCCCCCAGAAACTGGTCCAGTGTGAGTGTTAGACTCCGCGGGTCCAGGGAGGGCATCGACTATGGCACGGACTCGTCACAAGCCTGAACAGATCGTCAACAAGCTCCGGCAGGC
>JBCCFX010000252.1:0-4691 GCA_039029515.1 Planctomycetota bacterium
GTCCGTGGCCTGGAGCTGCAGAGCCCTATGCGCATGTCGTTGTGTGCGGCTTTGCTGATCGCGGGTCGCGTCGGTGGGATGGTCGCGACGATCGGTGCGGCAATTGTCGCGTCAATCGTTCTTCTGGTACTCCGAAATCATCTTGCTCGCATTGTCGCGCCATTGCCGCGGGTTGACATGGACGCGTCCAAAGTTCCTGCTGATCGGGCGCTCGATATTGACTGTGTGCGCAGTGACGATGAAGGATTTACCGGCGGAATTGTTGGTGTATTCAGGCCGCGGCGCAACATGCTGCCGGCGCGTTGGGCTGATGTCCTTTCGGCTGACGGTTTGCGTGTTGCCCGACAGCGCCGTGAGATCGCCGTCGATTCCGGAAGTTGGTATCGCGGCCGATGGGCCGCGCTGACGTTCACCTGGGCTGGCGTGGTGATTTCCGCACTGCTCGTCGGAGAGTCAGCGATGGGAACGGCCGGCGGCGTGATCACGCTCAGCTTCATCTTCACCATCTGGTCGTTTGCCGGCTTGCTCGTTCTGCCGACGTTATCACGGTCTGGCGTGACAGCAATCGATGAACGCCTTCGCGCTTCAGGAATCCCTGCTGCAGTGCTTGACGACACCGTGCGCGCGCTTGATGGACTTCAGGATGCGGAACCCGAGCGATCCGCGCTGGTCGAATCCATCTTCCATCCGATCCCGAGCGTGAACAACCGATTGGACGGCCCACGAACGCATCACCGTCGCGGATTCTGGGATGTTGCGCGGTCAGCGATCTTTCTCAGCGCATCCGGACTCGGCCTGCTAGGTCGAGCAGTGCATTGCAACTGCGGTCGACCGGCATTGTGGGTCTACCTGCCATCGGATTGACGGGGATCTGCGGCCGTCAACTTCGTCGCGTGCCACATTGTCCGCAGAACTTCGCGTCCGGCGTCATCGGGCTGCCACATGACGTGCAGTACGCGCCGGCGGCTTTCGCGGGTTCGGGCGCTTTCAACTCCACCCCACATGCACTGCAGAATCGCCCCGGGGCAACACTTGAATGACAGGCGTGGCACACGACACCCGCCGCGGCGGGCGCGAGCGTCTGACCGCCACCTTGATCACGAATGAGCATTTGCGCCATACCGAATCCGACACCGAGACCTGCACCACCGAGCAATCCGCCTGCGCCGCCGCCTTCACCGCCCGCGCCGCCGCCGCCGCCACCTTGTGCCATGCCTTCGCCGGCACCGAGCATGGCCTTGCCAGCGGCAAACTGCTGATATCCCTGTACGCCGCCGACGGTGCGGAGATAAGCCGCATCGGTATAGAGCGTCTTGAGGTTGTCTGCATCATCTTCGTCGATCGCGATCACGAAGTTCCCGAGCCGAACGACCTGAATGCCGTACGACTCAACGTGTTCGGCTATGCCGGAGAGCACATGGGTCTCAATCTCTTCGGTGTACGCGCCGCTGGTGACGTCGAGCAGAGGCCATTTGTTCTTGACGAGCAATTCGGCGATGCGATCACGAATGACCTTGAGCACCTGTTCCTTCATCCAGGACCGGACCTGATATGACTCGGCGCGGCCCATGCCAACAAGACCGACAATCAACTGTTCAGGATCGATGACGCGGAACGAAAACTCGCCGTGCACCATTGTCTCGACTGGCACGCCGCTCTTCGGATCTTCGACATGACCGACCTGGCCTCCGAACTTGATGCCGGTGTGTTCGCGAATATTGACGAAGAAGACTTCGGTGATGAAGACGTTGCCGCCGGTCACGGAGTCGACGAGGTCCGACAGAAACGGCAGGTTCGCGGAGTCGAGTGTGTGTCGACCGGCGTCAAGGGTGGCGACGACCTTACCGTCACGGAAGAAGACGGCTTGCTCATCCGCTTCGACGGTGAGCTGGGACTTCATGGGAATGGTTGGATCAGGATGCTTCCAGACGATCTGCGACTTTGCGCCGTCCGGTCGCGCCACCATCATCTCGCCGACGCCGCGCTTGAACCAATCAACGATGCCCATAAGAAACCCTTTCTGCTCGTCCCATGATGACCCCGCGTCATCACCGTCGAATTCAGGATAGCATGAGGCAAACCGCAGCGGGACATGCGGGATGAGAAGGCGTATGGATACCCGGGACGACCACGTCAACACCGCAACTTCAGACGACGTTTCGCTGCTCACCGAGCGGCCGAGCCTCGATGTCCGATTCCCTTGCGACACCTGTGGCGCACAGCTCAAATGGGATCCGGTTCATGATGCGCTACGATGCTCTCACTGCGAGACAGTCGTTCCCGTCCCGGCGTCAGAAGCGACGATTGTCGAACATCCGATCGAAGCAGCGGGGGAAGCCGCGCACGGACTTGGGCTTGAACGTCGCGTCATCCGGTGCGACACATGTGGCGCGACGGTCAACATGGATCAGCGCACGACGGCCGGTCGCTGCGTGTATTGCGGTTCATCGCAGGTTCTTGCGCGCGACGAGCACCGGAATCCGATCCGGCCTGAATCCATTGTGCCACTCGATGTCAGCCGGCCGCACGCCCGCAAGGTCTTTCGCGCGTGGGTTTCCAGCTTGTGGTTTCGGCCGAACGCGCTCAAGAATGCGCGCGGAGTCAGCGAGATCGGTCTCTACGTGCCGTTCTGGACGTATGACTGCGAGGTCGACTCCGCCTGGACCGCCGATGCCGGTTACTACTACTACGTCACTGAGACGTATTGGACTACGGTAAACGGCAAGCGCGTGCGACGAACGCGCCAGAAACGCAAGGTTCGTTGGGTTCGAAAGTCCGGTGCGCGCCATGATGTCTATGACGATGTCATCGTGAATGCATCGCACGGTCTGCCGGGAGACCTTGTCGACAAGCTCGGACCATTCGACCTGACCGAGCTTGTGCCGTATCGGTCTGCATACCTTGCAGGTTGGCGGGCGGAGGAATATCAGGTGGACCTCGCGACCGGCTGGTCAATGGCGGAAGTGTCTATTGAGCGCACACAGCGCGCACGGTGCAGCAATGATGTGCCGGGTGATACGCAGCGACGCCTCAAAGTTCGGAACCACATTGATGATGTGCACTGGAAACATGTATTGCTGCCGATCTGGGTGATTCAATACAACTACGGCCGGAAGAACTACACCGCGTTGATCCATGGTCAGACGGGCAAGGTGGTTGGCAAGGCGCCATTCAGCGTAGCCAAGGTCGGCCTGCTTGTGCTCGGCATCATTGTCGCGGCGATCGTGGCAGCGTTCGTTCTGGCCGGTGCTGGCGTGCTGGGCTGATCACGCGACTGAAAGCCCGCATAGCGCCACTGACATCCTGCGAAGTGCCAGTGCTCCCTTCTCGACTCAAGGCGCCGGCGAGCTGATCGACGAGGCTTCATCAAGATGCGAGCGCAACGCGCGTTCCGCAGTGTCTTCGAGAAGCGGTATGACGTGCGTTATCGATTCGTCGATCGACATGCCAGGTGCGCGCAGGCTGAACGCAGCACTCATGCCGAGATCGTGAAGCGCTGCGCTATCAAGCGTGACGGTGCCGGCAATGGCAATGCACGGCACGCCGGCATGCGCAGCGCGGTCCGCAATTGCCGCCGGTCCCTTGCCCATGCGCGTCTGCTCATCGAGCGTGCCTTCAGCGGTGACGATGAGATCCGCATCCCCGAGACGGTCGTCCAGTGCGAGCCAATCGACCAGGATCTCCGTACCGCGTCGAAGGTGTGCGCCCGCGAATGCGCGAAGCCCGAATCCAATGCCGCCGGCGGCGCCAGCACCGGGTTCATCGCGTTGGTCAATGCCAGTCGTACGTGCAAGGGCATCCGCAAGATGTGCGAGTCCCGCATCGAGCAACTGAACCTGATCCGGCGTTGCGCCTTTCTGCGGGCCATACACCGCCGAAGCACCATCCGGTCCGCACAGCGGGTTCTCGACGTCGCACATCACGTCCAGTTGGATGTCGTCGAGGCGTGGATCGCGCCCCGTGCTGTCGAGCACAGCAATTGCGTGCAATTCGCCGCCAACGGGTCGGATCGGCTCATCATTCGCCCGGAGGAATGTCCATCCGAGCGCGGTCGCCATGCCGACGCCGCCATCGTTCGTGGCGCTGCCGCCGATCCCGACGACGATGCGCATCGCCCCTGCATCGAGTGCAGCTCTGATCAACTCCCCGGTTCCGACAGTCGTGGTCACGGTCGGATCGCGAGGAGCGTCAGTGGGGAGCAGCACCATGCCACTGGCTTCGGTCATCGCGATCATGGCGCGTTTCTGGATTCGGTCGAATAGAAACCGTGCGGTGACAGGCTCGAATCGCGGGCCGGTGACGCGGACCGTGACCTCGTCAAATGAGCCGATGGTATTGGCCACATCGAGAAAACCATCGCCACCATCGGAAATCGGGAGCCTTTCGATCGTTGCATTCGGACGGACGCGCCGGAGGCCGCGAGCGATGGCCGCGGCAGCGTCAGTCGCGCTGGCGCTCCCCTTGAGTGCATTGGGTGCGACGATGATCTTCATGTTCGGGCTCCGACCGACTCGTCATTTTCGTCGACTCACGGCATCATACGGGAACGACAGCCCGCGACCGCGCGGCTGAACTCGGAGCGTGACGCATGACGTACATCATGGCGCTGGATCAGGGAACGACGAGTTCGCGTGCAATCCTGTTCAATCGGTCCGGTGAGATTGCCGGGCAGTCGCAGCGAGAATTTGAAC
>JBCCFX010000253.1:0-4686 GCA_039029515.1 Planctomycetota bacterium
AGTTGCTGCTTAATAGCGCCAAAAACGCCAAATTCGCGCAGATTCACGACATCCTTACGAAACGATCAGGGGGCAGCTTGCCCACTGTCCCGAATAAAATTCGGGCCCGACGTTTCCGCCGGACCCGAAATCGATTCTTGTGTGCTGAATAGACATCAGCAGCCGTCGATCATTCACTTCATGGGTTCATTTGACTCGATCGCAGGCGTTGTCGAACGGGTCACCGGAGCCGCGGAGGCTGGTGCCGGTGCGGTGCCAAGCGTCATCGTCGGCATCGGGGAGAGGTAGATCTCGACCCGACGGTTGGTCGCTACGCCGCCTGAACGATGCGCGACCGTGGGGCGATGCTCGCCGTGGCCTGCAACCTGGAGGCGCGCGGGCGCCAGGCCAGCGTTCGTCAGTGCTTCACCCACCGAGATCGCACGGTGCACAGAGAGGTGTAGGTTCGTGGGATGAAGTCGCTTCGTTTCAGCGCGGCGAATCGGAACGCTGTCCGTATGACCGACCACCCGAACTTCGAAGTCACGGGCGTTCGACGAGTTGAGGATCGACGCGAGCTGGCCAATCGAGCTTTCGGCATCCGCTCGGAGCTGGGCTGACCCGAGATCGAACGTGAAGTCGCTCGCAAACCGGAGCATGCCCCGTCCAGCATCAAAGCTGAGCACGTTCGGATAGGCGTTGGCGAGATTCGTGAGTGCTCGCTCGACGTCCTCCGGCAGGGGGCCGATTTCCATGGAGCTGATATCACGCAGGCTGGCATCGACGCGCTGCTCTGCCGACATCAATGCGGATTCGATCGTGCCGATCTGCCCCTGCATCGTCGAGAGCTGCGAGTCCTTCCGCTGATTCGTCATCTGGGCGAGGTCGAGGCTCGCGTACGCCGATTCAAGCTCGTCATCCTTGCGGACAACTTCTTCTTCCAGCGTGCGATACGCCATCAGCAGATTGTCGTACTTGTCTTGCGGCACGCACCCGGTCGCGAGGACCGTGCTGCCGAGAATCAGTCCCGCGGTAGCGAGTGTCGTTCGTTGCATCTGTTGTGTCCTTTCCATCGTCAGCCCGACGCGTTGATACGTCGCCGGGTAGTCTACTGCGATGCGATAGCGTCGCTATTGAACCCTTCGGCAACGGACGTTCGAGACATTCAATCCACAAAACGGGGCGCAACTGTCATCATGTCCACGCGCTGTCCACGTCACGCGACGATTCACCGTCCATTCTGTTCGCCCTCGCCATGAACGACACCACGTACATCACCGCCGCCGGCATGATCGACGCTTCAGGGACCGCATTCGCGCCCGCTGCGATTCGACTTCAGGATCACCAGATCCTCGCGAGCGGTACCACGGACGATGTCGGACCACCAGCTCCGGGTGACACCGTCGTGCCGTGTGACGATCTGATGCTGATGCCGGCGCTCGTCAACGCCCACGCGCATCTCGACCTCACGTCACTCGGGGTTCGGCCATTTCACGGTTCGTTTGCCGAGTGGGCGACCATGGTTCGGAACGAACGCCCGGCAACGGGTGACGACATTCGTGCGGCCGTTCAGGACGGCGCCGCGCGATCGCGCGATGGTGGCACCACGCTGGTGGGCGATATCGCCGGCAACGGATCGCTCGACGCCGCGAGCGCGCTCATGGGTTCATCGCTCGCCGGCGTGAGCTTCGTGGAGGTCTTCGGGATCGGCAGCCGTCGATCCGCGGCGCACGACATCATTGATCGCGTAAGCCGCACGGCATCATCGTCGCCAAACGTGCGCATCGGTTTGCAGCCGCACGCGCCGTATTCGTGCGCTGTCTCGACATATGACGCGTGTCGGGATGCCGGTGTTCCGCTTGCGACCCATCTCGCAGAGACGCTGGACGAACTTGCATTCGTTGCCCATGCCACCGGTCCGTTGGCCGACATGCTGCGTTCGATCAGAATCTGGGACGAGTCGATTGTTGCTCAGCATGTATCGCCGGTTGCGCTCCTGCGCGATGTGCTTCACTCGGCGCCGTTCGTCGTGGCGCATTGCAATTATGTGGCGGACGATGATCTGGACGTTCTCGCGTCGGTCGATGCAACGGTGGCGTATTGCCCTCGTGCCAGCGCGTACTTTGAACATCCGCACGAAGGTCGCGATCCGCATCGGTATCTGGGGATGCTGGATCGGGGTATCAACGTCGCGCTCGGCACCGACAGCATGATTTGTCTCGATACAGACGACCGCATCAGCGTGCTTGATGACATGCGGTTGTTGTGGCAACGAGACGGCACTGATCCTGTCACGTTGCTTCGCATGGCGACTTTGAATGGGGCAATGGCGCTCGGAGCCGAGTCTTCCGCGTGGACGCTTCAGCCCGGTCCGACGATGGGGATCATCGGTGTGCCGGCGCACGGCGCGACTGCCCTCGCCATGCTTGTCGAGACGCTTCGGCGTGATGATGCACCACAGTGGATCGTCGAGCCTGGCGATGTGCCATGGATTGCCTCGGCATGACGGTTCAACGATTCACCGCGATGCACGATGACTCGGTCACGGTCGCCCGGCGATTGCTCGGGCAACGGCTCGTTCGGGTCGTTGATGGCGAGCGCCGGAGTGGCATCATCGTTGAAGTCGAAGCCTACCTTGGCGCCGAGGATCGCGCCGCGCATACGTTCGGCGGACGTCGAACGCCGCGTAACGCGTCCATGTATCGCGCCGGCGGACACGCCTACGTGTACTTCGTCTACGGCATGCACCACTGCATGAATGTCGTCTGTGGGGCCGAAGGTGAAGGCATCGCGGTCCTGATCCGTGCGCTGGAACCGGATGAAGGTCTCGACGCGATGCGCGAAGCTCGGCCAAAATCGCGCCGTGATGTCGATCTTTGCGCGGGTCCCGCTCGGCTGACCGCCGCGCTGGCCATCGATCGTGCGCAGGATGGTACGAACCTGCTGACATCCGAGCATGTGTTCATTGAACGCGTACGTCAGCGGGCATTACCCGCTCGGCGGATCGTGGCGTGCCCTCGCGTCGGTGTCGATTACGCCGGAGTCTGGGCCAGGCGGCCACTCCGATTCCTCATTGACGGCCATCCATGCGTTTCTCGGGCCCCGACCGGCACATCATTTGCTCGTTTGCAGCAGAAGTGACGTGGCGGCATTCGGGCGGCTACCATAGACGGGTCGTGGTTCGTGACCAGCGGAGGTCACGGTCGCCACGGACGGGAAAGCCGATGGAACACCAGGCGTGACGCAACAGCAGTCAGTCGATTGGGACCAGATGCTCAGCCAGGCGGGACCGTACCCGCTTGAGGCTTTTCATTTCGTTCGTGATGGTCTGAGTTACACCGCTCAGCGGGTTCATCGTGATATCGAATCGCTGCCGGAACCGGATCGTCATGTGACACCGCAGCAACTCTGCCTTGGCCTGCGCGAGTATGCGATCGAGAAGTTCGGCCTGCTGGCGGAAACGGTGCTCGATGGCTGGAACATTCGGCGCACCGATGACTTCGGTCGCATTGTCTTCGCGATGATCGATGGCGGTCTGATGAGCAAGACGCAGGATGACACCATGGAGGACTTCCGTGGCGTCTTCGATTTCGCAGAAGCATTTGCCGTCGAATCGCTGGCGACCCGCATCTGCCACCGCAACAACTGAGTCTCGCCGTTCCGTCCGGTCGGTTGTCCTGCACGCGATTGGCGTTCGTGGATGAATGCGGTAGGCTTCTGTCGTGGCCAAAGACACATCTAAATCGGGCGGCGCATCAGCGTCGGACACGTCATCGAGAGCAGCCGATCAGGATCGGGCGTCCAAAGATCTGACGCGCGTGCATGTCTGGCAGATTCAGGCGGTGCGCGACGTCATGTTCGTTGCGGTCATCGTACTTATCATCTGGCTCGGTTATCTCCTGAGCGCAGTCACCGTTCCGTTGCTCGTCGGGTTGCTGCTGGCGTATCTGTTTGAACCGCTGGTCGCCCGCATCAGTGCGCACCCGAAGATTCGTCGACCGGTTGCGGTGGTGATGATTCTCGGTGTCGGCACGATCGTGCTTGCGGCCGTCGCCGCGATCGCCATTCCGATTATCGTCGGCCAGACCGATCGGCTCGCGGGCGATATCCGCGAAGGACGTTTAGCGCAGCAATTCGCGCGCGTGGATAGCTACATCCCCGAAGCCTGGCGTGACGACTACCGCAGCTTTGTCGGCGTACTTCCGGGTGGCGACCGCGCCATCGATACGCTCGTCGATACCGAAGCGCCGACTGAGGACATCGTCGAGCCGGTCGAAGCGGATGAAGTACCTGCTACACAGTCCGCCGATGGTGAAGCCACGGCGGATGATCCCGTCGAGCCAACGGTGTCGGTTGACGAGACGGCAGAGATTGTTGTCCCGACAACCGCGATTGATCCGGCAGACATGACGGCCGAGGAGTTTCGTGCTTTTGTTGATGGGGCAGTTGCCGAGAAGATTGCCGAACGCGAATCAGAAATCGCTGCCCTGTCCAAGGATGATGACGGCGGTGGTGGGTCGGTGTTCGCTTTTGCGCGCGGCGGTGCCGAAGCAGTCTGGCGATTTGTCGGCGCCGCCATTCACATTGGCTTTCTTGCCGTGCTGATCCCGTACTTCTTTTTCTTCTTCAGCATGTGGTTCCCGTCCATCAGCGAATTTGTTCGGTCCTGCATCCCTGAGAAGCGCAAGGACCGCACGCTCGAATTGC
>JBCCFX010000254.1:0-4665 GCA_039029515.1 Planctomycetota bacterium
CTGACCTTGATGCCATGGAGGGCCCGCGCGTCGTAACCCTCACGGCGTTTTACTCGCCGGTTCCCGAACTGCCCGCGCTCTCGTCGAGCGTCACGGTGACCATCAACCCGGAAGGCACGCTGTTGCTCAATGCGACGCCCACGCCCGACGACTTGCGAAGCGACTTGAACGACACGAGCACCATCACCGTCACGGTGCAAAAGGACGGCACCGCCCGCCAGTTCCCGGTCGAGTTCACAGTCCGCCAAGAAGACCGCGTTCGCGTCGGCTTTGGCACTCGCCTCTCCGACATCGAGGCTGGGTCCCCGCTGCAGGACTTCGAGGAGACGGTCACGCCGGGGGCGGACGGTGTCGCCGAGGTCGTCGTTTCCACACAGAACGACCGCGTTCGAGGGTCGGCCGTCATCGAGGTCCGGGTCACCGACACGGAGGAGTCTCCGAACGTCGAGTACGAGACCGAGGTGAACTTGGAGATCGACCGGTTGCCGATCCTTCAATCGATCGTTTTCACGGCCGCAACCCCAGAGGTCATTGGCGTTCGAGGCTCATCTGCAGCCTCTTCGTCAAACGTGACGTTCACCGTGTTTAACGACGACAACGAGCCCATGAGTGGCGTGCCCGTGCTGTTCGAGGTCCCCGCGACGGCCGACCCGGAGGCAACCGTCCAGCCGTCGGACACCACCAATGCCAGCGGCGTTGCGAATACGGTTCTCAGCGCGGGCACCCGTGCTCAGTCGATCTCCGTCATCGCCACGGCCACCTTTGAGGGAGTCACCCTTTCGGTGCAGTCGGCGCCGATCGCCGTCACCGGCGGCCTGCCCAACTTCGGCAACAGCTACATCACCTGTGGTGAGGAGGCGATCATCGAGTCCGGCGGGTTCACCAACGAATGTCAGCTCACGCTCGTCGACCGCTTCACCAACTCTGCCCCGCCAGTCGCCGTTCAGTATCGTAGCGAGGGCGGAAACATCACCGCCGCCGTGGTGGGTTCCGAGCCGGCAAGTTTCGTCACCGGGGAGCCCGGGGTCGCCGGAGCCAGCCTGCCGTTCTGGTCGTACAGCGATGTCTTGCCGCTTGCCGTCACGGACTTCCCCGACGCCATCGAGGCCAACTACACCGGTTGCTTTGATGCGAACTCCAACACGCCTTGCAACCTGGTGGAGCTCTGTCAGGACGTGCAGGCGGAGGGTGACGAGTTCTGGTGCCCGCTCCCGATCTGGGAGCGCTCCGACGGCTCGGGCGGCACGGTCGACGTGAACTGCTGGGAAGAGCTGCCTCCCCTGGCCATGGGCATGCTCGGCATCGAAATCGGTGGTTGCACGGTGACCGAGGGAGCCAATCGCGTCGTCGACTGCCCGGGCATCGACGCCAAGACCATGGACAATGCAAATGTCGGAATCAACACGAGGATCAGGAATGGATTCACCGCCTGCACCTGCGATTTCAGCCATGTCATTCCGAGGAAGTCTCGATCCATGGCATCGGCCTGGATGACCCATGCGGATCCGGTCTGATCGAAGATCGCCCAGAACATCGGGATGAACAACAGGAAGAGCGGCGCAAGGTTGAGCAGCGCGCGACGACCGTCCGGACTGAACGTCTCGGCGGTGAACTTCTCCACGCCGCCCGGCGGAATGTGGACGAACTTGTTGCGGCCGAGCCAGAACACGAACGTGGCGATGGCCATAAGTACGCCCGGCAGACCGAATGCGGCCCACGGCCCGAACTTGGCGAGCAGGATCGGCGTGAGCAGGGTGCTGGTCATGGCACCAACGTTGATCGCGAAGTAGAACCAACTGAAGATCTTGCTGATCAGGTGTTGGTTGCCCGTTCCGAACTGATCACCAACGTGCGCGGACACGCACGGCTTGATGCCGCCCGCGCCCATGGCAATGAATGCTAATCCGACAAAGAGCCATGTCTTCGGTTCCATCAGCCCGGTGCCGGCACCGGTGTCACCAAGTGCGAGGCACAGGTGGCCGATGCAATAGCCAAGCGACAGAATCAGGATCGTCTTGTACTTGCCCCAGAGAATGTCGGAGATGAGCGAGCCGATGACGGGGAAGAAGTAGGCCGCCGCGGTGAAGAGGTGAAAGACTGCTTTTGCATCTTCCGCCGACATCGTGGCTTCGACACCTGACGAATCAATAAGGTGATCCGTCATGTAGACCGTGAGAATCGCCTTCATCCCGTAGAAGCTGAATCGCTCCGCCGCTTCGTTCCCGATGATGTACGGAATACCGCGCGGCATGCGCTTCGACTGAACGGGTGTGCTGGCGTACTTACTCATGCTGGCCTTCCCACGGTCCCGCGGGCACGGGACGACTCAATCCACTCGGACACACGACAGTCGCTCGCCCGAACCCGGAATGGCCCGCGAGTATACCGGCAGCGTGAGGATGGATGGGTGGCCGGCGGCTCAGCCGGTAATCAGGTACAGCGCCAGAAGCTGGATTTCGCCCTCTCGAGGCGACATGAGCATGAATGGTGTACTCACACGCGTGATCGACGAGCCGGACTGATTCGAATCGACGAGCGGCCACTCCGGATTCGTCACTCTTCGGGCGATCTGCAATCCGCGTGCGAGGGTGACCGCGTCACCCGAGTCGTTCAGGTTCTGACGAACGAGTTTGGTGTCGGTCGACACGAGTGCGTACGTTCGATCAATGGACAGCGCCGCGAACGATTTCGGGTTGAGCGTGAGGCCGGGTTCCGTGGTCGCGAGCGGACGCCAGACTGCCATGCGTCCGAGCATCGGATGGAAGAACGGTAACGCCGTGCTCGGCGCGCGATCTCCATCGGCAATGTTCGTGAGTGCCGCGAGCGTCTGGTACGCGATACCGCGTGTCATGCCGGTCGCGACCGTGAACTCCTGGAATGACAGGCGAAACGACGTTCGATCTGTGGCCACGCCATACACAAGACGCAGTTCATTCTCAACGAGTCGAAGGACGAACAGACCATCATCCCGACCGGACCACATCGGCATCAACCAGTCTTCATCGGGACCGCCGAATGCCCATTCGTTGCCATCGCGACCGCGCACGACGAGTTGGAACGAAGCGCCGTCATCGTCACTTCGGCTGTACGCGAGACCGCTCTGCGCATGGTGCGCGGCAAATGCATTGATGTCGCCGGTCTTGACCAGCCAGTCGATGTCCGAAGACAACCACGATGCCTTGCCGATCCAGCGTGAGCCGTTCGGGCGCGGCAACTCGACGAGATAGCCTTCAGCGTCGACCGAGCGTCCGAGCAGGACCGGCATATCAAGTCGATGCAGATATTGCGGTTCGACATCCGGATCGTCCTGCGTTCGCGGACCGACCATGAAGACTTCCACCTTGCTGGCGGCAGGGAGTTCGCCATCGGGATTCGCGATCAGCGTCTCAAACTCTGGCGCGACGCCGGTCTGGGTCGCGACAAAACGGCCGTTCGGACTGACCAATGGAAGCGTTGCGTTGTCGTAGGGAATGACGCCCATCGGAATGACCACCGATTGCGCCTGATTCTCTCGCTCAGACTTCACGCCTTCGCTAGTAACCATGTCCTGCGGTTTGACATCGGTCTGAATTCCGGCTGTCGACGACTCGGTCGTCGTCGTGCAGCCGCCCGACATGAGCACCGCCGCGATGATGGTCGCGGCGGCGGTCGTTGAAATCGTTACGTTTACGTTGCGTCGGACTCGAATCATCCGTCCCAGTCTCCGTTCACGTCATCGATGTCCACCGGCAAGGCGGCGGGCGCGGTCGATGCAGAACTCTCGGTGATGTTGCGCGATGCGGCAGGCGGCGTGATTCGACGATCGATCTTGCGATCCATCGTGTCGAGCAGCTTGTCCGTGTCTTCGAGCGACGTGTTGCGGAACTGCTCGAGCGTCTCGAGGTCCGGAGCATTCATCTCGTAGTTCGCAGCAGGATTGTCAACTACGACCGGCGTGATGAACACCAGGAGTTCCGATGTCGTCGTCGTGTTGTCACGTGACGTGAACAATTCGCCGAGAAGCGGAATGTCACCAAGCAGCGGCACCTTACGTGTCAGGCGCGATTCGGTGTCCTTGAGAATGCCGGACAGCACGATCGTCTGCTGGTCCTTGATGATGACCTGCGTCGTCGTCTGGCGGCGATCGATGATGAAGCCGCCGAACAGCGTCTGGCCGGGCACGATGCTCGACAGCTCGAGGTTGATCTCCATGTCCACATCGTTCTGCGACGTGATGCGCGGGCGGACATTCAACACGACACCGACGGGAAGGTAGTCGAACGACTGGGTGATACCACCCTGATCCGTGGTGTTACTGTTCGAGATGAACGGCACATCCTGACCATCGAAGAACAGTGCTTCCTGATTGTCAGCCGTAAACACACGCGGTTCCTGCAGGATGCGGACGTTCGTCTGCTGCGCGAGCGCCTGCAGCACGATGTTCGCGTCGAAGTTCACGTCGAGCACCGATGTGTCAAAGAGGTCGTCGAGGAAGCCGGTTTCCTGGCCGGAACCACTGCCGCTGCCACCGATCGAGTTATCGATGTTGGACAGAGCGATGTCGCCGGCACTGACACGCAGACCAAGCTGCAGGTCATCAACGAGATCGACTTCTGCGATGATCGCGGAGATCATCACCTGACGACCCGGACGATCAAAGTAGTGAATCAGATCACGAACCGCTTC
>JBCCFX010000255.1:0-4624 GCA_039029515.1 Planctomycetota bacterium
GACTGTCGTGCAGTTGCCATTCGGGAGACAGCACGCTCCATCCGGCAGCGGGCAACTGGCCTCGACGCATGTCACGAAATCTCCCTGATACAAGCCGCCGACCGCGAGACAATCCGCCTGTCCAAATTCAAAACACTCGCCGGTCTCCAGACAACACGCCCCGGTCGGCTGAGTACATGCCGTCGTTTGGCATTGCGTGAAGTCGCCCTGATAATCACCGCCCTGATTCAAGCATTCAGAGAGCGTCACGATCGTACAATTGCCCGTCGGCAGACAGCACGCGCCATTCGGTTGCGGGCATTCAATTTCGAAACACGTCGTGAAGATGCCCTGAAACAAACCACCAATGCCAAAGCAGTCGAATGAAGATGCTTCGGTACACGCACCATTCGGCAGGCAGCACGCGCCAGTCGGCAAGGTGCAATTGGCATCAAAACACAGCGTGAAATTGCCTTGATAGTCGCCGCCCGAAACGCCGCATTCTTTGAGCGTTGTCACGGTGCAGTTGCCATCCGGCAGGCAACATGCGCCTTTCGGCTGCGGGCAACTGATCTCCCCACACGTCACGAATGCGCCCTGATACAGGCCGCCGGCGAGTTCGCATTCCTGTTGCGTGGTGTCCACACACATCCCGCTCGGCAAACAGCATGCGTCACCAGAGGGTCCCGTTAAGAACGAAGTCTCAATCGTCTCGGCCAACGAGACACACGACAGCGTCAAGGCTGCGACCACGGCACCAACACCACATTTCATCGTCATTCTCCCGGGATCATCCCGCCTGCCTCGCACAGGCTTGAATCTACCGGGAACGATGCATGATGCAACGATGGAGTCGGGAATTGAAGTGTGGGTCAGCCGACGATCGCGTTAATCACGTCCAGGATGTCGTCGATGTTCACCATCCCGCTGTCGTTCACATCCTCCGGACAGGGATCGATCGAGCAATCCATGCCGAACGCGTTGATGACCATGATCAGGTCATCGATGTTCACGATGCCTTCGCCAGTCACATCGCCGGGCACCATCGGGAAGAATTCGCCGACGAAGAAGTCATACACGACCTCGTATTCCGCGAAGGCAACTTCGTGCGGCTCGTTCGGGAGCAGCACCAGCGTCGACGTCGAACCTTCAAGCTGAATCGCGGCGTCGAAGTCCACGGCCTGACTGAACGGCACCACCGTATCGAGCTGTCCGTGCATCAGCAGCGCGGGTGGATCGTCCGGCGTGCAATGAAAGTTCGCGCTACCGTTCGTGACGAGTTCGACCAGACCCGCGTAGGCAGGATTGTCAATGTTCGCGTTGATGTCCGGAATCGGATGACCAATCAGCTGCGAAATGTCGCTCGTCGGACTGGTGTTGAACATACCCTGCGCGAAGAGGTCGATCGGGCCGGACACTTCGGCGAACGCCTGCACGCGACTGGAAGTCCCGACATGGTCGCCCACCGTACCTTCGACGTCGGCGAGATCGCCGGTCGTGCCGAGCAGCGCGGCCATGTTCGCACCAGCCGAGAAGCCGAACACGCCGATGCGGTCGGGATCGATATTGAAGGATGCGGCGTTGGCTCGTAGCAATCGCACGCAGGCCTTCGCATCGTGAATCTGTGCGGGAAATACGCCTTGCTGGCTGAATCGATAGTTCATACTCGCGACCGCGAACCCGCGATCGAGCAGCGGTTGCACGTGCGGCTGCACATCGGTTTTGCTGCCAACCACCCAGCCACCGCCATGGATAAAGAGGATCACCGGTGCGGGCGGTCCTGCGGGATCACTCTCATAGAAGTGCACGCTGTTGCGGAAGTGCGGTCCGTAGAAGTGATTCGTCGGCGTCGGCAACGTGCCCGCATGCGCGGTCATCACCGATACCGCCCCCATGGCCAAGGCCATGGCACACCAGACAACGGATTTCCATTTCGACTTCATCACAACACACTCCCGGATACGGAACGATCCCCTCTTCTGCTTATCAGACGTCGACCTGCGTACAGGACGACATCGTCAGCATTCAAAGTAGCCCCGGAATCGGCATAACGGAAGCAAAACGCGCGAATGGTTCGACCGCGCCACCATGCACAACGATCGAACTTTGCGCACCTTCACACCAACACCGATGACATGCATCGATATCAACGTGGTGGCAAGGCTGGCGTCGCGCCCAGACCAGGCCCGTAGATCACCGCGTTTCCGAACACGCGACCGGTGCCTTCCTGATAGCCACGGAACACTGGGTTGTGCGCGAACAGAATGATCTGGCCGTAGCCGCGCGATTCGACCGTGACGTATGCGCTGTCGCCGATGCGCTCGCGGGCTTCAGGCCACAACAATCCCGACAAACGAACGGACGCCGTCGGTGCCAGCCGAACCGCAGTCTCTACTGGCGGCTTGGACATATGAACGGTCGACCCGCGCCACAAGGCCGACAGCGACGCATCGACGCCAGCGTTGATCCAGTGCTCCTGATCCACCTCGGCCCGCACAAACACGCCAGATGGTGAGAAGCGCCGTCGCCAGGCGTCGAGACGCTTCCGGGCATCAGCGTCCATGGCGGTTTCGGCCTCGGCGTCATCGACGGCCCCGGCCTCGTCAGCGGCGTCATCTGCGTTGGTCTCCACGGGATCATCCCACACGAGTGCCGGGTCGATCGCCACCGCGCGCGCGCCGCGCTCCCGCGCGATCCACTCTGCGTACACCGGCATGTCTTCGAGCACATCGCGTCGACGACGGACGCTGGACATGCCCGACGACTCGAGCAGCGCGTAACCGGCGGCGCTATCCATCATGATCAGCGTGCCACCGGCGCTGACCCAGTCGATGAGCCTGGACCGCAACGCAGACGTCATTGCCTGTGACATGCCGCTACTGTTCGGCACGATGAGCACGTTGTAGCGCCGCAGGTCGACCGAATTCAGATATGGCATGATGAGCAGCGTGGTCTGAATACCCAGCCGCGCATCGAGTGCATGCCAGACGGCGCCGAAGTCAGTCTGTGACACCGGATATTGCGCAAGCAGCGCGACACGCGGTCTGTCCAGCAGCGTGACCTTCGTCCCACCGAGATCCCAGCCATTCTCAGACAGTGCGGTTTGCATCGCATCAGCGCGAACAGCAAGACCGTCCAGTGCATCCGTCAGTCGATCGCGCCAATCGCCAGTCTGCTCATGGCCGCGAATCAACAGGCATCCAACCGGATACACCGTGCCGTTCATCTGCATGGGCTTCGTGTTCGCGCGCACCTTGATGTCGCAATTGAGCAGTTCAACGGCAGCACGCTGCACATCGCTGTCGTGACTGGAAATCATGTAGCCGTACGCGGCATCATCGATTGTCACATCACCAGGGTCTGGCTCGACGTACGGTGAAGTCTCGACATCTTCGATCGCATCAGCCCAACTCGCCGGCAGTCCATACGACATCGGAAGGTTCCACGATGACACGTCGTACATCAGCGATGAACCGCGCTTCTCGAGCTCCGATCGTTCCTTGACGAGAAAGTCATCGGACATCCGCGGGTCGAACGCGAGCATGGCGTGCAGCAATCGGCGGTGCGGCTGTTCCGAGCGAATCACCACGGTGCCGGCGGGATATCGCGCGGCATCCGCGTTCGTGCCGTCGGCGTGCCGAACGACCGACGCCTGAAACGGCGCCTCGGCAACGGTGAACTCGATCTCCTGTCGCAGCAGTACATCAAGGAACCGAGCGCGGCGCGATCCATCGGCGTGCGGCGGAAGTAGAAAGACACCGCGATGTTCATCACGGCCCTCGACCGCCCAGCGACGATCTTCGTGGAAGTCGCGAATGACCTTGGTGCGATGTCTCACGAGCGAGTCGAGGTTGGCGATTGTCGACACGTACTGATGATGCACGGAGTCCTGATACGTTTCGATGTCGCCGGCGCGCTTGATGACGCCGGTCTCCGTGATACTGGCCTGTTCGTACAGAATCCCGACGGCGCCAAGTAGGTTGGCCCAGGCATTCGTGTACCCGATGTACCACTCTTCGTACCAGTCCTGCGAGTAATAACTCCAGCCATGGACATCGAACGCTTTAGCGTGCTCACGTCCGAACTTGCGTCGCCATTCAAGATTGATCGGCGCGCTGTACGGGGATAACGGTTCGCGCGGCGGCTCGAACAGAAACGATGACAGCGCCCCCATCTCGTGACCATCGATCAGCATGTGCGGCTGCCATCGCAGGATCGCCGCGGCATGACCGCGCGTCTCCGGCTGCGTCATCGGCAACCAGTCACGATTGAGATCGAACATGTAATGATTCCACCGACCGCCGGTCCAATCACCGTAAAAGTGCAGCGATTCCACATCCGGGTTATGCACCTGGCCGAGCATCGTCTGCACTTGGGCGAGGAATCGCTCGCGACCATCCGGATTCTGCATCGGGACGAAATGCACCACGAGTTCGTCGCGGAAACGCTTCGCCTGCGCATCGGTTCCTGCGGCGAGGTAATACGCGGCGATCATGCCGGCGTCACATCCGGACATTTCATCGCCGTGAATGTTGTAGGCCATCCAGGCAATCGCGGGTTGATCGTTGATCAATGCATCGACGTCGGCATCCGCATCGAGTCGGCGCGGGTCGGCGAGATCCAGATTCGCCTCACGAATGGCCTC
>JBCCFX010000256.1:0-4621 GCA_039029515.1 Planctomycetota bacterium
AAAGCCAAAAGCCAAAAGCCTACAAATGCGCGCGTGCCGGCCGGAAGTGATCACCGAGTTTCTGCAGGCCACGGTGCTTCCAGTTGTTGACGGTGGACACGGGTACGCCAAGGGCGCGCGCTGCCGCGTCATAGCCGTACCCGCGCGCCACGATCAACAGCAGTGCTTCGTATTCGTGCGCGGGGAGCGAATCGAGCGCATCCTGCAACTGTCGATCATCATCGCGTGGTTGCTGACGAACTGGCGCTTCGCGTTGTGCAGCGCTGCGTCGTTGTCGTAAGCGTGTCAGAAGCTCGTGGCGACGGGCATTCTGCCGGCGTCGTTGCTTGATCAGGTTCTCTGCAATCTTGAAGAGATAACTGATCGTGATTCGACGGTGTTCGAGATCCGCCACACGCATCAATGTGGCGAAGACATCCTGCACGACATCTTCGGCTTCGTTGGGCGGAAGCGAGCGGCAGGCGAACCGAAGAATTCGGTCAGAGTGCCTCTCGAAGAGCTCGAGCACACAATCAGTGCGATTGAGAGCGAGCGTCATGACCATCACCTCTTTCTCGGCTCAGCGGGCTGCATGACGAACAGGGTCATCCAGTACGAGGCTCAAACCACTCGTGGCGGTCGTTTGTCTCCGATCCTCAGATCGACCGAACAGAACGAACACCTTCACAATCGAGGTTGACGAAAGGCTACCGAGTGCCGAAGACGAGGTCGCGCCAACGTCAGGTTGTTCGTGATCGGTTGTGCACAGTGCGGGGAAGAGCGCGGTGCAGACAGGCTCAACCGGTGGCTGCCGTCGTGATCCATGCCACCTTTTTCTGCCCCAGTCGCACGATGAACACGACATAGTCAGTGCCGCCGGGACCGGCAAGCAATCCATGGAGCGGATCAGGATTCACCGCTTTGCCGCGTGTCTTCACGGTGACGTAGCCCGCATCGTGTTCACGCAACCATGCCTTGACCTTCTTCTCACGCCACGGCATGGCGTTGATCAATTGAAACGAACGCGCTACGCCCGCCGGCGGCATCGTGTCGGCAGTCAGGAGTCCGAGGCCGGGGTGAATCTCAAAGAGATCATGCCGTTCGGCGAGGGCGCCAAGTAGTCGGGCCCGCTCGATCGCCGGATCGGCCTGCACGATAAGCGCGCGCAGCGGTGCATCTTCGAGCAGCGGCGTCTGGATCGTCGGGTCACCTGTCAGTGAGGCGCCGTTCGGAATTACAGTCGCGGTGACGTGGCCTGGCGCTTGTGCGAGCGCGCCTGTCCACAGGACAGCCTGCACGACGGTGCCAGATTCGCTGATGTACTCCAATTCGAACGGCACATCGAGATTCAGATCACCGCGATCGACGCCTGGCCCGAGTTTGATCGCCGCGCCGCGCGCTGTGCGCGCGACATGATCCATGAAGTCTCGTCCGGGTTGATAGTCATCGAGCGAACGAACGCGCCGGCCGGCATCGGTGCGCCGGCTCGGATCGAGATGCACGATTGCGTCGCGCACATCGATCGCGCGAACGTCTTCAACGATGGTGACGCAGCCCGCGTTTTGTTCACACATCCATGCGCGAATGGGGCATTCATCAACACCTGTCACGTCGAGCGTTCGCGCCAGCGACATCGCATCACCGCCAATGCCGCAGCA
The DNA here is from genome assembly GCA_039029515.1 of Planctomycetota bacterium. GTDB lineage: Bacteria > Planctomycetota > Phycisphaerae > Phycisphaerales > SM1A02 > JBCCFX01. The sequence continues at coordinate 1,638 of JBCCFX010000256.1, forward strand.
CAGGTCGAACACAGGCTCGCCGACTCTTTCAAACCGTTTGGCTTTGTGATCGGCGATCGTGACACTCGATGCCATCTCGAGACCGGTATGGTCGGCAATCAGGTTCGCAAGGTGTGGAAACTTCTTGCCCGCGAAGTGTCGCGCTGCATACAGCGAGCGTGCGGCCATGACCTGGCCACGCGGCCAGTCGGCGTTCATCTTCTGAATGATGTTGTGTGAATTCTCGGATGTCTCCGCCGCTTCCACCCGAAGTCGCAACGTGTGTCCTGCTTCGGAGACGGCGAACTTCCAATCATCCAACGTCGGCGTGTCGGCCATCAAAGCACCGAATCAAATGGCGAGTCAGCGCGACGTGGTGTGCCGCAATAGATGCACTTCTGATGCCGTGCATGCAGCGGGCGATTGCATGTCGCGCATGGCTGCACCTGCTCGACGCGAGCTTTGCCGTCTGCCACGCCATCGATGAGGTCGAGTTCCTGCACAAGATCCGCGAGGCGCGCATCGCTGACATCAGCCGTTGATTGAATGACCGTCCACATGGCGCAGCAGATCATGGACAGACGATCGACGCGCGCTTCGAGATCGCGGATGCGGTGTTCCGGCGCTCGGTCGGCAGCGCTGGAAACGTCGGGTCGATGCTGGCCAGTATGTGTATCCCAGAACAAGTCCATGGTGTGTCCTCGTGAAGCGTGGGTTTCTGCTGCATACGGTACCGCGCCAACCGGTTCAAGAATTGTCCTGTCGGCCGCGCATCTCGACACGAAGGAGGTTGTCGATGCGCGCGCGAGCAGGAATCAAGTACCTGGATGACGTGATCGAAGCGTGGTGTGGCTGGGAGCAGCCGCCGGTGACGCGACGGTGGTCGCGTGCGAACTGGATGCCTGATCATCCATCGCGGTACTGCCATCGGTGTGGTGAAAGCGTTGGCGCTGGGGAAGTGACAGTGCGCGGGTGCGCCGGCTGTCGCGGAACGCGGTGGCCGCTCGATGCCGTTGTTCGACTCGGCACGTACGACGATGTACTGCAGACGTGGGTGCTTGGTGTGAAATACGGCAAGGACTGGACGATGGGTCTGGCGCTGGGTCGTACGCTCGGCGAAGCGGTTCGTCCCGTGATTACGGCGACGGAACCAGTGCTGGTCGTGCCGATGCCGATGCCACGCGGCCGTCGTTTTCGGCGCGGCATCGATCATGCGTGGGTGGTGGGGCGAGGCGTGGGTCAGTCGTTGGGGTTGCGACCGCGCCAGGTGTTTCGTGTATCGGCTCGAATACCGCAGGTGGAACGCTCTGCGCACGAGCGATGGCGTGAAGCGCATCGGGGTCTGCGGTGGCGTCGCGGCGGGAAATCGAGGGTGAAGGGCAAGACCATCGTCCTCGTCGATGACGTGCGGACGACGGGAGGATCGCTGGCGGCCCTGGCGCGTATGGCCCGCCGGGGTGGGGCATTGCGCGTGGTCGGGGCCGTGGTGGCGGTTCGGGATACGATGGAGCGTGGCGGGACGAGCGGAGGGGCCAAACCAGTGACTTGAGGATTTTCGCTAGTTTGACGCCCGAGCCGGTTGACACGCCTCAGGGATTCCGTAGGATTGTTCCCCCTGTGGAGAGCGAAACGCCTCCGGGTGTGCGGCTATCGCACGCGAACTCTTTGACAAGTGAACAGTTGGGTACGCCGCGAGGATGTGACCGGACAGGCACGATGATCACAACGTTGTGTTTGTCTGGAAATCCCAGGGCAACCAGTGTCACAGCTTGGTTGTCCGTCGGACATTCTTGTGACGCCGGATTCGTTATCAATGAGACGAATCACGATTGGCTTCGGCTGATCACGGCGGAATGTCAAGAGAATCAAGGCAAGCTAGCCGGCTTGCCGGACTCGAGACATTGCTTGAGTTTGAGACCGACCATGGACGTCACCTTTTGGGGGTGACGGAAGTGGTAGGCCAGGCGCTCTCAAATGAGACATCGGCTGGAGCACTGTGGTGAAAACCGTGGTGTGAACGTCGGTGACAAATAATCAATTGAAGAGTTTGATCCTGGCTCAGATTGAACGCTGGCGGCATGGCTAAGACATGCAAGTCGAACGCGAAAGGAGCTTCGGCTCCGAGTAGAGTGGCGAAAGGGCGAGGAATACGTTCCTACATACCCCAAGGTCGAGGATAGCCCAGGGAAACCTGGAGTAATACTCGATGTGGTCTACGGATCAAAGGTTTACTGCCTTGGGAGTGGGGAACGTCCTATCAGATTGTTGGTGAGGTAACGGCTCACCAAGTCAAAGACGGGTAGCGGGTGTGAGAGCATGACCCGCCGCATCGGGACTGAGACACTGCCCGGACTCCTACGGGAGGCTGCAGTAACGAATATTCCGCAATGCGCGAAAGCGTGACGGAGCAATGCCGCGTGCAGGATGAAGGCTTTCGGGTTGTAAACTGCTGTCAGGGTTTAGGAAGTTCTGACCAAACCCAAAGGAAGGGCCGGCTAACTTCGTGCCAGCAGCCGCGGTAATACGAAGGGCCCGAGCGTTATTCGGAATCACTGGGCTTAAAGCGTACGCAGGCTGACTCGCAGGCATCTTGTGAAATCCCACCGCTCAACGGTGGAACTGCAGGGTGAACCGCGGGTCTTGAGACAGGTAGGGGCCATCGGAACGATAGGTGGAGTGGTGAAATGCGTTGATATCTATCGGAACGCCGAAGGAGAAATCAGATGGCTGGGCCTGTTCTGACGCTGAGGTACGAAAGCGTGGGGAGCGAACGGGATTAGATACCCCGGTAGTCCACGCCGTAAACGATGTGCACTAGGTCGAGGGAGTTCTGACACTGCTCTCGGCCGAAGCAAAAGTGTTAAGTGCACCGCCTGGGGAGTACGGTCGCAAGGCTAAAACTCAAAGGAATTGACGGGGGCTCACACAAGCGGTGGGGTATGTGGTTTAATGCGATGATACGCGCAAAACCTTACCAGCTCTTGCATCTGACATGTTGATGAAAT
>JBCCFX010000257.1:0-4599 GCA_039029515.1 Planctomycetota bacterium
CGGGAGCTCAGACCCGGCGTTGATGGCGCATGTGATGCGCCGGCATTGATGTACCAACCACGCCGCACCTGAGCGCGCGAAGGTGCGGGTGATGCCAACAGCCTGTTGCCATCACCCGCACCTTCGCGCGCTCAGGTGCGGCGTGGTTGGTACATCAATGCCGGCGCATCACATGCGCCATCAACGCCGGGTCTGAGCTCCCGTAGGGCGGGTTCTCCGAACCCGCCGTCTTCGAGCGGCGTGCGTTGACTCGCCGATGCCGGCGCGTCGACATACCGTCCGCATCGCGCTTCCGTAGGGCGGGCTTTCAGCCCGCCGTGATCCACCGTCCGCCGTTCGTCGGCGGGGGCACAGCTCCCGCCCTACGATTCCCGCCAACAGCCCTCTGCCAACAGCCAACAGCCCGAATCGCGAATCCCCAATCCCGAATCCCGTCCTCAAACGCAAACGCCCCGACCGACTGGCCGGGGCGCTGGGTTGCGCTGTGTGCTGAACACAACTGGAGATATCGTTGATCGTTCGTCGTTGTCCGTTGTCCGTTGTCCGAATCGAATCCCGAACCCCGAATTCCGAATCCCTCATGGCTCATGGCTCATGGCTTCTTTAGACAAACTCCTCCTCCGCCCCGACACCCACGAAACGCGAACGCAGGCAATCACGGATCGACTCGATACGCTGCGACACTCGCGACTCCGAACACCCAACCGTCCGGCCGACTTCCTTCATCGTCATCTGCTCGTAGTAGTACAGCACCACGATCAGCCGATCACGGCGCGCCAAACCACGCGTGATCCAATGCTGCAGGTCTTCCTTCTCGAGCAATTCCAACGGCGTGCCGCTGACGAGATCCTCGAAGCCATTCATCGCATCGCTCTCGCCGTCCGGCTCGTCCGACTCCGCCGCCGCACTGCTGAACGGCACCATCACCGCGGGATGATGATCATCCAGCATCCGCTTGAACTGCGCTTCGGGCACATCCACCCGCGCCCGGATCTCATCCACGCTCGGCGGGCGACCATGCTCGGTCACGAACTGGTCGATCAGACCCTGCATCTTCTTCGCCCGCGCTCGCGTCAGCCGGGGCACGGTGTCGATCGCACGCAGGTAGTCCTGCATCGCACCGTAGATGCGATGCGATGAGAACGTCTCGAACTTCACCTGATCGATTCGTTCCATGTCATACCGCTCGATTGACTCCGCGAGGCCGAGATAGCCCTGCTGGGTCAGATCATCGACATCCACCTGGCTCGGCAGCGTTGCCGACATCCGGGCGGCGATCCGACGCACATGCGTCTTCATGTAGTGCTCGACGAGACGGTCGCGATACCGGGCATCGTTCGTACGCCGGTATGCGTACCACACCTCGCGGATCGGCATCCGTTCGATGGTGGCCCGCGTCAGGGCCTCGCGTGCCGCAGCCTCAACTGATGAGACCTCATCGGCCATCCGATGATGGCGACGATGCGACTCGTCCGTCGGGGCGGCGAGCGAAGCAAGGGACAGGTTGGTCGTGAAGCCGGGACGATTCGGGGCCGGCTCAAAAGCCGGCGGCGCATCGGATAGCGGCGCTGAGGGGGACGGCGCGATGGGCATCGTTCTCTTCCTTGAGAGCGTCTTTGGTTGTTGTTGTCGAATCGCGGTCCATCCATGACCGCGCCCACACGTTTGCATCGACAACGATGCCGGATTCCACCAAGTTTTGTGCGCGTTGTCCAGCGCTTTTTGCCGAACTTCGAGATCGCTTCGCGTTCGACGCCAATCGGCGGTGTATTGACGCAAATGATGCGCGTTTCCTGCGCGTTCGTTCGGTATGTCCACGGGTCATGCACAGCGCGCACAACCCATCGCGCAACAATGCGCTTACGACATGTCGACTGGCAGGCGCGGAATCACAACCTGCACGAACAACGCCAGCAGCAACGCAAGACCGATCATCGCCAGCACGATCTGAATGGTCATCGCGACGACTTGACGCCAGTAGTCGTTGAAGTCCGGCACGCGGATCGCTTTCCACACCACCGAGATCCCCAACGCCAGCGGGATCAGCAGCACGTACCACCACGCATACACCGACTGCAGCGGATACACGAACGGGATGTACGAGAGCATGCTCATGCGTCGTCCGGTGCCGCCTCGTTGGACTCGGTTTGGTTATCGGACGTGTCATCGTCCGGCGTCTTCGCCGGCCGGCGATCCGATCGTCGTCGCCGCATGCGCTCCGGTGCTTCGCCCGCCGATCGTTTCGGATCGAAGAACGCCGCATCGAGCACGACGATCACGTTCATCAGGCCTGCGAGTGCGATGAACAGCGTGCCCATCTCGTTCGGCCGGCCCATGGAGACCGTATTGAGCCGTGCCGGGTCTGTCGGCGGTCGTCCTGCCTTGAGCATGGACTGGTTTGCGATGTCCAGTACGAACGCCACCGGGCCGCATCCTGCCTGTGCAATGAACCACAGGCGGTCCTCGCGTCGATCAACGCTGTCCAGACCGCCGGCAAACAGCCCGGTGAGGATCATGAACAGCATCCCGGCCATGATCAGCACGCCTCGACGCTTCTGACCAATGGAAATATGGCCCAGGCCGGGCCACGCCCACGCCAGGATGCCCGCCAGCGGGCGGAGTTCGGGTTGGGTCGAGGTATCGGACACGTCCGAAGTCATGCAGAAAGGAAGCGGGCAGAGGTCGGATGAGAGTTGAGCCGGCCCGTTCGTCGGCCCGATATTGGAGAAGTACGGCTGAAATCCATCGTCCAGTCGGGCGATGGCGACGTAGTGTATCGGGAGACGGCAACCGTGTCCGAGCAGACCCAGATGAACCCTGAATCCATTGAAGCAGACGATCCGCAGCGAACGGAAGATGATTCCGATCGTCGCAGCGTGATCGACCGACGTTCCGGTCTCGACCGCCGGCACCTCGCCGAGGCCGAAGCGGCTGCTGCCGCCGAGGCGGGCACGCCATCAGGCGCGGACAAGGACACGAACCTTGAACGACGTCGAGGTCCGGGCCGGCGCCGCACGGACTTCATGCGTTCCGCCGAAGAAGGCGAGATGACGCACGAGCAGTTCATGTTCGTGATGGCCATCGAGACCTTCAAGCGCGTGAACGGCAAGACATTCCCCACGTGGACCGATGTCCTCGAGGTCATCCGGAAGATCGGCTATCGCAAGACGGCCGAGACGGAGCTGAACCTCGGGAAGCGAGTGGAAGACTGGACCGAGCGTCCTGACGCACCGAGCGGCGTCAGCAAGGAAGCCGACGAAGACGACGAGTAGTGGTCAGCCGTCAGCTCTCAGCTGTCAGCGATCAGCAGTAGGCCATTGGCTGTTGGCTATGAGCTATGGGCTGTAGGCCGGGTTCTGGTGAACCCGGCGTTTCGTTGCGCGCCGGTCCTCACCATAAGGCGGGCTTTCAGCCCGCCGCGATCGTGCATCGCTGTTGACCCGCATTCCCCGTAGGGCGGTCGCCGCGGCGACCGCCGTCTTCGAGCGGTATGCATTGACTCATCGATGCTGGCGCGTCGCATGCGCCATCAACGCCGGGTCTGAGCGCAGCGAAGGCCCGGGTTGGAACCGAAGAGATCCGAGCCTTCGGCGAAGACGCCTCAGGCTCGGCGTTCACGGTCAGATCCGCACCTTCGCGGGCTCAGGTGCGGCGTGGTTGCGGCTTCTGTGGGTGTGTCAGCACTCTGCTGTCGGGGGGGCTTCCAGCCCGCCGTACGATCCGCGCTCATGGCTCATGGCTTCCTAGATCGGGTTCTCTTCATACCACTTGCGGTTCTTCTCGACGTAGTCGACCCATTCTTCGGGGAGGTCTTCTTCGGGGAAGATGGCCTGGACGGGGCATTCATCGACGCACAGTCCTCAGTCGATGCATGTATCGGGATCGATGAACAGCATCTCGGCTTCTTTGAACTTGTCGGCATCGCGTGTGGGGTGGATGCAATCCACGGGGCAGACGTCCACACAGGACACGTCTTTGGTACCGATGCAGGGTTCAGCAATCACGTGCGTCATGAATCAGGTCCTCTCCGGGGCGATGGTCGATCGCCGCAGCCGACGATTGTAGGGTTCGGCGCGGGCGGTCATCAAGTGGACGGTTGGATCCGTGGGCCTCGATCCGGGCGTTGAGCAGGCGAAAAAAAACGGGCCGACAATTGTCGGCCCGTGTGCTCTCCCGTGAGAACCAGACGATCAGCGACGACGACGCGTCGTCTTGCGACGCGTGGCCTTCTTGCGGGTCGCCTTCTTTCGAGTGGCCTTCTTGCGCGTCGTCTTGCGACGCGTGGCCTTCTTGCGAGTCGTCTTGCGACGCGTGGCCTTCTTGCGAGTGGCCTTCTTGCGGGTCGACTTCTTACGAGTCGCCTTCTTGCGAGTGGCCTTCTTGCGGGTCGACTTCTTACGGGTCGACTTCTTGCGTGTCGCCTTCTTACGGGTCGACTTCTTGCGAGTGGCCTTCTTGCGGGTCGACTTCTTGCGGGTCGACTTCTTGCGGGTCGACTTCTTACGGGTCGACTTCTTGCGAGTGGCCTTCTTGCGGGTCGACTTCTTGCGAGTGGCCTTCTTGCGGGTCGACTTCTTGCGAGTGGCCTTCTTACGGGTC
>JBCCFX010000258.1:0-4499 GCA_039029515.1 Planctomycetota bacterium
AAAAACGCATTCCCCAACCGGGGGGGGCCACCCCCCCCCCCCCCCCACCCAAACACACACCCACCCACCAACTAACCCCCACCACGGGGGGGCCCCCCGCCCCCCCCCCTACTCACCCACACGGTCCGAAACTGTTGATCACATTCAGCAGGTCATCGATGTTCACCTGACCGTTGCCGATCGAACCATCGGCATTGCACGGCGCGCTGTCGCACGGTCCACCGGCCGGGCCGAACTCATTGATCGTCGCGAGCAGATCATCAATGTTGACGATCGCATTCCCGAACGTGCCATTGCCATTGTCTGGTGCGCAATCCGCCGGGCAGTTCGGCGTCGTATCGAAGATGTACCCCGAACCGGATGCTCCACCCTGATCATCTTCCCATCGTGCCCCGCAAATGACCGTCGTCCCGCTCAAGCCGATCGACCACGCAAAGAGATCACTGTCCGCACCATCGCTCGAGAGGAACTTGCGAAGCTGCGTGCCCGTGCTCGCGTCCATCAGATACGCCGAACCCGAGAACAGCGCCAACTGATCATCAAAGAAGGCACCGACGACCGCAGTGTTACCTTCGATGTCGACCGCCGCGCCGAAGAAATCACCGCCATCACCATCATCGGCGGTGAGCTTCTGCAATTGCACGCCGCTTGGCACATCAAACACGTACGCCGCACCGGCCGACATGCCGAGTTCCGAATCGCCTGGCGCGCCGATGATCACCCGCGTTTCTGTCATCGCGATGCCACGACCAAACTCATCGAACGGATCGGCATCCAACGCATCGAGCGTTGCGATCTGCGTACCGAACGCATCGAAGAGATAGCCACGGCCGGCGAAGTCACCAAGCGAATCATCGCGCGTGCTCGCCACCGCGCACGCCGAGTTACTGATCGCCACGGATTCGCCGAACATATACGACGCCGCGGCTGGCGTTGGAAGCAACTTGCCGAGTGGCGGGAATCCTGCGGTCAGACCGAACACGTAGGCCGACCCCGACAACGGTCCGTTGTCATCATCACCGGTCGCGCCAACGATGAATCCCACATCACTGATGTCCACCGCGCCGCCGAACTCATCGAACGGCGCGGCGTCCGGCGCCGTGATCTTCGTCTGTATGCCACTGCCGATATCCACGATGTACACCGCGCCGGCATCTTCACCTTCTTCATCCTCCAGTGCTGCGCCGATGATGACCAAACCACCTCTGATCGCGACCGCTGCGCCGAATTCATCGCCGGGATCGGCATCATCCGCGAAGATCTTTGCGAGCACCGCACCATCCGAGGCTTTGAGCAGATACACCGCGCCGGCATCTTCACCCATCGTGTCATCGAGCGGCGCGCCAAGCACGATCGCATTGCCTTCGATCGCGGCGTCAAAGCCGACTTCGTCACCGTCCGTGCTGTCGGAGATCATCGTCTTCAGACGTTCATTCACCGTGTCACACTGGGCAAACGCCATCGACGTCACGACGCCGCTCACCAATGCGCCAACTACGATCTGTCGCTGCATGTTCGACATGAGTACTTCTCCTCGGTTCGCCGCAGACTACGACGCAAGACGGCGGTGAGCAACGAAAAACGGTGATGGACACCACCGAGCTCGACGAACCGATCACGGTGTACGCCACAACGCAGTAGGATGATGCCCCACAGGAGGAACGAATGATGATGATGCGATGGATGACGGCATTTGCGGTGTGTGCGTGCATGACGACGACGATGGCCGTGCATGCCAATGACGTGTGCAGCAACGCGTTTGATCTTGAAATCGATGGCGATGTGCTTGCGGGCGACAACGACACCGCCGGCGTTGATGGCGGGCTGAACGATTGCCCGGGCGGTGCGCCGCCGCCGACCGATGGTGGACGCTGGTATCGCATCGTGCCAAGCGAGACGCAGGAGATCACCATCTCCACGTGCTTCCTCGACAAGACGTTTTCGTTTTACACGACATACATCAGCGTCTATTGCGGCGACTGTGGTTCCGTCGAATGCATCGCCGACAGCGCGGACAGCAACTCGTGCGGCGAAGGACCGTTTTCGAGCATCACGTTCTGCGCGGCCGCCAACGTGCAGTACTACGTGCTGATTCACGGCATTGACAACTTCGGATTCGGCGAAGCATTCCAGGTTGCGGCAACCGGCGGTAATGCATGCGAACCGTTCACGCCGTGCGATCCGCTCGAACCTGCGCTCTGTCCGTGGGACTGCGCGCCGGACAACGGTGATGGCACGTTTGGCAACAGCACGGTAAACGTGGATGATCTCATCGCCGTCATCACGAGCTTCGGTAATCCTGGCGGACCGTGCGATGTCGCGCCGGACAACGGTGATGGCACGTTCGGCAACGACACGATCAACGTCGACGACCTCATCGCGATCATCAACAACTTTGGTGACTGCCAGTAAGCCGACGAGCACCGATTCCACAGTTCATGCTCGCATGATTAGCCCCGTGCTGGTACGTTCGGCGTAAGGCTGCCGGAGGGTCTGAACGATGCGGGGAACAATATCATTCGGTGCGACGGTCATGCTGTGTGCGGCGGCGCACGCCGACATCGTCGGCGTCAGCGCAACATTCGTCGACTTTTCCAACGGGTATGTGTTCGCCGACGGCACGATACACGAGGAATCGGCTCATCTTGTGCCTGATGCGCGTCCGCCAGGAACGGACACGTATCGAATCTGGGTACACCTCGAATCTGCAACTGATCGATTCGCGTTTCTCGGCGCATCGGCCGATGACGGCGTGATGTTCAAATTCGAAGCCGACGGAAATTGCACGACAGCGGTCCTGTACAACTCTGCTCTGGGGACCGACATTGATGCGCCGAATGCAACACTCTTCACGGTGCTTCCGGAACTGGCCTATGACTCGTGGCTGACGATCGGACACGATGGCGGTCCGAGTACCACAGCCGGCACAAGCATCGCAGATGATGGCTGGGTTGAAACGTGGGCCGCCGGCGATCCGTTCGCGTCTGCCAACGGTGGCATCTTCGACTCTTCACCATCTGACGGTGAAGACGTCGTGAACGGCGGGTTCAGCGGCTATCGAGTGCTTATTGGTCAAGTCACAATTGCCGACGGCGGCACGTTTTGCCTGCAAGGTCGACTTGGCGGAACCGGCGGTGCGTCCTTTGACTTTCAACTTGGATGCTATCTCATCTTCTATGGAGCCTGTTGCCTCTCCGACGGAACGTGCGATCTCATGCAGGGCACACAAAGCGCCGGTTTTTGCCGCGGTCACGGCGGCGTCTTTCAACAGCAGACGTGTTGCGAAGATATCGAGTGCCCGCCAGTCCTTGGCGCCTGTTGTATTGAAAGTGAACCATGCACCATGCAGGAACCTGAGACCTGCGCGCTGATCGGCGGAACCTATCTCGGCGATCAGGTCATCTGCCGGTGTCCTGCCGATGTCGCGGCGTCGACCTCAGGTCCGTACTTTGGCTTCGCCGATCGTGTTGTTGACATTGCCGACCTTCTCGCGGTCATCAACAACTTTGGCACCGACATTGAACGCTTCGACTTCGCACCTGTGAATCCCAATGGCCCGAATGGCAACGGGATTGTGAACATCGATGAGATTCTCGGCGTGCTCAACGCATTTGGCTCGTGTTCATCAGTGTGTGAAGTGCAGTGAGACTTGACATGATCAGCGCAAAGACGCAACGACAGGTATCCGCCGCGGCAATCGCACTCTTGACGTGCGCTGCGGCCCACGCGGGCATCATCGGCGTGGACGTCACCGAAGTCGATTTCTCCAACGGCTACGTCTTTGCTGACGGCAGCATTCATGAAGCGTCAGCGCATCTGGTGCCCGATGCTCAGCCGCCTTGCACGAAGACGCTTCGATTGTGGGCGCTGGTTGAGTCGCCGCAGGACACCATCGCGTACTTTGGCGCTTCGGCCGATGACGGTGTCCAATTCCACTACAGCCCAAATGGGGCACCGGCTTACAACTCGCCGCTCGGCAAGTCGGTCGATGCCACGAACCCCGCGTGGTTTTCGTTCGTCCCTGAGCTTGCCTATGACTCCTGGCTGACCATTGGACATGACGGCGGCCCCAACACGTCTGGCGGAACTTCAATTCAGGATGACGGCTGGACCATGCCGTGGTCAATGGGTGAGTCATTTGTGTCCAACGGTGGCGGTCTCCTTGATACATCGCCAAGCGCCGGCGAAGACGTATTTGAAGGCTCGTTTGGCTACCGCGTCCTCCTTGGACAATTCACGGTTGGCGTTGGCCAGTGTTTCGAAATATCCGGTCGAATCGGCGGCGGCGGCGAATCGTTTGATTTCTCATTCCACTGCTATTCATCGTTCTTTGGCGCGTGTTGTCTGCCAGACGGCACATGCGGTCAGAAGCAGGGAATCGGTATACAAGACGTTTGCTTGGTTTTCTCTCCGGCAATCACACCTGTTCACACAAGATTGCTCCTGATTGACCAGAGTTCAGTCTGAGCCAGAGGCAGAGCCAGGGCTAGAGAGGTGAC
>JBCCFX010000259.1:0-4498 GCA_039029515.1 Planctomycetota bacterium
ATCCGCCGCGCACTGCTCGCCGGCGCAGCGCCCGCGTTTCTCCGCTCTGAAGGTCATCCCGCGCACTTCGCGGCATGCCTGGATTGGTTGACACGTTCATTGGATGGGCTGAGCCTCAAGTAACGACGCGTGTACAGGAGTTGAACCCATGATCTTCCGCGTCATCAGTGGCATTCTGGCACTCGCGTGTTTCTGGGCCGCGTATCAGCAATTCGATGATGTCGATCCCGCCCGCTGGATCACCACCTACATTGCTGCAGGCGTGCTGGGCCTGCTGCATGCCATAGGCCATCCCCGGCAAATCGCCTCCATCGGCCTCGCCGTCATCCTGCTGGCCTGGTCAGGCTGGGTTGCCCGCGAGTTCTTCAGTGCTGTGGATTCCTCGGACAGAGGCCTCATGGACGCGCTGATTGGGAGCTGGGACGAGATTCGCACCATTGAACTCCGTCGCGAGATGTTCGGCTTGCTGATCCTCGGCCTCTGGCTGGCTGGAATCGGCGTCGTCAGCCGCCGAAAGCCAAAGGCGAGCGCTTCGGCCGCCTGATCCGACCGCCGGACATTGCCAGCCTCTCAGGGCGGGAGTACTATGCGGGGCTTCCATTGATTCCTCTGAGGTATGCCCCATGGCCCGTGAACGTCCGCGTAAGGACTCCCCTGACGACCGAGCTCGGCTGAAGGAAGTCCACACGACCGAAACGACCGAGAGCAAGGTCAACGAGGATTTCATCGTATGGCTGAAGACCAAGGGTCCGACCTGGGCACTGGTCTTTCTGGTCGCCGTCATCGCATACCTCGCCATGGTGCAATGGCGCACCAAGAAGGCGAACACGCGCAACGAGGCGTGGCGGGCCGTCGCCGATCTCCAGACCGGGTCGAAGCCTGTCGAATGGGAAGACATTGCCATCGATCACGGCGCGACCGACGGCATCGGCATTCTGGCCCGCCTTCGCGCGGCCGACATGTATCTCATGTCCGTGCAGATGAATTCGGACATCGATGCCCAATCCGCGTTCTCCACCGTGGCCACGCCACTGACCGACGAGAAGCGCCTCACGAACCTCAACGAAGCCGACCGACTGTTCGGCAAAGTCATCGCGTTGGACGATGGGACGGAAGCGATGACCATCACCACGGTGAACGCCCTCTTCGGCCGTGCCGCCGTCGCGGAAAGCAAGCATGATGCTGCCGCCGCGAAGGGCTTCTACATGGACGCCAAGGAACGCGCGGGCGCGAATTTCACTCGTCTGCAGGACATTGCCACGCAACGGCATGACATTGTCGATGACATCTGTCGAGACGTGACGTTGATCGCCGAGGCACCGGTGCCGGCGATTGATCCCCTTCGCCCGGTGACGCTTGATCCTTCCGTTCGCGCCATCATCGAGGGTGATGCGCCGCGCACCGATGGCTGACGCACACGCCGACGATTCGCAGCTCTTCAACGCTGGCGGCAAGATTGATCAGGAAGCACTGTTCAGGCTGTACGCCGCGCAGCGCGATGACGACGACTGCCCCGTCGACGTCACGTTCGTTCTTTCCCGCGATCTAAACAAGCGACTCGATCGCTATCTGTGCGATCGCATTCCATTCCTCAGCCGAACGTCTCTCCAGCGCCTGATTCGCGAAGAATCCGTCACGGTCAACGGTCGGTGCCCGAAGCCGTCCACGAAGCTGCGAAAAGGCGACGTCGTGAACGCGGTGCTGCCGCCACCGCCAAGCACCGAGATCCCGGCACAGGACATTCCGATTTCGATCATCTTTGAAGACGAACACATGATCGTCATCAACAAGGATGACGACATCATCGTGCATCCTGCCCGCGGCAATCAATCGGGCACCATCATCAACGCACTCGCGTTTCACTTCCAGCACCGATCAGATGGTGCGCTGTCGTCGGTTGGCGAAGAGCACGCACGGCCCGGCGTCGTACATCGGCTTGATCGGCATACGACCGGCGTCATGGTCGCCGCAAAATCCGACACGGCGCATTGGCGCCTCGGTAAGCAGTTCGAGGAACGAACAACAGACAAGCGCTATCTTGCCGTCGTACACGGCTGCATGGAACCTGCGGCCGACGTCATCGATCTGCCGCTTGGCAAGCACCCGACCGCGCGTGAGAAATATGCCGTTCGCTGGGACGACACCGGAAAGCCGTCCGTCACGCTCTATCGCGTGCGCGAAATGTACGAGCAGTTCACGCTGGTCGAGCTCGAATTGAAATCAGGGCGGACACATCAGATCCGTGTGCACCTCTCGCATCTCGGATATCCCATCGCCGGCGACGATATGTACGGCGGACGTCATCTCACGGTGCGCGATCTCGTCGGGCCGCGTGGACTCGGTGAATTGGCACCTTCCACCACGATCCTCGCGCGTCAGGCACTCCACGCAGCGCGACTCGGTGTCACGCATCCGATCTCCAACGAACCGATGGTGTTCGAAGCCCCACTCCACGACGACATGCGTCGATTCGTCGAGATCCTTCGCGACACGCAGTTCGTGAATCGGCCGAACGTCGCGGGCGCGACGATCAATCTCGATGAATTGATTCCGCCTCGCTCGGATGATTGAAGGTTTCGTCACATCGCGCGTGACTGCGGATCGGACGCCGGCGTGCCTGATGACGTCGCGGTGCTCACGATTGCATCGTGGACAGCGCGAACCGCATCATCGGCGCAGTCGACATCGATGAGATCGAGGCGTCGACTGGGCCGCAACAGCGTTGCTCTCGGCGTGATCCACAGGCGCTGCAGTGCACGACCGATCGACTCGTCAACCAGTGATGCGTTCCGCTGATCGAACATCGTCGTCAACACGGCAAGCGCGGGTCCCATGGTCACATCCTGCTGACCGAGTGTTGGAATGACCTCCGCGATGGCCTGAGCGACGCCGGATGACTCTCGTTCTCGACAGGCAACATGAAGTCGGAGCGGCGTCCCCGGTTCATCAGTTACCTGATCAATGACGGGTCGAATGCCGCGATGGGCAAGGACCGCTCGGAAAGCCTCGATCATCGGAAGCGTCAAGGCGTCGTTGCAGATGCTCCATGGGACGACATCGCGCAGCAATGCGATCGCGGGACCGGGCAGCCAGGCATCGTTGGATGACTGCGGCCGAATGACCGTGCCGCCGCCGGCAAGATGCGCGTGCCGGACCATGATCGGCACCGATGCATGGGCAGCATGTTCCACGGCCTGCGGATTGATCACACGTGCGCCGGCGTACGCGAGTTCCATCATCGCGTCGTACGACACCCAATCGAGGCATCGTGCTTCGGGCACGAGGTTCGGGTCAGCGGTATGGACGCCCACGACGTCCGTATTGATCTCACATTGGGCTCCACCGTACTGCCACTGCCAAGCGGCGGCGATCACGGTCGCGGTCGTATCGGATCCGCCACGACCGAGCGTGACGATATCGCCGTGCTCAGTCAGCGCCTGGAAACCCGGAACCACCGGCGTGATGCCCTGCTCGACGAGTGCGTGGAGATGTGATGGATCCATGCCATCGATCGTGGCACCAAAGAGTGTCGGCGATGCGGTCATGCCGATCGCGGCAGGCTCGATGCTCTGTGCCGTGATGCCGCGACTGCGGAGCGCCATGGCGACGAGAGCGGCAGCCGTCTGCTCGCCCGTGGCCAGCACTCGATCGATCTCGCGTCGTTCACCGTGCGGACAGATATCTCGCGTGAGGCCCAGCAATCGATTGGTGACGCCGCCCATGGCGGAGACGACCACGATGATTGCTCGCCCCGCTTCGCGTGATCGGGCAACACGTTCAGCGCACCGCTGAATGTGAGCCGGTGTCGCCAGCGAGGATCCGCCATACTTCTGGACGATGACTTCCATCTTCTGCAGTCGTATCGTCGATTCGCCTCATCTCACGCCAGCAGTTCATCGGCCCGGCGCCGAATTCTGCCTCAGACGCGGTCGGCAACTTTCTGTCGCTCGCGCCGCATCGCTCGCTTCCGCTCATTCTCGCTCAGCAAACGCTTTCGGATTCTGATTGCCGCGGGCGTGACTTCGACCAGTTCATCACTCTCGATGTACTCCAGAGCGAGTTCGAGCGTGATATCACGCGGTGCCTTGAGGGTCACGGTCGCTTCCTTCGTCGACTCCCGAACATTGCTGAACGCCTTGGCTTTGGCGACGTTCACATCAAGATCGTTATCGCGGCTGTTCTCACCCACGACCTGACCAGCGTAAACCGGTTCCTGCGGTCGAACGAACATGACCGCCCGTTCCGACAGGTTAAGCAGTGAAAACGATGTCGCCGGTCCGGTTTCCGTGGCGACAAGCACCCCGTTGCCACGCCGTCGCTCAATGGTTCGCACCGGCGCGTAACGAGCAAAGCTGTAGGCCATGATGGCTTCGCCCTGCGTGGCGGTGAGCATGCGCGAACGCAACCCGATCAGGCCACGTGCCGGAATCTCGCTGATGACGTGCATGCGCTCGCCACGCGGATCCATGGACAGGATCTCGCCACCGCGGGTGCCGAG
>JBCCFX010000260.1:0-4487 GCA_039029515.1 Planctomycetota bacterium
CTACATCTGCCCCTCCTTGTTGATGTCTGCACAATAAATCATCTGTCAATTTTTTCAGTAGGAATGCAATAAGCCAGGTTTTACAAAGGAAATGTCAGCGTCCGTCAGCAGGATGGCACGCGGTGGCGCGGTGAGGTCAACGACACCATTCAGGTCATCTTCCGCAAGGGCGGTGGCAAGGTCACCGTCGAAGGCTCGCTCATGCGTGCTGAAGATCGGTACATCCAGATCGTCGGTTCCGGCGGTCAGAAGACGACCATCTTCCTCTCTGACATCGTCTCCATTGCCACACTCGAAGAAGGGAGTGGCAGTGGTGTTGGCAATGAACCCGCGACAACCGCAGGTGCAGATGACGATGCATCATCGAAGCCCGCGATGACCTCCAACCGCGGTTCATCACAGCGACCCGCGAAGAAGGGCAATGATGCCTACGACGATCCGACGCCGGGCGTCTTCGTCCTGCCGATGGAAGGCACCGTCGGTGTCTCGTTCCGTCACGACGAAGTGCTCAAGTTCGTCGAGGAAGTCGACAAGTATGGTCCGGGACAGATCATCATCTTCGAAGTCGATTCGCCCGGCGGCCTCGTGACCGAAGCCGAACAACTTGAACGCACCATTGCGGATATCCGCAAGCGTCACCGCTGCATCGCCTGGATCGAAGAAGCGATCTCCGGCGGCTGTGCGTTCTCGATCCTCTGCCCGGAAATCTACTTCCGGACCGAAGGTACTGCGGGCTCCGTGACCGCATTCGCCGGCACCAAAGCATGGGAAGGTGAACAACTCCGCATCTGGCTCAACAAGCTCGGTGATTGGATGGAAGGTGGCGGCCGCAATCGCTACATCGCGGAAGCCATGATCCACGCGCCGCTCATGCTGTCCTATGACCGCGATGAAGAGACGGGCGAAGTTGAGTTCTACAACGATCTCTCCGGCGAGCATGTGCTTTCTCGTCCGGGCGAGAATCTGACGTACAACTCGTCGAACGCGCATCACTCCGGCTTCGCCGACGGTGTTGCGGATACGAACGAAGAACTCGCTGAACTGCTCGACCTGCCCAGGTGGCACGAGAAATCCGATGCCGGTCGCAAAATCGCTGCGGACTGGCAGCGCACGGTTGAACGTTGTGAGGCGGAGCTTCCGCGTCTGTTTGCGCAGTATCAGAACAATCGCGGCTCGACCGACGGTCGTGAAGTCATCGGCACGCAGATTCGTGTGCTCGAGAAGCTCATCGGCTGGCGCAAGCGTGCCGGCATTGTGTGCGACATGAACGGCGTCCCGCCGATCAACACGCTTGAGCGTGAGATCGCCGAACTGCGCCGCGTGCTTCGCCGCTTCCGTTGATTTGGGCGCCGGTTCGCGACACAATCAATGTCCACCCACAAGCCCCTTCATCGAGGGGGCTTTTTCATGCGCGATTTCTGCGAGCCGGAAGCGCGAGCGCCCGGCATCGGCGTCGTCAGGAACGCCGGGTCTGAGCAACGCGAAGGCCCGGGTTGAACCTGAGTCCCGTAGGGCGGGCTTTCAGCCCGCCGACGAACGTGCGCAATGATCCGCAGCGTGCCGCAATGCGCGCAACACACCCGAGCCTTCGGCGAAGCCGCCTCAGACTCGGCGTTCTGGCAGCTAATAGCTGAAAGCTGATCGCTGACAGCTGTGAGCTGACCGCGCCTTCAAATCCCCGTTTCATAGAACTTCAGGACTGCGGGACCGATCTTGATCTCCATCCCGTCCTGAATCCGCACGGTCTCGATTCGCTGGCCTTCGAGAAATGTCCCGCCCGTCGACTTCATGTCGCGGATCACCAGACCATCCTCGTCCTGCTCGATCGACGCGTGCTCGCGCGACACACTCTGCGACAGAATGCGAATGTCACACGTCTCGTCGCGGCCGACGATCAACTCCGGCATGTCGCCGAGCATGAATGCTCGCAACACGGCACCTACCTTGTTGCAGACGTGCATTTCCATCATGTCGCTGAGAGCCTCTGGCGTTTGCCGTTTCCGTACGTCCCACACCGTGTCCCCCCGACATGATCTTCATTGTCACCAATCGGCATGCCGTTGCCAAGGATGACCTTGGAGTTTCCGCAGCGATACCACGGTCGGTTCCCGCGAGAAGGCCGGCGACGTGGGGAAAACAGGGGGGATTCAGGCGTTCAGAGGTCGATTCGCGGCGAAGCCGTGCCGCCATTGACGGCCGCCTCGGGGTCTGATGGAAGGAATGAACTCAGTTCTTCCATCGCGGTATCGCTCAACGCGGTCACCTCATCGCCGCTCTCCAAAGCGAGATTGCTTTCGTCGTCGTCAACCGCTTCGACGATGGCAAGCAGTCCGCCGATCCGCATGATGCGGCCGGGCAACAATCGGCGTCGCGCTGAGCGCTTACCGTCCACGAACAAACCGGAACTTGATTGCGCATCGATAATCGACCAGACGTCGCCTTCGCGGACGAGAATCGCGTGCAGGCGTGAGACTTCGTTGTCGTCCAGCCGCACATCGCATCCTTCACCTCGACCGATGAACGCACACTCCTCATCTGCGCCGAGGTCGACGTTGCGTACGCGTGCGCCAAGTAGTGTCGTGAACCGAATCGCCACCCGGGCATCATTGGATGTCGGGACCTGCGGAATCTGACGAGCGCCAGGCTTGGTGATCGTGCCGAACCAGATGAACGCGGGGCCAATCCGCACCCAACGGTCCGGCGACAGTTGCTCGTGTCGAGTGCGACCCTGTTCCGTGAACATACCCGCGGTCGAACCCACATCGACGATGTGCCAGTGACCGCCGAACTGATACACCATCGCATGGCGTCGGCTGATCGACGGTGCCGTCAGGGAGACGTCGCATCGTTCAGACCGGCCGATGGACACGGCGCGCCGCTCGTCGAGACCGACGTGCGTGACCAGTTTGCCGTCCTTGGTCGCAATGAGTAATTCGGCCATATGCCATCCGTCGCGCTGTCCGCGATTGCTCCGCCATCCTACCTGTTTGGGCGCGAAGTGCCTCGGTCACGTACCGAGGGATCGAGCGACTTGCGCGGAGAGGCTCGAATTCCGCGCAAGTCAACTCAGTCCACCTATCTGTATGCCAGTCCTCGGGCCTTCCTGCGCTGTACACTCTGCCGCCCATGCGATGGCTCTTTGATCTCCTCTACGCGATGGCCGCTGTTCTCTCCAGTCCCATCTGGCTGGTTGCCATGATCCGCACGGGGAAGATCCGCACAGACTGGCGCGGACGATTCGGGGCTGCACCACGGCTCGGACCCGCGCCACATGGCCGAATCCTGCTTCATGCGGTCTCGGTCGGCGAAATCAACGCCATCCGGCTCCTCGTCGATGCGCTTGCGGATCGTCCGGATCCGCCGGATATCGTGATCGCCGCCACCACGAATACCGGCATCGCTCGTGCGACCAGCCTCTATGCCGACCGGCACACGGTCGTGCGATATCCGCTCGATTTTTCCTTCTCGGTGGGGCGATTCCTGCGGCGTGTGAAGCCCACGGCTGTCGGGCTGGTGGAACTCGAGGTCTGGCCGAACTTCACCGCCGCGCTCGACCGAGCCGGCATCCCGGTGACGGTCATTAATGGTCGCCTGACAGAGCGCAGTGCTCGGCGCTACCGTTGGATTGGGCCGGTCGTCCGCAAGGCCATGCGTCGTCTTGCGTTCGTCGCAGTGCAGGATGAAGCGATCGGCCGACGGTTCATCGGACTTGGCGTCGATGAGCTTCGCGTCCTCATGACAGGCAGTATGAAGTGGGACACCGCGGAGATCGCTGACCAGGTCGAAGGCGATGAAGACCTTCGCCTCGCGTTGGGCATTGATCCCGAGAAGCCGCTCATCGTTGCTGGCTCGACGGCACCGGATGAACACGCCATGCTGCACGCCGTCATCGAAGCGGTGGGGTCTGATGTGCAACTCATGTGTGTCCCGCGTCGGCCTGAATGGTTCGATGATGCCGCGGCGGATCTGCCGAACTGCGTCCGTCGCTCCGCCGGCACAACGCCGTCTGCCCCGACGACCCGCTTCCTGCTGGACACGATTGGCGAACTGCGCGCGGCCTATGCGCTCGCGGATGTAGTGATTGTGGGGCGGAGTTTCGGTCGATTACACGGCAGCGACATGATGGAACCGATCGCGCTCGGCAAACCGGTCATCATCGGCCCGGCGACGAGTGACTTCCGTCAGCAGATGGAAGCGCTGCGCGACAACGATGCGATCATCGAGTGTGAACGCGATGGCATCGCATCGACGGTGCGGCGACTGCTGGACGATCCCGCCGAGTGCGCTGCGCTCGCCGAGCGTGGCCGGGACGTCATCCGCGCACATCAGGGCGCGACGATGCGTCACGCGGAGTTGCTGATGTCACTGCTGAAAGCTGACAGCTGATAGCTCTGCGTGACGCATCGTCGCGCCCTGATGTGCGCGGATGACGTCCCGGCCACGCTCGGCGAGCGCAGCGCACTCGGCGGGATCGTCCAGCAGTCGCC
>JBCCFX010000261.1:0-4474 GCA_039029515.1 Planctomycetota bacterium
CCACAGCCCACAGCCCACAGCCCACAGCCCACAGCCCACAGCCCACAGCCCACAGCCCACAGCCCACATCACACCATCACGGACTTCCAGCTTTCGCAGACTTTGGACGTCACGGGGTCGGTCGAGCAATCGATGTGCACCTGGAAGTAGCCGCCACGGTGTTCTTTCACCAGCGGCATCATGATGGCGCGATCGGTGGCAGGAAGTTCGAGTGATTCGAGTTGATCTTCGGGGATCCACTCGAGCATGCCTTCATCCATGTCCATGAGCGTGATCTCATCGGGATGGATGGTGCGTTTCACTTCGAACAGGAAGATGAGCCAGTGTGCCTGACCTTCGTAGGCGCATTCGGACACGATGCCCATGAGGTGGAGTTCATCTTCGCTGACGATGATGCCTGCTTCCTCGTGGATTTCGCGCACCGCGCATTGGTGCGGTCCTTCGCCGAGTTGTTGTTCGAGCTTGCCGCCGATGGGTGAATACATTCCCTTGTTGGGGTTCTTCGCCCGATGCAGCATGAGCAGGCGGTCGTCCGCATCGTAGAGATAGCAGAGGACCGCGACCTTGTACGGAATGTCAGAGGACATCAGGAGACTCCGGGCGTGACCGAGGGACGCGCTGACGGCGTCACCTCCACGGTAGGCATGCTGTCGACGTGCGTCGTCTCGACGAGTGCTCGAAGCTGCGCTTTGGCGACATCGTTTATGTCCACGAGCGGTAAGCGGACCGTGCCTGTGTCGAGGCCGGCCATCGCCATCGCTGCTTTGATCGGCGTTGGATTCGGGCCAAGCCGCAGCAGCGCCTTGCTGAGTGCCAGCAGGTCAAAATGCACTTCGCGTGCATCATCCATATGGTCGGCGAGCGCGGCCGCGACCATCGTGGCCACATCAGCGGGCCGGATGTTTGCGGTGACGCTGATGACGCCCGATCCGCCCATGGCGATGAGCGGAAGCGTGAGCGGGTCATCACCGCTCAGCACATGGAGGTCGGTGCGCACGATGATCTCGCTGGCCTGGTCGAGTCCGCCGGTCGCATCCTTGACTGCGATGATGTTCGGATGCTTTGCGAGACGTTCAATCGTGTCGGTGGTCAGTCGCACGCCGGTGCGCCCCGGAACGTTGTAGAGCACAATCGGAAGATCGGCGGCGTCAGCCAGCGTCATGAAGTGGCGATAGAGACCATCGGCGGATGGACGGTTGTAATACGGCGTGACATGCAATGCCGCATCCGCGCCGGCGGCCGCGGCAAATCGGTGCAGTTCGACCGCATGGTTCGTCGCGTTGCTGCCCGCGCCGGCGATGACGGTGAGTCCCTGCGGTCGTGCGTGTTCGATCGTCGTTTCGACGACGGTGCGATATTCGGCATCGGAGAGCGTCGGGGATTCGCCGGTCGTTCCGCACGGGACGACGCCGGTGACGCCGGCAATTGCCTGATCGTTGATGCGTTCAGCGAGTCGGGCGGTATCGATGGTCGAGCCATCGGTGGTGAACGGTGTGACGAGCGCGGTGAAGGTGCCGAGCAGGCGGGTTGCGTGTGGCTGCATCATGTTCGTCCCCCTCGGGTCAATCAGAGAATTGACGACAGAAAATGGTCGCGATGCGCGGCGGCTTCGCGCATGAGTCGCTTCATCTCATCGACGGCTTGGCGAAGGCCGACGAAGACGGATCGGCTGACGATGGCGTGGCCGATGTGCAGTTCGCGGACGCCCGGCAGGGCAGCGATCGGCTGGACATTGACGTAGTTCAGCGCGTGGCCGGCGTTGAAGCGCATGCCGTAGTGCCGGATCAACTCACCCGCGCGGTCCACTTTTTCCAGTTCGGCGATGACGGCGGGGCTTCGGGCGTCGCGGCCGCTGGTCCAGAAGGCGTGTGCATACGGACCGGTATGGACTTCGCAGACCTGAAAGCCACAGGCGGCGGCGGCTTCAATCTGGGCAGGTTCGGTATCGATGAAGGCACTCACGGGCAGGCCTTCGTTGCGAAGTGTGTAGACCTTGTCCTTGAGTTCAGCCCGCTGGCCGGCGACATCGAGCCCGCCTTCGGTTGTCACTTCCTGACGACCTTCCGGGACGAACATGATGAGGTCGGGCCGCGTCTCGAGCGCGATATCCACCATTTCGCTCGTCGGTGCCATCTCGAGGTTGAGCTTCACATGGACGAGTTCACGCAGTCGACGCAGGTCTTCGTCCTGAATATGACGACGATCTTCCCGCAGATGTACGGTGATCCCGTCGGCACCTCCGAGATGGGCTTCGACTGCCGCCCAGACCGGGTCGGGCTCGTAGGTCTGACGAGCCTGTCGAATGGTGGCGACGTGGTCGATATTCACGCCCAGTTCGATCATGGCGTCAGCGTACGGCTGAGCGGAAACCGTGACAAGCGATGCGGCGAAACGGGGATATGATGCGTATAGCCGGGGGGCGAGATATACTCCGGATCGGTTCGACACGCATGGCGTGTGAAGGCGGACGGCCGATGATCAGCTTCGATCAGAAACTTGCGCGGTTGAAGGATGATCTTGTCACGCAAGGTACGCGTGTACGAGACATGGTCCGTCGATCGGTCGAGTCGTACTTTGAACAGAACGTTGAACTCGCGGACTCCGTGGTCGGCGACGATCGCGTGATCGACCGTGTCGACGTCGAGATCGAGCGCGCATCGATTCCGCTGCTCGGCATGGGCGTCACCGATGAGTATCAGATTCGCTCGGTCCTCACGATTGTGAAGATCAACAACGAACTGGAACGCATCGCGGACTGCGCCGTTGATATGGCGGAGATCGTGCAGAAGGACGATGTCAGCGGTGAACGGCCGCCGGCGGCGTTTCGCGTCATGGCCAACAGTGTGATCGCCATGGTGCGCGATGCGAACCTCGCGCTTGCACGGCTTGATACCGGACTTGCGAAGCAAGTGCTGGAGTGCGATGACGCGGTTGAAATGTTCATGCAGAAGATCGGCCTGGATGTGGAGGAGAAAGTGGCGTCGGGAGATCTTTCGGTTCGATTCGTCTTCCGCTTGTCTGCGGTGACCAAGGCACTCGAGCAGATCGCAGACCATTGCACCAACATGTGCGAGCAGGTGATCTATCTCGAGACCGGCAAGATCGTGCGTCACGGCGCCGAAGGCTGGTCCATGCCCGCCGCGCCTGATCTCACCTGACGCTTCTCGATCACATCACCATGTCAACGACTTCAGACCTGCCTTCGATCGGAACCCGCTCGATGTCCGACCGCCTCGAGAACGCTCGCCGTACGCTCGCTGCTCATAACCAGTCGCATCTGCTGACGTTCTTCGACGATCTGAATGATGAACAGCAGGACGGACTGCTGACGCAGATCGAATCCGTTGACTTTGCGTCGATCGATCGGCTCATCGAATCGCACGTGCGCGTCAAACCGGCGCATGATTCGCTTGAAGACCTGAAGCCGGCACCGTACTTCCCGCAGTCGCCGACCGATGCGTATGACGTCGATCACTATCGCGCCGCGGGCGAAGCGTTGATTCGGGAGGGTCGAGTCGCGGCCTTCACCGTCGCAGGCGGGCAAGGCACACGACTCGGCTGGAAGGGACCGAAAGGCACGTTTCCAGCGAGCGTCGTGACAGGCAAGCCGTTGTTCCGGCTCTTCGCAGAACAGATTCTCGCGGTGAATGCCAAGTACGACACGCGCGTCCCGTGGTACATCATGACGAGTCCGATGAACGACGCGGAGACCCGCGCGTTCTTTCGCGACAATCGGTTCTTCGGTCTGGATCGCGGCGACATCGTGATGTTCCCGCAAGGCACGATGCCGAGCATCGATGCAACGACCGAGAAGATTCTGCTCGCGGACAAGGGTGAGATCGCCCTGAACCCGGATGGCCATGGCGGCGCGATTCGCGCCATGCGTGCGAGCGGCGCCGTCGAGCACATGCGCAAACGCGGCATCGAGCAGATCAGCTATTTCCAGGTCGACAACCCGAACGTCATCGTCGTGGATCCGTTGTTCCTCGGCCTGCATGCGGCCGCGCCGGAGAGTTCCGGCCAGATGTCGAGCAAGATGGTCGCGAAAACGTATCCCGAGGAGAAGGTCGGCGTCTTCTGCGAATCTGCGGGGAAGACGACGGTCGTGGAGTACTCCGATCTGCCGGAAGAACTTGCGGCAGAGCGTGATGATGCGGGCGATCTTCGGTTCATCGCAGGCAATATCGCGATTCACGCGCTCAGCGTCGCCTTCGTGGAGCATCTCACCGACGATGCATCTGCGTTCGGCCTGCCGTATCACCGTGCTGACAAGAAGGTGCCGTTCATCAATACGGACAACGGTTCGAAGGTCGAGCCAGGCGAACCGAACGCGGTGAAGCTTGAGACGTTCGTCTTTGATGCGATCCCGCTCGCGGATGCATCGATCGTGGTCGAGACAGATCGCACGCGCGAGTTTGCGCCGATCAAGAATGCAGACGGTGTCGACTCGGTGCAGACATCACATCAACTGCAG
>JBCCFX010000262.1:0-4446 GCA_039029515.1 Planctomycetota bacterium
CCCACGACATGGTGGGCGAGATCAACGAGGGCGCTGAACCGCATCTCTCAGAGATGGTTGATGACCTTGATCTCACCCCCGAGGAACTCTTGACCGTTGAGCCGGCATTGATCACCTACGAGCAGGGATTGCTCAAGCGGATGCGCTCGACGCGACTGGTGCTTCGCGAAGGCGCTGACATCATTCTCGATGCCGTCGATCGCTTTGGCTTCCGAACGATGGGCCCCATGGAAATTGCCGCGTTCATGGAGGATGAGGAGAACCAGGAAGAGTTCAAAACGCTCTTCGACGTTGCAAGCAAGCCAATTCAGGCGACCGCACATGACATTGCGACGTTCAATCGGCGGTCGCTGAGCCAAGTCATGACGGCATTGCCTGACGCACAGGCAAAGACACTGCAGGACCGTTACTTCCGCAACGTGTATTACGAGGCGTACGCAGAGGTGCCGGAGTGGCGACCTCGTTACCTGCTCGCACTCAAACAGGCTGATCTGGACAGCGATCAGAAGACAGCGGTGCGTGCATCGCTCCAGTCATTCTCGACGCGTGACGTCTCACTGCTCAACGACATCGGTGATGCACTTGATGATTACCGCAAGTACCGAACGTTTACCCAGCTCGAATTCGAAGAAGAAGATGAATTCGCAGGCAAACTCGACACGAAGGTCAGTCGGCGTATCGCGCTTGCGAACGCTGCCATCAGCGGACTTGATTCCATGCTCACACCGGCACAGCTTGCCGCGTTGGATGCTGGTGATTCTGAACCGCAGCAATTGGCCGAAGTGATGCCCACCGTCGTCGCGACGACAACCGGTGACGGCGTGCAAGTTGAGATGACGATCGAATCGGAAAGCGTTGATTCATGGTCATCCACACCAGAGGCTGCCATGCTGCCGGGACCGTTCTCCCGGCGCGAGGTGCAATCACTCTGCGACCAGATGGACATGTCCGACGATGATCGCCTGATCATCGACATGCTGTATCGCGATTACGCGTCGGCGTACGACGCGGCAATCAAATCCGTGAATTCCGATGAGGAACCAGACGAAGACCAGTCGGCAGCCATGGTCATCCGGGCGATCGCAGAACGACGTACGCAGGCTTCGCAGCGTCTGGTCACCACCGATCAATCATTGTTTGCGAACCTTGCCCCATTCGTCACGGACGACAAGCGCGAATCATTCGATGCGGTTCGCCGGCTTCGCGAACGAGAGTACCTGAATACACAATCCAAATTGCAGAGCGCAAGCTGGGGCTTCTTCGGGATCGATGAAGAAGCATTCATCGATCTGGAAACGCTCCCTGCAATCAAGGACCTGAACGATACCGACCGGGCCACGTTGCGCCCGATCTTCGAGGACTATGGCAATCAACGCCTTGCATTCCTCCGGCAGCAGGTTGAAGCCGCCGCTGCACAGCGCATTGCGTTTGAGATCTTTCAGGCCGCCAGCGTGGAAGAGAACTTCCAGGGCGACATTTCAGAGCGTCTCCAGAAGCGATGGCGCACCAAGCGCGAAGAACTACAGCGGGTCGCGCGAGCGAGTGCGGGCCTCAATCAGCAGTACTTCGCAGAGATCCGCGAAGCACTCTCGCCGGATGTCGCGTGGTCGATTGAGTTCGCCTATAACGAAATCGCGTTTCCGGACCTGTACCGGGAGGCCTCTGAGATCAACTCGCGGGTCACACGTGTGCTCCGCTTCGAGGATCTGCTCCCGCATCAGCGTCAGAGCATCATGCAGGCCTCATCGGAGTTTCGTGACCAATTCGAGCGGATGACCCGAGCGCTCGTTGACATGCGCCGTGAACGATCATCCGAACAGGTCTTCTTCGAGATGCCAAGCCGCGAGTTCATCGAGCGTGAGATCTCGATGGAACGCCTGCAGTTCGATCGACGCGAAGTGGCCGAGCGGACGCGAGAACGGATTCGCCTGCTGCTGACCGATGATCAGCGCGCCCGCCTGAGCGGGGATGATGAAGGTGATGAGACCTCCTGAGGTCGGCGCCAGCTTATCGGGCGGACAGTCGGGCGAGGATGCGCATCCTGCGTCGTCCTGACCGGGTTACCGGACGCCATGCCGGATTGATGCATACCTCAACGCCTTGACCGCAGGAACTACCCAAAGTCCACGCGTGCAGCGACCGATGGGAACACTGTCGGCTTTCCGGCTGGTTTATCGATCCAGGCCAATTCTCAACGCGCCTGAGGGAAGGATGGTCATGCGCCTGAAAACCAGGCTACTGCGTGGCTACATTTTACTTGCGGCCCTGACGTCAGTCGTGGCGTTCATCGGGCTGTACTTCATGCGCGACATCGACCACCAGATGGATGCGCTGTCGCAACGAGCGACGCCGGCGGTCACTGCGCTCAATCAGATCAAGAGCGCCGCACACGAGATGTGCTCGTCGACCTACAGCCTCTCGCTGACCGCATCATCGATCGAACCCAATGCGAATGGCGAACGCACACTCGTTGAGCGATCGGATCGGATTGAGCTGGCGCGCGATGACATGAACCAATGGCTTGCCCAGTACGCACTGGTCGCAGATCCGACACTCAAGAAGACGTTCCTCACCGAAGCCAAGGCCTATGAGATGCGCATTGCCCATCTCGGCAAGAGCATCATCAACGACATTCTCAAGGGCAGCGACCAGAAGCGATTACTGCAGCACCGCGCAGAATTTGATGAGAATCGCGATGAGTTCTTCTCGCTTATCAACCGATCCATCGCCATCGAAATGCGACGCGTGCGGACACACGAGAAAGCGGCCGACGAACGGATCGCCATGGCGCTGATCGCCGCGATCGCGATGATCATCGTCGTCTTCGTGGCGGCCACCATCTTGTCCCTGCAGATCAGCTCAACGCTGATCCGTCAGCTGCGACATCTTCGAGCCGGCGTGGACAACCTCGGTCCGGGCAACTTCAGCCAGGTCATCATCGTTCCGGATGCACCGGAATTAAATACGGTGGCCGAGAGTATCAACCAACTTGCCGTCCGAATGGGCAATGCAGAGCATGCAAACAAGATGCAGTATGACCAACTGCACGGCGAGATCGGCAAGCGAAAGCAGACGGAAGCGCAGCTCCTGCATGAAGCGACGCATGATGCGTTGACCGGGCTTGCCAACCGCGTTCAGCTGATTCAGGACATCGAGTCCTGCCTCGAACGCGCCCACCGCAATCCCGATTTCAAGTACGCGCTGCTGTTCCTCGATCTCGACCGCTTCAAGGTTATCAACGATAGCCTTGGCCACAATGTTGGTGATGAACTGCTCGTCGAGTCGTCACAGCGCCTGATCGATTCGGTGCGTGGCATGGACACCGTGATTCGTGTGCACAAGGAAACGACCGCACGACTCGGTGGCGATGAATTCGCCATTCTGCTCGACGGCATCAAGAATCCGGGCCGCGCCATCCTGATCGCCGAACGAATTCAGGAACGTCTGTCGAAGACGTTCCATCTTAGCGGCAACGACATCGTACTCAGCACGAGTATCGGCATTGCCATCGGCGACAGTACCTATCAGACCGCAAGTGATCTGATTCGTGATGCTGACACCGCGATGTATCGCGCCAAGCAAGCCGGCGGCGCTCAGCACGCGGTGTTTGATGATGTCATGCACGCCGAGGTCAAGCTTCGCCTGCAGTTGGAGAATGATCTCCGCAAGGCGGTCGAAGCGCATCAGTTCGAGGTCGCATATCAGCCGATCGTCGAACTGAGCACTGGCATGGTGACCGCATTTGAGGCGCTGATTCGCTGGAATCACCCCGAGCGCGGCAAGATCTCGCCGACGGAGTTCATCCCGATCGCGGAGGAAACCGGCCTGATCGCGCCGATCGGTCGCTGGGTGCTTCAGGAATCAACCCGTCAGCTGATGGCGTGGCGCCGTGAGCTTCCCGATGATCGTCCGCTGTCGATGAGCGTCAACGTGTCGCCGCGCCAGGTGGGCGAAGCCAACATTGTGCAGGAAGTCCGTCGCACGTTGAAAGCCACCGGCCTTGATCCGCGCTGGCTCCGACTCGAGATCACCGAGTCGATGATTATGGAAAACGCAGCATCGATCCACGAAGTCCTCAGTGGCCTCAAGGACATTGGTGTCGAACTGCACATGGATGACTTCGGCACTGGCTATTCGTCGCTGAGCTACCTGCACAAATTCCCGCTGGATGTCCTGAAGATCGACCGAGAGTTCGTCACGAACATCGGCACTGATCCGGAGTATGCGGCGGTCGTCAAGGCCATCATGACGCTGGCGCACAGCCTCCGCATGAAGGTGACAGCAGAGGGCATCGAAACGCCGGAACAGCTCGCACTCGTTCGGTCACTCGGGTGCAACTACGGACAGGGCTACATTTTCTCGCGGCCGCTCGATCCTGCGAATGCGTGGAAACTGTTGTCCAACGATGAACCACTCCGGCAGTCTGCGTAAGCACACATCGACATC
>JBCCFX010000263.1:0-4431 GCA_039029515.1 Planctomycetota bacterium
CCGGCAATGAACTCCGTGTAGGGCGGGGGCTGTGCCCCCGCCGTGGTGCGTTGTCGATGCGCCAATGCACGTATGTAGCGCGGGCCATCATTACGGCGACCCGGGCCATCGCGTCGCGCAGACCCGGCGGTGGCGCGTGCTTGTTCCAACACGGCCTTCCAATCCATCGGCGGGGGCACAGCCCCCGCCCTACGGTGACTCGCGTGAATGCAATACACGCTGGGTTCAGCAGAACCCGGCCTACAGAGACTCCCCAATCCCGAATCGCCAATCCCGCTCCTCCCAATGAAAAACGCCATCGACTTGCGTCGACAGCGTTCATCTCCTTCTCCCCACGTCGCGGGTAGGTCGTCTGTATTCGTTGGTCAGATCGTGGCGTCCGTCACACGCAGCACTTCCGGCACCGTCGTGAAGCCCTTGGCGACCTTCTGGAAGCCATCCTCACGGAGGGTTCGCATGCCACGTTCCGTGCAGACGCGACGGAATTCCGTGACGTTCGGATTGCGGGCCACCGCATCACGAATGTGATCGTCGAGCAGCAACATCTCATAGAGACCGACTCGACCGGAGTACCCGGTTTCGCGGCACTTGTTGCAGCCGGTGCCTTCGTATGCAACATCGCGATTGAGCCCATGCATGAGCAGGAACTCTTTCATGTCCTCACTGACGGCGACTTCCTGCTTGCAGTTCTCGCACACACGTCGCGTGAGGCGCTGCGCGAGGACGGCGTTGACCGCACCGCCGATTAGGAACGGCTCGATGCCGATGTTGATCAATCGCGTGATCGATGACGGTGCATCGTTGGTATGCAACGTGGACAACACCAAGTGGCCCGTGAGCGCGGCCTGGATCGCGATGGTCGCGGTCTCCATATCACGGATTTCGCCGACCATGATGACATCGGGGTCCTGTCGCATCAGAGCGCGAAGCGACGCACCGAACGTCATGCCGATCTTCTCGTGCGTCTGCACCTGCGTGACGCTTGCGAGGTTGTATTCCACCGGATCTTCCACGGTGGAGATGTTCAGTTTGCGAAGGTCCATCTGACGCAACGATGAGTACAGCGTCGTCGTCTTACCTGAACCGGTCGGTCCCGTCACCAGAATAATGCCGTGCGGTTGCGCGATCTGCTTCTTCCAGATCGTCAGCGTGTCCTCGGCGAAACCGAGATCGTCCAGGCCGACCTGGATGGATCGGTTATCGAGAATTCGCATCACGGTCTTCTCACCCTTCGGGGTGGGAAGCGTGGACACACGAAGGTCGAGCTTGCGGCCCAGCACCGTCGCACGAATACGACCGTCCTGCGGCAGTCGACGCTCCGCAATGTCGAGGTTCGACATGATCTTGATACGTGACGTCAATGACGCGTGCATCTTCTTCGGCGGGTTCATCATCTCGAACAACACACCGTCGATACGGAAGCGGACCTTCAAGGTCTTCTCTTCCGGCTCGATGTGAATATCTGATGCGCCTTCCTTCACCGCGGTCTGGATGATGTGGTTTACATAGCGAACGACCGGCGAGCTTTCGGCGTCTTCTTCGCCCGCTTCATCCAGCTCGTCCTTGACCACTTCAACGTCGTCTTCATCGACGTCCGCGAGGATCTCATCAACGTTGTATTCTTCTGCTTCCTCTTCCTGAAGATGCTCCAGGGCAGCGCGAATGTCTGCACCAGCGACGAGCACATGCTTGATCGACGCGACGTTGACACGACGCTTGATGTCATCGAGCAGGAACAGGTCATCCGGATTCGTCGTGCCCACCACGAGGCGAGAGCCTTCGCGACGCAACGGCAAGACAAGGTTGTCGCGGCAGAACTCAGGCGAGAGCTTCTGCACGATCTTCATGTCGAATGCGTTGGGGTCATCCGGATCGATGCGTTCGAACGTCAGGCGACTCTGCGCTGCGCGAACGGTCTGGATCGCGGTCTCTTCAATCCCCATCTCGATGAGGATCTCTGAAACATCCTTGCCGGGCGTCTGCTTGCGAACGCGCTGCAGCGATGACACATGCTCATTATTGATCACGCCGGCATGCACGAGCGCATCGGCGAGGCTATTGGATTCGATACGCGCGATCTCAGTCGGCTTGTAGATCTGCGTCAGGGCATCTTCCGGGCGCACGCGGGCCGGATCGGCATCGTTCGTGACAAGAACGCCGAGTTCACCACCAAGGCCCTGGCCGGACGGATCGGGCGGGCGCGGCGTTTCCGCAGGATCGTTGCGCACGAAGAGCGGTTCGGTCGTATCACCGCCGGCGGAGACGTCGGGCGTACTGTCCGCCGGTGCGGCGTCTTCGGTGCCCGGCTCCTTGGGTCCGCCTTCGGGATCCAGATCACCCAGGATGTCGTCAAGATCAAACTTGCCCATGGGATCGCGTGCCTCTCGCGTCAGGGAAGACGTTCAATGGAAAGCATGAACTCCATCGTGACGTCAAATTCTGTGTCAATGGCATCGATGAACACTTCGTCCGCCGTGATGTCACGCACGGTGAACTCGACCCCGTCCTGGAAGACGACGTCATCGATTCCGACGATCTCACCGTTGATGTTGGCGAGCGGTCGACTGCCACCCAGCACCATCTTGAGTTCGAGGCCATTGGCCGCGAGCTCGATGGAGTCCATTCGTTCCTGTCGGCGTTCAGCGAACTGAGCTGCCGCGAGGTCGTCCGCATTCTCAATGGTCAGCGGACCATCAGTCGTCGGCTCGATGAACAGGATGAACGGATTGCGCTGGACGTCACGCAGCGGAATCTTGCGCTCTTCGTATGCGGTGTTGAGCACCACGAGCGATTCCTTGCGCTTCTCGACCTTGGCCACGGTCTTCGTGTTCGGCGTCTGGCTGAGCGTCGTAATGAACTGCTCAACCGCCTCGACGGATTCCTGGTGCTCGCTGCTCTTGGCGGTTGCTGATGCGATGAATCGCATCGACCACACACCTGCGGTCGCGAGGACGACAGCGCCGACAAGGATCAACGCACCGGTCGGCGCCTTGCCTCGGACTTCGGCACCGGCCAGCGGGTCAAACCCGCCAACGTCGTCGACACCGGTGAAGCCGTCGATCGCGCCGTCCTCCTGTGGCGTAATAGCGTGATCGGTTTCTTGAAGCATGTTATCGTTCACGACACCGGCTCCGTTGCAAGTTGGACGTTGTCACTCTTCTCGAAGAAGATGCTGAGTGTGAACTCGGCGCGCATCGAGCCGGGCGGGAGTTCTTCGGTGCCACTGGACTGCGTGCGACGCTGATTGCGACGACCGTTGCCCTTTTCGGCAAAGCCGGCACGAACGAGGTCCATGTCATGGATGCGGGTGATTCGCGGCAGTTCTTCCAGCTCATAGAGGAACTGGTAGAAGCCGTTGAACTGACCTTCCATGACGATGTCGAGTGACTGCTCCATATAGGCAGCCGCCGGCACCGCTTCCTTGCTCTTCACCGAGCGGACCTTCTGGTTGTTGCGTTCAGCGATCTGCCAGACCTGCTCAAGGATGTTCTCGACATCCTGTTGCGCCGGCAGCTTGGCTTCGATCAGTTCGATCGCCTGCTGGCCGCGTTCGATTTCGTCCGGGAGATTGTCCACCTGTGCGCGGACGTCACCGAGACGCTGAAGCAGTTCAAGCTTCGCTTCGTTGCGTGCCTGCACGGACTGTGCCTTGGCCATCTCCGGCTTGAAGACGAAGTAGAGGGCGCCAACCGGTGCGGCCAGCAACACGACGACAAAGATGAGTTCTCGAAGTCCGAATTTCACGGATCAGCCCTCCCCACCCGGCATCGCCGGCGTACCCTGCATGCCCGGCTGCACGAAGCGCAGTTCGTCGGTCATGGGATCTTTCATGTTCTTCTTGATGCTCGTCGGCTTGGAATGACGGACATCCGCGTCGTCCTCGATCGACATCTTGATCTTGAACTGACGCATCGTTCGACCTTCGATTTCCTGCTCCTCGGAGTACTCGAGGCGAACCGTGGACAGCAGGTCGTAGTTGTTCAGCTCGTGCATGAACGTCGAGACTTCAATATCGGTCGTGGCCACGCCCACCAGGACGATGTCCACGTGATACTTCGGTGCCTGCACCGCGGTGAGCTCATCGCGCATCTCTTCGGCGGTCTTCATGCGCGTCGGGCCGCCGGGCTTGTTCAACTTGCCCGTTGCTGCCGCGGTTACGGACGGCACGACCTTGATCTCTTCGGAGTTCAGCTCGAACATCAGCATGCTGAGTCGCGGCGGCATCCGGTTGATGATCTCCGCGAGGAGGATCGATCGCGGCACGCGCTCGACGAGGGCTGCGGCGAGTTCCGCCTTGTCCAGCATCTGTTCGCGCTGCGACTCGAGCACCTTGAGGCTCTCGATTTCGGCTTCCGCCTGGACGAACTGTACGTTGATCAGTTCCTCTTCAGCGTAGATCGCCGACGCCTTTCGGTTGTTCCACAGGAAGGC
>JBCCFX010000264.1:0-4275 GCA_039029515.1 Planctomycetota bacterium
AGCTTTCTGAGCGAGATAATCTTCTGGCAGAAACGTCGTACTCATTGTTCTGCGTCCTTACGAATCCGTAGGCCCGAGACACAAGCCGTAGGTCACCGCCCACCCGGGCTGCGGCTCATCGAGCGACAACCCCGTCGCCGTCAACTTTGGCGACACGGTGAGACGCGCCAGAGGATCACCGAGCTGCGCGGGCAACCCGAGCTCCTTGACCACGTGCTGGCACAACCACATCTGGCGAGCTTCCCCGCCAACGAAAATCACACGATCCACTGATTCATCCGGGCACAACGCACGGTGATAACGCAGGCATGCGCTCAACTCGTCCGTGATCGTGTCCAGCAATTCACTGAGGTCCAGCTTGCCCTGCGTCGTCTCAATCGCGCACGGCTGAATGCCTTGCGAGAGTTCCGCGGGCACCTGGGCACCACGGCGCTCGTTCGCCACCGCGGTCATGACTTCTTCTTCCTTCGCCTGCGCTTCCGCCGCCGCCGCCTGATTAGCCGCCGCCATCGCGGAACCGAGGACGCCACCTGCGGCCGTCCCCTTGATCGGCTGCTGCGTTCCCAGCGTGTTGCTGAGTCCGAGACGGTGCGCCTGAGCGCTCATCAACTCACAATGCAGGTTGGATGCGATCAGCGAATCGAAGTGCCGACCGCCAACCTGGATGTACCGGGCGAAGACCACGTCCTGACCACGGGTGATCGCAACACGAGTGCCGCCCCAACCGAGATCGACGAACATCGTGACGACCGACTTATCGGCCTCACGACGATAGAGATGTTCAAATGACTTGGGCACGGCGAGCAGTTCCGTCTGCACACCGACCACGTCGAGCTTGCATCGTTTCAGCACGCCGACGTACCGCATCACGATGTCCTTGGAGATCGCAACGCAGATCATTTCCTTGCGTGGCTGACCATCGCGGAACGTGTCGCCGACCTCGATCGTGCGCACGACGATGCTGTTCGGCATGCAACCCATCTGCATCTGCAGCTGCGCCTTGACGATGTCGTCACGGCTTGCGCCGTCAGCGCTTGGCACCTGCATGTGCTGAATATGGGTCTGCGAGCTGGGAATCGCGGTCACGACCTTCTTGCCGCGGAAGCGTCCAGCCTGAAGAACGCGCGGGATCTCCTGCGCATAGAACTCAACGAGACGACCGTTGTCGTTTCGAATGGAATCCGGGATGGGAATATCGGCCGCCGCAATGATCTGCGGACGATCATCACGACTGATCTGAAGCAGCTTGACCGAGGCGGTACCAAAGTCAACCGCGATCGGCGACGCTGAGGCCGAGAACATCGAGAAGCCCATCCTTGTCCTCCGTGTCTACGCGAAAAGAGGAATGCGGAGATCATGTACAGAGACGTCCGCCTCATGACATCGACGTGACACGAGCGCGCATTGAGACCGACATCCGTATCGGGCGTGACAACGCGTGCGTTCCCGACGGTCGTTCCGTTTGCAACGATGACCGATAACCTGATTGGATTCAGTCGAGGACGACTTCAAGCAGCGCCGGGACGTGTTCTGACAATGATGCGAATGCTGCGGGCAGGTCCCAGAACTGCGCTGACCGGTCGCCGGTGGTATTGCTGATCACGCGGAATTCCATCGCCGGCACACCACGTCGACGTGCCGCATGCACCACCGCTGCGCCTTCCATCGCCTCGGCTATCGCATGGGTGCGCTCCCGCACCATGGCGACCGCATCCGCGGTCCCGGAACACGTGGCCACCGTCGCGATAACTCCCGCCGCCGCGATCTCCGTCGCCCGCGCCACAAGATCCACATGGCCGGGGACGACGTTGCCCGCGAAGTCACCCAGTGGAAAGCCGAGTCCGATCATGTCTTCGAAGCCATCGGGCGTGATCAGACCTTCTTCCACGTACACACTCGATGCGCCGACAATTGGCGAACCGACCGGCAGGATCTCCGGCGCGAGCGTGCCCGCGACGCCGATGTTGAGCACCGCGTCGAATGGTCCGCGCTCGATCAGCACTTCAGTCGTGGTGGCGGCAGCATTCGTCCGGCCGACACCGGATGTCACCACAACGATGTCCTCACGATCGGGAATCGTTGCCGCTTCACGGTCGACGGAGGTGACGACGAGTACGCGCTCGTAACGGCCGGACATCAGTCGAGTCGTCGCAGCCAGATGTTGCGGTACTGGACGCGGTCGCCGTGATCCTGCAGGAGGATCGGGCCGGTTGCGACCATCGTGTCGTCGAGCCCGCCGGGCGTACAATGCGGAAGCTCGAGGTTGTTGTGAATCACCACACCGTTGTGGATCACCGTGACGTGTGGATTCTCGGTGATGTTGCCCGCATCATCGAAACGCGGTGCGCGGAAGATGATGTCATACGTCTGCCAGGTATCCGCCGGACGCGATGCATTCACCATGGGCGGCGCAATGCTGTAGATGCCACCACAACCACCTGGAAATGGTGCCGCGCCAAATGTGTCGAGCACCTGCACTTCATACCGACCGTGGATGTACACGCCGGAGTTGGATTTGGCCTGACCTTCACGATCGGGCATGTCGGGCAGGAAGAACTCGAGATGGAGTTGGAAGTCGCCGAACGTCTCGCGTGTGATGGCATCGCCACCCTGAACGACCACCGAATGGTTGTCGCGAACGTCCCACTGACAGTCTTTGCCATCGCGGTGGTGCCACTGCAGCATATCCGTACCGTTGAAGAGGCTGACCGTGCGGCCGTCGTCGAGCGTCGGCATCGCACCGAGTGTCGGCGATGGCGCCGGGAACGCGGAAGGACGAGTTTCCTGGCACGCCGAACCGCCGGCAATCAGCGTGAGCGTGGCACAGGCCAGAAGTCCGTGTCGGGTCAACCTTCGCATGGTTCCGCCTCCATCATTCGTTTCTCACGCATATGCGCTTCTGCTTCCGCCAGTGGCATTTCAATCTGCGTGCCGGCGTCAAGGTCTTTGATGACCACAATGCCCTCATCGAACTCCGCACCGATGATCAGCGCGAAGCGCGCTCGGTTCTTGCCCGCTTCGCCGAGCAACTTGCCGACATTCTTCGTCGAGCGATAACTGTGTCGGACATGCAGGCCGTGACGGCGCAACCGCGCGATCGCAGGCAGCATGTGTTCCGATGGATCATCATCGCGGACGTGGATCACAAACACATCCGGTCGCGGCATGTACGCGGCAGGCTCTTCCAGCAGGCCACGATCGCTCAGGACGAGTCCGATCACGACATCACCCATTGCGAAGCCGACCGCAGGTGTTGGTTTCCCGCCGAACAGCTCCACGAGGTTGTCGTATCGTCCACCGCCGGCGATCGCTCGTTCCTTGCCGGAAACTTCGTGGACTTCGAACACCGTGCCGGTGTAGTACGCGAGGCCGCGAACGATGCCAAAATCCAGCTGACACCAGTCGAGCAGATCACGAGCGGCCAGTTCCCGCCGCACGTTGGCCAATGTCTCGCGCGCGAGATCGGGCAGGTCCGGCATCGTGTCAACGGCATCGAGTGACTGCACCGGCGTTTCGCACAGCGCATCGAATCGTGACTTCATCGTGGCATCACCACCGAGCAGTGCGAGCGCTTGTTCGTCAAACGTTTCCGGCGGCAGTTTCTCGCGACGATCCAGCAGTTCGAATGCGGAAGGCAGCGCATCTGCGCAGACGCCCATGCTCTGGAGCATCGCGCCGACCGCATCACGGTTGCTGATGCGCAAGACGACATCGTTCGGCGTCAGGCCGAGACGTTCCAGAACACCAACGGCAACTGCCATGATCTCCGCATCAGCTGCGGGCGAATCATCGCCAAGGATGTCGACGTTCCACTGAATGAACTCACGAAGCCGACCGCGCTGCGGCCGTTCCGCTCGGTAATGCGTCGGGATCGAGTACCACTTGATCGGCTTGGCCATCTGCGCGCCGCGCGCTGCGGCCATCCGCGCGAGCGTGGGCGTGAATTCGGGTCGCAAGGCGTAATCGGTATCACCGCCGGCGCGGCGGAAGCTGAACAGCTCGCTGACAATGCCATCGCCGGACTTCGCGGTGTAGAGCTCCAGATGCTCGAACGTCGGTCCGTCGATCTCATCGAATCCGTGGTTCGTGGAAACCGCGCGCCAGACGTGCTCGAGGTGACGGCGAACCGCCATGTCCTCCGCGGGACGCAGGGCGTGACGCGGGCTCGATCGAGCGCACGGACGCGTCCATCGACGGCGGGAGCGCGGTAGACGACGCGGGGCACGATGCGGGCGCGCCAGTTGATGCAGGCGTCTACTGCGCGCTGCCGCCGAC
>JBCCFX010000265.1:0-4187 GCA_039029515.1 Planctomycetota bacterium
GAGTTCGAGATCCGCGGGATCAATCGGCTCGCCAGGGACGGGGACAAAGGCAGGACGATCCTCGTCAGGCAATAGTTGTGGAAGCGTCTGCAGGCGAGCGCGGCCGGTGGCGATCTGCTGGAGATACGTCTTCAGGCGCAATTCACCGCGACGCATGATGCCGCTTGATTCCGGCCGTTTCGGATTGAATCGTGCAACATCAACGACAACCTCGCCGCGCGTGCTGCCGGTAACGAGCAGTTGTCGACCTGTGGCGGACACGCCGGGTCGTTGTGCGGGGTTACTGGTTTCGTCGAAGAACACCGCGATCTGATTGATGTCGCCTCGGGCACTGGGCAGACGGTTGATCCAGACGACGGCCTCGTCGGAGGCGAATCGGTAGCTCGCGACGCGAATGCGCACATCACCGCGAATGACGAGCCGCTTGGTGTCGTCGACGGTCCAGGCATCGGCGACAAGGCCGGTCAGTTCGATAGGGCCATCGAGGGGCTCGATCGGCAGGACGAATCCGCTGAGCCGATCGCCTCGGATCGCGATCTGCCGCTGTGCGTTGGCGGTTGCCGCGAACCCCGCGAGGATGCCGAGACAACACACCAGCCAGACGCCGAATCGGGCGCGGTTTCGCGAAGTCAGCCCGGTCACGGGGAGAGCGTCGATCACGCCGAGGATGGTACCGGTGCGGCAGGGGGTCAGCAAACGACAGACAGGTCGTTAAACCGGTCCGTCAACGCCGATCATGCGTCAAACATCGCCTCGATGAACGCGTCAGGATCAAACGGCTCGACATCGTCAGGCGTTTCGCCAACACCAATGAGTTTGACGGGCACATCAATGGCATCCCGAATCGCCAGGACGATGCCGCCCTTGGCCGTGCCGTCCAGCTTGGCGAGGAAGATGCCTGTGACATCGATCGCTTCGTTGAAGATCGCCGCCTGATGGAGCGCATTCTGACCGCTCGTTGCATCAAGGACGAGCAGGACTTCGTGCGGCGCATCCGGCAGTTTCTTCCGAACGACATCGCGAATCTTCGTCAGCTCGCGCATCAGGTGCTGTTGCGTGTGCAATCGGCCGGCGGTGTCGATGAGCAGGACATCCACGCCGCGTGCGATCGCGGCATCTGCCGCATCGAATGCGACGGCCGCGGGGTCCGCGCCGGTGGTCCCTTTCACAATGTCAACGTCGAGCCGTTGCGACCAGATCGTCAGTTGCTCAACGGCGCCTGCGCGAAACGTGTCCGCGGCGGCGAGAAGCACGGTTCGTCCTTCATCCCGGAGCGACTTGGCGATCTTGGCGACGCTCGTCGTCTTTCCTGCGCCGTTGATCCCGGCGACGAGAATCACGGTCGGCGGAGCGCTCGCGGTGGCGAGCGACCGGTCGTCGTCCTTCCAGTCTTCCTTGAGTCGGTTCTGCAGCCACTCGTACGCGTCTTCGCCTCGATCGACGCGACCGGATCGAAACGCGGCGCGGAGACCATCGATCAACCGTGACGTGGTGGAGACGCCAACATCAGCTTTGAGCAGCACGGCTTCGAGTTCATCGATCAACTCATCGCTGAGGCGCTTGCCGAACAGCAGGCCGCGCAGGCCGCCGCCGAAGGCTTCGCGCGTACGCTGAAGCCCCTTCTTGACCTTGCTGACCGTTGAACGAAACAACCCCATCTGGTTACGCCTCCGCCGGATCGGGCGTTTCTTTCACCGGTGCGCTGTCCGTCGTCGACGGTTCGTCGGTGGCATCGTCGCCAGTGGATTCGCTCGAGTCGTCCAATTCGGCGCGATGCTGTCGGTACAGCTTGTCGAGCACGCCGTTGATGAACATTGGTGACTTCTCGGTGCTGTATTCGCGTGCGAGCTCGACCATTTCGTTGATGACGACTTTGGGCGGCGTGCGCTTTGACATCATTTCGTAATACGCAAGACGCAGCAGACTGCGGTCGACGGCCGGTTGACGATGGGTCGGCCAGTCCGGCGTCATGTCCGCCATCGCCTCATCGGCGTCCGATCGGCGCGCCCACGCATCGTTGGCGAGTTCAAGGCCGCGTTCGTGCGCGCGATCATCGCCCGGCGCTTCTTCAAGCGACGCGCGAATCAGATCCAGATCGTCGGCGTTTCCGACATCAAACTGGTACAGCGCCTGCAATGCGCAGCGCCGAATGTCACGAGGCGCTGACATCAGTGATTCCTTCTTCCTGAGCGGCAAGCGATCGCAGGACGGTCGCGGTCTGAATCGTGGCCGCCATTGTTTCTGCGCCCTTGTTGCCCTTGTCGCCGCCGGCGCGAGCTCGCGCCTGATCGATAGTCTGGCAGGTCAGCACGCCGAACCCAACGGGCACGCCGGTGAGCACGCTGATCTGTGCGATGCCTTGTGCGACCGCATGGCCGATGTACTGATCATGTGTCGTATCGCCGGTGATGATACAGCCGAGGGTGACGACCGCATCCATCGTGTCGGCAAGACGTGTGGCGATCGAGACGAGCTCGAACGACCCCGGCGCTGCAATGATCGTGAGATTGGACGAAACGCCACCGGCGTCCAGAAACGTCTGTCGAGCGCCATCACACAGAGCCGACGTGATGTCGTGGTGATATTCGCTCACCACAATGCCGACGCGAAGTGAATTGGCATCGAGTGAAGTTGGTGCGTCAGATCGGTACATGCAGGTTCCTGGGCGGCGTGAATCCGGGCATGGTAGGAGTCGGCCCTGCCGACTTCAACGGGCCGACGCCACGCATCGTAAGATGAATCCGTGAAGCGAACCGTGTTGCGCATCCTGACCGCGATTCAATTGACGCGCCTGACCATCGCATTCGGTGCGATCAGTGAGATCTGGTTCGTACTCCTGCTGATGTGGTCTGAGCAGCCACAGCCCGCAGAAGGTCTCGCCCACGGCATGTCCCTGGCCCCTGCACTGCTCGCGGGAGCGGTCGTCGCCACAGGCTTGTCGGCGTACGGTGCATCGTTCAACGATGTGCTCGATGTCCGCCACGACATGGTGTTCAGCCCCGAACGCCCGATACCGGCCGGCCGAATCAAGGTGGGGCAGGCGGCGGTGGTTACCGTTGGCGCACTACTCCTCGCAATCCTCGCGGCTAGCGCCTTCAGAGGTGAGGCATTGCGAGTCACGCTCGTCGCCGCCGCCGCGATTCTCTTCTACAACGCTGCTGGCAAGTACATCCCTGCGATCGGGATTCCGACGATCGGTCTGATTCATGCCTTGCACATGTTCATACCCGATCTCGGTCTGGGATTTACCCTTCCGATCTGGCTCGTCTTCTCACACACCATGCTGATTGCGCTTGCGGTCCATGTTCTGGAAGAGAAGCGACCGAAGATCACTCGGCGCTCCGCTGCCGCCATCGCCGTGGCGTGGCTGTCGTGGTCTGGGGTCATCCTCACGCTGGGTCTCTACCGTGACAGCGGGTTCCACTTCGTGCCGATGGGATTCCTCGCTCCCATCGCGGCGATCATTGGATTCCTGATCGTTGCACGGTGGAAGACTGCCAACGTTCCCCGACTTGTCGCCGCTGAGAAACTCAAGCGGTACGGCGCGATGTGGCAGTGCCTCTACGGCGCATCCTGGTTTCTGGCGATCGGTCACCTTGTCGCCGCGATGTGGCTCGCAATCGTGGCGGTGGTCGGCTTCAGCGCGATGACGTTGCTGAAGGAGTTGACCGGGATTACCAACAAGC
Organism: Planctomycetota bacterium; assembly: GCA_039029515.1. GTDB lineage: Bacteria > Planctomycetota > Phycisphaerae > Phycisphaerales > SM1A02 > JBCCFX01. Next base: position 3,687 of record JBCCFX010000265.1, read on the forward strand.
CCGTGCGCTACCGCGCATGAGGGCGTACACGCGTTCGTTGGGTGGTGAATGAAAGACGGCCCGGCAGATGGCCTCTCCTCCAAAGCCATCGGACCGGGCCGAAGAATCTTCAAGCTACTTGTCACCCGAATCGGCGACAAGGGGCCCAGATGAAGAAACGAGAAGTTCTCATCCACCAACGTGTTAAGGTGGGTAAAGATCGGGTTTCATTCGGCCGTACAGACCACGTCAACGGCCATTGTCCGAGAACTCTGTTGCGTTGACGCAACACGCGCTGAACTCAGGCCACGGAGTACCCGATCAAGACAACGTATGAACCATGACACGCAGATTCACCGGATCGACGCCATCGATGCGTCTGCAACTGCCGGCCACCTTGCCGAATCGCTGATCCCGATGCTCGATGCCATGCGTCGCGACATTCGGACCGCCAGCAGCTCGTTCGGCCCTGACCGGGTGACGAATACTGATCATCTGAGCACCATGCTGCAACGGCTGACC
>JBCCFX010000266.1:0-4103 GCA_039029515.1 Planctomycetota bacterium
CAAATCTAGATTTGATGTCCTTAGAAGCTGATGAAATGTCAGCAGAATCTCCCCTCCGTCCTTCAATCCCCCTTCCATTTGAAGAATTCAACGTCGCGCCAGGCTTGCCTTCGCCCTTCGGCGCAACACAGGTGCCGAGCTCAATCAGGCAATCGCGCTCAAAGACCTCGACCGCCGCTGCAGGATGCACATCCGCAAGCACGCCGAGATGCGGCATCATGAAGATGCTGTCCTTGGCCAGCCGCGTGAAACCTTCCGGCTCAAACGCATCAATCAACATCATCGCGGTCTGATGCATCCGAGGAGCATGCGAAAGCACGCCGCCCGATGCGACCAGCAGATCCAATTTCATGTTGTCGACGATTGTCTGCCCGGAGGTCTGCTGACTGAATGTGTCACCCACGGTGCGCTGCTGCTGCACGCCCTTGAGGGTCGTGGCAAAGTCCTTGTGCTGCTGATATGCAAGCCGCAACGCTTCGCGTGCGACGGCCTGCTCGAAGATCAGCGCTTCCATGGACTGCGGAATCGTCGTCGGCCGAATCATCTTGTTCTTGACGCGATTGCGCAGTTCACGCTCGTCCATATCGACCGGCACCCAACGTAGCACGTTGGCCATCGTCGCTTCCGCGCACACGTTCGAGATCGAGTAACTCATCCCGAGGTTCGCGGACACCGTTCGGTTGAAGGTCTTATCAAACACGCTGAACACGTCGGTCGTCGCGCCGCCGATATCGACGCCGACCACATTGATGTTCTGATCCGTCGCAATGCGCTGAAGAATGTTCCCGACCGCGCCAGGTGTCGGCATGATCGGCGCATCGGTCCATGTCATCAGCATGTCGTACCCGGGCGCATGAGCCATGACGTGCTCGAGGAACATGTCGTGAATCGCATCGCGCGCCGGCCCGAGGTTCTCCTGCTCCAGCGTCGGCCGGATGTTGTCCACGACCTGCAGATCGATGCTCTCATCGAAAACGTCCTGCACAAGTGGTGCAGCTTCCGTATTCCCCGCGTAAATCAACGGAAGCGTGAACTCGCTGCCGAAGCGCGGCTGTGGCTTCGCGGGCGCGATGCGCTCGGCAAGCTGTACAACCTGCGTCGTATTCCCGCCGTCGGTGCCGCCCGACAACAGGATCATGTCCGGTCGAAGTTCGCGAATGCGCTGAATCTGCTCGTACGGACGCCGCTTGTCGTTGGCCGCCATGACATCCATGACGATCGCGCCCGCGCCGAGCGCTGCGCGCTTCGCACTTGCCGCCGTCATCTGGGCGATGACACCCGCGACCATCATCTGCAAGCCACCACCAGCACTGGATGTCGAAATGTAGATGTCGCAGCCCTGATCCGCCGTGGCCGGGTGAATGATCCGACCGTCATCATCGATCAGTCGGCGTCCTGCAAGCTCACCGATCTCCGTCACGGAATTTGCGACGCCGATCGTGACGTTGGCGAACGTCTCTTCCACTGTCGTCGGCGCTTCACCGCGATGAGTCTGACGGAATACGCCGTCGACACGTTGAATCAGGATCGCCTTGGTCGTGGTGGAACCACAGTCCGTGGCGAGAATCACATTGATGGAGTCGATATCAATCTTCGTCATGAGGGTTCAGGGCGTTGCGCTTCCGTGATCGCCGAATCATCAGCGGACGATTCGTCAAGGCCACGTGCTTCCATTTCTTCCATGCGGCGCACGATGTATTCGATGGATCCCCGATGTTCGAGGAACTTGGCGATGTTCTGGTATGCCGCGTATCCGCGCTGACGCAGGACGGCCCACATGATCGGACCGAGCGCATGCATCGTCTGCGAACCCACGTAATTCAGCGGACGACTCACTTCGAGCGCGACCAATGCCGGCGTGCTCAGATGACGTTTCACCACCTGTCGGCACATCCAGTCGATGATCTCGGATTGCTCGGTCGTCGGCTCGGCCGGTCCGGGTGGATCAACCGCAAACGCATGGCGGAACCACTTCATCAGTGCGTCACCCCCGCACGATGAGCGTTCACCAACTGAACAATGTCAGGAACGGTCGGCGAGCCATCCACGCCAGGCAGAATCTGCATGCCGGAATACGCATCGAATCGCGAGCGACGTGCTCGCGTCGAGACAAAGACGCCGTGCTGGTCAGAGACGCACCGACGAATCTCACCCCAACGCTGCCGAGCTCGACGAAGTGGATAGCGGGCGGTGATCCCGTCCTCATCGATCTCAAACCGCGTCGGCAGGAAGAACCGATTCAGCGCCAGAATGAGCAGGCCAGACGCTGCCACCCCCACCAGGACACTGCCGGAATACACCACGGTTGCCACCGACAGACCCGAGACAAGCACCACCGCCATAAGGCAGCGATTCCGGTCTGTCCGTGCTGGATGAGCAGACCATCGACGATTATGGGCCGTTCTGTTGGGATCGTCCGACAATTCAGCCCCTTTGACGCCGAGTGAGCGGGTAGCTTAGCCGATACATTTCCACGTTGAAACCGCGCGCTTATCGCGCCAGGGTGCCATGAGCGTTTGCACCCCCGTGCCGTCGGGCAACCACGAGGCCCACCAACGCTCGGCACGCAACGCCCTTCGATCGCGTCGTCGACACACCGTCATGTCACGCGACGCCCGCAGAACGCCTACGGACGGGAGCTATGCGCGTACTGCTGATTCATGAACACGGAGGACGGATCGGCAGCGGCGCCGTTGTCGCCATGTGGCGTCTCCACAAGGGTTTACAGGCCAAGGGCGTCGAGTCGACGATCGCCTGTCGCAAGAAGCTCATTGATGATGACTCGATCGTGCTCCTCCCCGACCCCACGCGGCTCGAAGGCATGCTTGGTCGCATCACCTGGCGACTTGGCCTGAACGACGTCCACTGCCTCAGCTCATATCAAATTCCATCGATGCCTGCGTTCCGGAACGCCGACATCGTCAATATCCACGGGTGGCACACCAACTTCCTCAGCTACCGGGCCCTGCCGAGACTCTCGCGCGAGAAACCCATCGTCGGCACCATGCATGACATGTGGTGCCTCACCGGACACTGCGCCATGAGCCTTGGCTGCGATCGCTGGCGCACCGGGTGCGGCCAATGCCCCCAACTCGACATCTTCCCGCCGGTCGCACGCGATGCCACGGCGTGGACCTGGAAGATGAAGAAAGCCGCATTCGAACGCAGCGAGAACCTCACCATGGTCTCGCCCAGCCGCTGGCTCGCCGACCTCACCGGCCAGAGCATGCTCGGACACCTGCCGCTGCATCAGATCGACAACTGTGTCGATACCGAGATCTACCACCCGATCGACAAGGCGACCGCGCGTCGGGAACTCGGACTTCCCGTCGACGGCCCGGTCCTGATGTTCTGTTCGGTGGATCTCAAATCGACGCTCAAGGGTGGCGACCTGCTCATCGAATCACTCAAGCGCCTGCCCGAGTCACTGCGAAACGAACTCACACTGCTCCTGGTCGGCCACCGCGGCCATCACATCGCGGATGCCACGCAGATCCCCACGGTTGAACTTGGATTCGTGAACGAAGATGAACGCAAAGCGCTTGCGTACAGCGCAGCTGACGTGCTGCTCATGCCAAGCCGCTACGAAACGCAGGGTCTCGTCGTGATCGAAGCGATGTCGTGTGGCACGCCGGCGGTTGCATTCGACACCGGCGGACTCCCCGAGGTCATTCGACAAGGCCCTGCAGGGTTCATCGCGCCCTATGAGGATGTCGATGCGATGGCCGAATACACTGCGCAACTCTTCGACGATACCACGCTGCGTGCCGAACTCGGTGCCAATGGTCGCCGCGCCGTGCTCGAACGCTACGCGGTCGACATGCATGTCGACAAACACATTCGGTTGTTTGAGAACATTCTCGCCGGCACGCCGGATGCATCGATCGAACTACCGCAGCCGGCGAGCTCGACGTCGGTCAGCACATGACCTCAGACGTTGGCAGCACGCGATTCCAGAAACACCTTCAGCTCACCGATGTTGCTGAACTCCGCAAGCTGGTTGCCGGCGAATTGCACGCCGAACTCGCTTTCGATGCTGAACATCAGGTTGATGTGCGCCACAGAATCCCAACCATCGACTTCCGAAGCGGTCGTCGCGTCCG
>JBCCFX010000267.1:0-4098 GCA_039029515.1 Planctomycetota bacterium
GTTTCGTAAGGATGTCGTGACTCTGCGCGAATTTGCTTTCACCCTCTCTCGAAACGCCCTATTCTGACAAGCTGATCGCGACCGTTCCTGCCGGCCGTACGCCATGCGTGCGACGACTCAGACGGCAGAACGATCGCGGTTCTACGAGGCTGGATCCCCACCACGATCACAGGTGTTGGTCCTGTATTGCGAACGAGTGATTTCGAACCATGGCGCGGTGCGTGCGCTTCCCGTCATGGGTCCCTCAACTGCATTCACGAGGAGCAGGAACGAAATGAAGCATCGGACTATCAATATGTTCGGTCTGTGTACCACGGCGATGGCGACGAGTGTCGCACTCGCCGGTGGCATCACGATCAACGAAGTTCGGGTGAACGTCCCGGGCGACGATGATCTTGGCGAATACTTCGAGCTCGCCGGCGCACCCGGTGCATCGCTCGACGGTCTGTCATATATCGTCATCGGTGACGACAGCATGAACGGCTCGGGCGTCATCGAAGCGGTCGTCGACCTGACCGGCAACTCGATTCCGCTGAGCGGTCTGTTTGTCGGCGCTGAGTCGGTCTTCGACCCGGCGCTCGGCACCGCGGACGCCGTGTTCTCGCTCAACTTCGAGAACAACGACGTCGTCACCCACCTGCTCGTCTCCGGCTTCGCCGGTTCCGATGGCCAGGACCTTGACACCAACGACGACGGTACGCTCGACCTCACGCCATGGGCCGCGATCATCGACGATGTCGCGCTCGTCGGACCTGAAGGTGGCCCGAACCTCGCGTACAGTGCGACGCAGGTCGGCCCCGATGGACCGTTCGTGACGGCGCAGGCATTCCGCTGCACGCCGGATGGCACGTTCCTCGTCGGCGCCTTCGACCTGATGGTCACCGACACCCCGGGCGGCGCCAACCTGTCATGTGCCGACCTGGACATGGACGGCATCATCGACGCCCTCGATAACTGCCCGCTCCCGAACCCTGATCAGCTCGACTGCGATATGAACGGCATCGGCGATGTCTGCGATATCGACAGCAACCCGAGCCTTGACGTCAGCCCGATGGACGGCGTCATCGACCTCTGTCAGACCATCACCGACCTGTCGATCAACGAAATCCTGTACGACCCGGCGCCTGATGCATCCGGCGACGCGAACCAGGACACCGTGTCTGATACGTCGGATGACGAATTCGTCGAAATCGTCAACACGACCGGTGCTGCGATCGACATGTCTGACTATCGAATCGCTGATGGTTTCAGCGTTCGCCACATCTTCCCGGCCGGCACCGTGCTTGACGCCGGTTGCGCGATCGTGGTGTTCGGTGGCGGCAACCCGCCGATCAACAACTTCGGTGGCGCGATCGTGCAGACCGCATCCAGCGGTTCGCTCGGTCTGAACAACGGTGGCGATACGGTCACGCTGCTCCTCCCCGATGAAGTGACTGTCCTTGCGACGGTTTCGTACGACGGTTCAGTCGAGAACGAATCCATCAACCGCAGCCCGGAACTCACCGGTCTGTACATCGGTCAGACCGGCGTCGCTGGCGCGGTCGGCATTCAGTCGCCTGGCGTTCGCGTCGATGGTTCAGAGTGGGTCATGGGCGGCTGCATCGCTCCGCTGCCGGACATGGATGGCGATGGTCATCCGGATGCCTTCGATAACTGCCCGCTGTTCAACCCGGCGCAGCTCGACTGCAACAACAACGGCGTGGGTGATGCCTGCGACCTTGACATCACTGATCCGGACGGCAACGGCGAAACCAGCACCGACTGCGACGCAAACGGTGTCCCCGATGAGTGCCAGCCGGACTGCAACGGCAACCTCGTTGCTGATGCCTGCGACATCGCGAACATGACCAGCCTGGACTGCAACATGGACGGCGTTCCCGATGACTGCATCGACCCGGAAAATGACTGCAACACGAATGGCGTGCCCGATGAGTGCGACATTGCAGACATGACCAGTACCGACGCCAACATGAACGGTCTCCCCGATGAGTGCGAAGCCGCCAACCCCGGCATCTTCATCAACGAGATCCACGCCAACGTCGACTCTGGCAACAACGATGACACCAATAACGACGGTGTCTCCAATGAGTCCGACGATGAGTACGTTGAACTCGTCAACAACTCGGGTGGTTCGCTTGATATCACCGGTTGGACGCTTGGCGACGCCGCCAACGACAACCGTCACGTGTTCCCGGTCGGTTCAGTCGTCGATGACGGCTGTGGCATCGTCATCTTCGGTGGCGGTACAGCGGTCGGTCAGTTCGGTGGTTCGGTCGCGCAGATTGCGTCGTCCGGCGGCCTCGGTCTGAGCAACGGTGGCGAAACCGTCACCCTGCGAAACGACATGGGCGAGATCGTCACCCAGGCCACCATCGGTGGTTCGGGTCAGGCTGTCTCGTACGTCCTCAGCCCGGAAATCATCGGTGTGATGTACGTCACCGAGACGATCATCGGCGGTTCCGCCGGTACGTTCTCTGACGGCACGCCGTTCCCGGGTTGTGCCGCAACCGCGCCGGACATGGACATGGACGGCATCCCGGATGCGGAAGACAACTGTCCGATGGACGCGAACCCGCAGCAGGAAGACTGCGATCTCGACGGCATCGGCGATGCCTGTGATACCGACCCCGATGCCAACATGAACGGCATCCAGGACAACTGCGAAGTCGCAGCGCCTGCTGGTCTGGTTATCAACGAAGTCCGCATCGATCAGCCAGGCTCTGACGTCGATGAGTACATCGAACTGTCAGGTCTGCCGGGTACGTCGCTCCAGGGCCTGACGTTCATCGCGATCAGCGATCCGCCGTCCGGCTTCAACGATGGTGCCGGTGGTGCGATCGATAACATCATTCCGCTGACCGTGAACACGGGTGCACCGCTGACGGTGCCTGCGGATGGTCTGTTCCTGATCACCGCCGACACGTTCACGCTTGCTGGTGACATCGATGCGGTCCGTACGCTCGCGTTCGAGAACGGCGACACCGTGACGTTCCTCCTCGTGACGAACTTCACCGGTGCGATCGGTGATGACATTGACCTCGACGACGACGCACTCATCGACGCGAACCCGCCGTGGGGCGAAATCGTTGACGGTGTGTCATTGCTGAGCTGTGCTGCGGAACCGTGCGAGAATCTCTCGTACGCCGCAGGTGAAGGCTTCCCCGTGGTGCCTGCACAGACGATCACCGCCGGTAAGACCCAGTTCGAAGTTGTGGCTGCACACGCATACCGCTGCTCGAACGATCCGTCACAGTTCGTCGGAGGTGAGTTCGATCCGTTCTCGATCGACTCCAACGATACGCCGGCGTCGGCCAACGACTCATGCGTCGTCTCGACACCTTGCCCGTGGGACTGTGCACCTGATAACGGTGACGGCACCTTCGGCAACGGCGTGATCAACATCGATGACCTCCTCGGTGTGATCAACTCGTTCGGTCAGCCCGGCGGCCCGTGCGACAACGCACCGGACAACGGCGATGGCACGTTCGGTAACGGCATCATCAACATCGATGACATCCTTGGCATCATCAACAACTTTGGTGTCTGCCCGCTCTGAATCGAGCGATGAGAACAAGCCCCGATGACATTCGGGTCTGATGTGACTCCAACGCCCCCGGCTTCGGCCGGGGGCTTTTTTCGCGCTGGCCTCATGCACACATGCCCGCGGTCGTTCGCCCTTCCGCGTATCCTTGAGCATCCATGCGAGCACTGACCGCGCCAATCAGCAATGCCGGCTGGACGATCGTCACCACGATCGTTGCCTTTGGACAGTTCGCACGATTCAGTCTCGATGCGGTTCATAGTCTGCTACTGCATCCCGGCCGATGGCTACGTTGGCGACTGCTTTCACCTCAACTGTTCAACGTCGGCGTCCGTTCGATTCCCGTTGTCGGAATCACCGGGGCGTTCATCGGCATGGTGCTGGCGCTGGAGAGCTACGATCAGTTTGCTTCGATCGGGCAGGAATCTCGACTGGGCGGCGTCATCAGTGTGTCGGTCACCCGACAGATCGGACCTGTGCTCGCCGCGGTCATGGTGGCGGGACGCGTCGGCGGTGCGCTGGCCGCGGAACTCGGCACGATGCGCGTGACCGAACAA
>JBCCFX010000268.1:0-4093 GCA_039029515.1 Planctomycetota bacterium
CCCGAAACATCTCCTGTCCGTGCGCGCCCATGGCCGTGCGTTCTTCCGGATGATCCAGCATCCATTGCAATGCCGTTCGCAACGCCGCGATGTCGCCCGGCGCGATGAGCTTTCCTGTCTCACCCTCGCGACAGACCTCACGCGTGCCATCGACGTCGTACGCCACCACAGCGCGCCCTGCCAGCAGTGCCTGCGTGACCGTTCGAGGAAGACCCTCACGGTAGCTCGGGTGCACAAGGCAATCCATGGCGGCGAGATAGCGTGGAACCTGATCGGGCGGCACCAATCCGGTGGTGATCACGCGACCGTCGAGTCCCAGTTCGCCGATCCGCGCAAACAGCCGTTCACGCCACCAACCATCACCGACCCAGAGCAGATACATCGATGGATGATCACGAAGCATGTCAGCAGTCGCATCGAGCAGGTCGTCATGACCCTTCAATTCTGCCAGCCGCGCGACCGTACCGACCACGAATGCATCGTCGGGAAGCCCGAGTTCCGCCCGGACATCAGTGCTGGATACGCCCGGATTGATGTACTGATCAACGTCCATGCCGGAATACACGATGTCGTACTGATCCGCTCGACCGACGCCCGCCGCAAGCGCCTGATCGCGCATTGCTTCGGCGACACAGGCAATGCGATGACATCGTTTCGCGGCAAAGCGCTCGGCGGCGATGTAGATTGCATTCCTCCATCGCGATTGATACGGATGGAACGCAAGCCCGTGAATCGTGTGAATCACCGCCGGAACGCGCTCGCGCCATGCCGCCCAACGACCCACAATGCCCGCCTTGGATGAATGCGTGTGCACGACATCCGGCTTCCAATCGCGGATGATCGCCCGCAGGTCGCGATACGCACGCCAATCCTTGAATGGCGCGAGTTCGCGCACAAGGCGAGGTGTTTCGATGAGTTCGATGCCGCCGTGCGATTCCGCTCGCGCCTTCATTGATCCTTCCGGCCCGAAGATCGGACCGTAGACAAGTGCAACGTCATGACCTTCATCCGCCTGACCTTCACACGACAATACGGTGTTCTCCTGCGAACCACCGAGAATCAGCCGGGTTGAGATGTGCATGATGCGAATGAGCGTATTCCGTTGTTCGTCGTCCGTGTGTCGTAGACCGTTGGTCGTTGTCGTTAGCCGTTTGCCTCTTTCCTTCTGCCTTCTTCCTACGCTCTACTCTCTACTCTCTACTCTCCTCCCCCTCATACGCCACCCACATCAGGCTGAGACCTTCGGGCGGCATCGTCGGACCGGCAGCACGTCGATCGCGAGCGTCAAGCACGCCCGGGATGTCATCAGGCTGCAGTGCGCCGCGCCCAACTTCCAGCAGCGTGCCGGCAATAATGCGGACCATGTTGTACAGGAAGCCACTGCCGGAGACATCGATGGCGCACCGACGCGCGGATACCTGTGAGACCGAGCACGCATGGATCGTTCGCACCGTGGATTCGCGACCGTGATGCAATCGTGTGAGGCTGGCGAAGTCGTGCTCGCCCACGAGATGCTCCGCAGCCGCCTGCATGCGTTCGACATCCAGCTCATACGCTGTCCACGCCGTGATGTGCCGGTCAAAGAGCGGCCTGAGCGCAGATTTCCGTCGTCCGAATGCCAACCGGTACCGATAGCCCTTGCTCGTACAGTCCGTGATCGGCGCGAATGATTCCGGCACGATCTCAACGTGACGAACCTGCACATCGTCCGGCAGGCGACTGTTGATCGCCATCACCATCCGCCGGGGCTCGATGCGTGTCCAGGTGGAGAAGGCGACAACCTGGCCGCGCGCGTGCACGCCGGAATCCGTCCGCGATGCGCCAATGATGTTCACGTCTTCGCGGACGACCGTCTGCACCGCGGCTTCCATCACGCCCTGCACGGTCCGCAACGGTTCACAGCCTGGCGGATGTTGCTTCTGCCACCCGTGGAAGTCAGTTCCGTCGTACGCAACCGTGAGTTTATAGCGCGGCATGGGAGTCACGTGCGCCAGCGTGCACGATGCGATGCTGCTGGGCGCGAATGCTTAGTGGCCGAACAGATTTCGCTCGGCAAACATGCCGGCCTCTTCGAAGTAATTCAGGGCTTCATCGACCGAACGGAAGATCCGCGTCGCCGTCTCGGTAATGAACGGGCTCGGGTTCTTCTTCGGCTTCCACACCACGTAGACTTCCTTGGTGTGCTCCCACGCATGCTGCAGTTCACGCTCGACGCCTGACGACAAGCCCGGCACGCCGCCCGGGAGTTCCGGAACGAGCGAGACGATCATGTCTGACTGATCGATCAGTTTGAAGTCACGCATGTAGATCTGGCCGTCGATGTCGCCGGCAATGTCGAGGACTTCGCGCACCGACACGCGAATCTGATCGCTGCCTTCACGTCCGCCGAACGAATGCGCTTCGACGTCGATGAAGTCACGGCCATCACGTGCGGCTTCGATCGCACGATCGAGCAGCAGCTTCTCGTCCACATCGGCAGGATCAAACGCGATGAAGTGCTTTGCCAGTTCAGCACGGAAGTGATCGATCTCCGCAAGCACATCTGGCATGTCAACGACATGGCTCATCGGGAAGCTCGGATAGACCTTCTTCATCTCCGGCTTCGTGATCAGGCGCAGCGCCGTCTCGAGCGTGTCTTCCTGTCGACCGCGACTGAGAATGTAGAACTCATTGGGACAGCCGAGCGCCTGCGCCAGCAGTTCCGTCGCGAGAATTTCCTCTTCGCGCCAGACCATGCAATCCTTGAGCGTGGCATCGATGTCGTGATCCGCGTGCAGACGGTGATGCACCATCTCGATGTTGTCCACGAGACAGATCATCATGTTCGGCTGCAGCTTCTCCATCTGGTCGAAGTCGAAGGCACTGAACAAACCGTGTCGCCACCGGAACGTCGCGTGCGTGTTGACGACGATGTTCTGATGGTCATCGATCGGCGTGGTATCGGCGATGATGTCCTTAAACGCAGCGCGACGCAGTGCGTTCAATCGACTCAGCGGCAGATCAAGGATGCGGCCCGGACGAAGGTCAGGCGCTTCCTGATACATCATCTTGCCAACGTGGAATAACTCGATTCGATCGCCGCGCTGGCCGCCCTGCTTGACGACCTTTTCGAGGTACGGCTGCTTCTCAACACCAATCTGTCCCGTTACCACGGCTCGCATCGATATCTCCTGTCCGAAAGACCCGGAACTGGAAAGTGTAGCGGTTGGTGCTGATCATTGTCCGTATCCCACCAATCGACACGGACCTCGGCGTCCCGGCAACCAACGTGAAACCACCGCCCGCATCCTGCGTCCAAGGTGTGCGGGGCGATCATGACTGCCGCCACGAACGCGATTCTCAGTCCTTCACGCAGGAGTCCAGCCCATGCCCGCCAGCGAGACCGACCGTCAACGCATCGTCGAATTGCTGATCACGGCCTATCACGCCGAGTTGGAGACGGTCATGAACTACATCGCCAACGCCGTCAACCTCGACGGCGTCCGTGCGGAGGAGATCAAGGCGGCTCTCCAGGCCGACGTCGCCGAGGAACTCACACACGCCCAGACGATCGCCCGCCGGATCAAGACGCTTGGCGGCAGCGTGCCCGGCTCGATGGCGATGACCATGACCCAATCCACCGCGCAGCCACCGGCATCGTCAACCGATGTGGTCGCCGTCATCAAGGGTGTCATCGACGCCGAAGACTCGGCGATCGCGGGATACGAAGAGATCATCCGCGCGACCGATGGGATCGACTATGTCACGCAGGATCTCGCGATCACCCTGCTCGGCGATGAAGAAGAACACCGCCGACAGTTCATGGTATTCCTGAAGGAGTATGAAAGTTGAGCGTTTATCGTTCGTCGTTTTCCGTTTGTCGTTATCCGTTCTCAGTCTCTGATTCGGAAAACGGATAACGGTCAACGAACAACGGTCCTACATCACCACCGATGCACCAGGCTCAATCGCGTCCGGCAATTCAGCGCTGCCGAGGTCATCGGCATCAAGCGCCGTCGTCGGTGAGATCTCAATGCTCGCGTTCACGGTCCCATCATCATGACGCGCGACCCTAACACCATGGTGCTCAAGCCAGCGCGCTGCGCGCTCCGAC
>JBCCFX010000269.1:0-4071 GCA_039029515.1 Planctomycetota bacterium
GCCGGGATTCCGATCGCACATCGCCGACGAGGTCAAGAGCACCCGCGCCGTTGTTGAACGTGTTATCGAACCGCATCGACTCGGTCCAGGTGGTCACGACGTCCGGGTCCGCGTCGATGTCGTCGATCGTCGGTGGATCGATTCGGTCGCGTACGTTGTCGATGATGGACGATGCGAAGATCCGCGCTTCACCGACACCGAACCCGCGCATCACGCCATCTGACTTTCGGAGTTCGTATCGCGTGCCGCGTTGCAGCAGAAGTCGGTCAGACACGATCGTGATGTCTTCGCCGAACAGATCGACGCGCTGTTGCGGCGCGCTGCCGACGAGTCGGTCCGCGAAGACGCGCGAACCGTTCTCGAGCAGGACCTGTACGCGGCCATCTGCAGTGAACGTGTCAATATCCGTATCCGCGCCGAAGATCGGTTCACGGTCAGCCGGCGTTGTTTCCGTTGAGTCATCGGTTGCGACATCCGGACGGAACGTGACGAGGAGATCGTCAGTCCACAACGAGAGATCCGCGTCATGGGCGGCAACGCGGCCCACGACATGAAGTCGTGTGGGCTGGGCTGAACCATCCGGGCCGGCGGCGAGGGCAAGGTCCACTTCGTCGCCGTTCATGCGGCCTTCCGGTGCTTCGATGTCGACGTTGCCACGAAAGTACACGCCGGTGATGATCGGATCGCCGTCCTCATCCTCGGGCTCGGTAAACGTGACGGTCATGCCGTCGGTCCACCGCACCGCAAGATCGGTCGGATGCGATTCCGTGTCGAACAGTTGATCGATGACGGCAACCGGTTCAGCGCCGGCGGGCAACGCGATCGGCGTGTCGAAGACGTGCGCCGTGCCGGGCCAATCGGTCCAGACGATGCCATTCTGGCGATGCACATCCAGTCGATGCTGGCACCGCATGAGCATTCGATCGGTCACGATGAAGACCTGTTCGCCGGACAAGCGAATCGTCTCTTCGGTCGTCTCGCCGAACAACTCATCCGAAAACGTCCGTGATCCATCGGCGAGAACGAGCCGGACATCCTCTCGCGCGGTCATCGCACGAACGCGCGACGTTCCGCCGAAGACCGGCGTCGAATCTTCATCGCGCGGTGCGCCATCAGCTGCGTCGAACGCGACCTCTAGTTCCTCGGCGCGAATCGAGACCCGATCGTCCTGGGCCTGCACGGCGCCGATCGCGAGCATCATCTGCGGGATCGTGTCACCGGCGTCGTTGACCGTGAGTGCGAGGTCGAGTGTGTTGCAGACGATTCGACCGCGATCACTCTCGATATCGACCGCACCGTCCAGGTGAGCATGGCGAATCGACATGCGCTCGCGGTCGTCGGTGTTCACGAGGTCGAAGTCGGCCTGGTGTGTCCACGCGATACGAAGACCGCTCGTGGCTTCGTCGCGTGCGGACGTCCGATCAGGATCACGCGGGAGCATCCAGCCCGGACCGGCAAAGCCGGCGGTCGCCGCCGTGCGATCAAAGAAGAACAATTCGCCGTGAGCATCGAGATCGGGGCTGGCCACCGTGACCGGGAACTCGTCGCTGGCACGAAGCGTCAGACGCTCCTGCGGTCCCTCGATGGAGACGCTGCCGCATGTTGTATCCAGCGCTTCCATATCGTCGCGTAACGTGACAGGCGCGCCGGCGAGATCAAGCCGCATGTGATCGGCACCCGCAAGGCGATCTGTGTCACGTGTCGCGGGCACCATGACCAACGGGCCATCGCACGTCACCGTGATCACGTCGTCGGGCGATGTCGGCTGAAAGAGGCCATCGGTGCGATCCTGCAGTGATCCGATGCTGCTGTATGCAAGCGCCTCGCGCAGATTGAGTGGTCCAGTCGGACGTGCCGCGGCGACTTCGGGATCAGCGGTCGAATCTGCATCGTCACTGTCGTCAAACGAAAACACGAGGCGCATCTGGTCGCCGGTCGCTTCGCGCCAGACTTCCGGCGCGCCTTGTTGAATGCGCACACGTACATCGAGCGTTGCGACGTAGAACTGAAGTGGCTCATTCTGCACGATGCTGTGCATCCGCGGGCGCGACGTCACCGGGACAATGGTCGATTGCGCGGCACGATGCGGGGCAGGCCGATGCGCCGCGGTCTGTGTCATCTCATCCGCGATCAGACGGATGAACTGGACGGTATCAATACGCAGATACTCGATGCGTCCTTGCGCTTCGTTGATGGTGACGAAAAGTTGTTCGCCGCGGAAGTGTGCCTGCGCAGTCTGCACATCAATGACGCCGTCGCAGTTGATCTCGCCAGAAAAATTGTCGAATGACGCGGAACTCGTACGGATCTCAACCTCGGGCTCGTGCGCTTCGAGATCCACGGCGCCATTGATGGGTTCGAAGATTCGGATCACGACGTTGCCGGTGATCGTGCCATCATTGAGCACATTATTGGGCGCGTATACCAGTGCCTGGTCGCCGGTCATGACGGTGACGCGGCCGTTGTCGGCGTAGAGTTGCGCTTCCAGGCCGCGCATCGAGACGCTCCCGGTGCGTGCGCCGTCGGGGTTCGGGTCAAGGGAATCCGCACGATACTGCTGGGCGAGTTGGCCTTGTTCGTTGGTGGTCTGAATCCAACCACCTTCCGGAAGTGAAGGCTCAAATGAATCCGGGACCAGCCCGCCGTTCTCATCCATGGCATCGACGTCGAGCGGCTGTGGCACGGTCAGCGTCTCGACGTTGGCAAACGGGTCATCATCGTTTGTGGCCACAGCGGTGTCAGGTTCATCAATGCTGATGACCACGACGAACAGCATCATGGCGAGAATCACGCTCGCGACGATCAATGGGGCGGTCTTGCGCAGGCCGCTGTCCTGACGTCGTGGTGGTGGCGGGGGCGATGCCGGTGCCGGCGGATCGCCGAGCAGCGCTTCGCGTTCGCTGGTCATGGAGTCGTTCATCCGTACATCCGCAGCGCGACTTTCCATTCATCGCGCGCCTTGAGCAGGTGTTCGATCGTTTCGCGGACCGCACCGCGACCGCCTGGTGCAGTGGTGACGTAGTCAGCGACCGCACGGACTTCCGCCGCCGCATCCGCGACTGCGACAGGGTATCCCGAGCACTTCATCACCCCAAGATCCGGCAGGTCATCCCCGATCATCGCGATCTCGCTCAGATCAAGATCGAGATCTTCGGCGAGGTCTTCCAGATCCTGCGCCTTGTTGGTTGACCCCTGAATGACATGATCGATCCCGAGTTCGTTCACACGATGACGCAATGCCATGCCACGCCGACCCGTGATGATCGCCGTGGCGTAGCCGACGTGCTGCCACAGCCGGAGCCCGGCACCATCACGAACGTGAAAGCGTTTGATCTCGTTGCCATGGTTGTCGAGCATGATGCTGCCATCGGTCAGCACGCCGTCGACATCCATGACCAGCAGTTGTACGGAAGATGCGCGGTCCATGGTCAGGTAGTGTATGCGGTCACGCCGTGATAGGCGGATACGAGCGACCGGCGGAGGATTCCCCATGGCTCAGATGCTGTTGACCACCGAACGCATGCGGCTGCGAGACATCACCATCGACGATGTCGATGACCTCGTCGAGCTGGACGCCGACCCGGAGGTCCGTCGATACGTGCATATGCCCGATCCGCCATCGCGCGAGCAGGTCGCCACGGATCTGATTCCTCGAATCGAGCGGCTGTACGCCCTGAGCCAGGGATTGGGATTCTGGGCAGCAGAGCGGCGTGATGACGGCGCATTCCTCGGGTGGTTTCACCTGAAGCCTGAACCACTCAGTGATGACGCGATCGCGCTGGGGTATCGACTCGGTCGGTCGTACTGGGGAAGCGGCTTCGCGACTGAAGGCTCGCGGGCTCTGATCGACTATGCGTTCACGACGCTGGACCTGACGCGGTTGGTGGCCCTTGCGCTGGTCGAGAACACGGCGTCCATTCGCGTCATGCAGAAGGTTGGCATGCGCGAAAACGCCCGCCTCGAAATTGAGGCGGGCGCGGTCGTTGAATACGAGATCACACGTGACTGATCTGGCGTGTGTGCCGACATCGCTCCGAGCGCATGTCAGTTGCATTCCGCGTTGCGATCAGA
>JBCCFX010000270.1:0-4025 GCA_039029515.1 Planctomycetota bacterium
GCCCGGACTCGTCACAGCTGAGAAGGCTGCCCGCGGGAAGACGCCCACTGATGTCTGGTGGCACACCATCGTCCCCACCAACGGGCCCGAGAAGACCGGCTATCCGACACAGAAACCGCTCGGTGTGCTGCGACGCATCGTCAACGTCCATTCACAGAAAGGCGACGTCGTGCTTGATCCGTTTGCCGGGAGTGGGACGACCGGTGCGGCGGCGGCCGATCTCGGGCGTCAGTTCATCCTGATCGATCAGAATCCGGCCGCCATCGAGATCATGCGAGATCGACTCGGCGAGCACATCTCATCGAACGAGAAAACCAAAGCCGGCGTATCAAATGGGTGATGTCCGACGATGCTATGCGACCACCGATGCTTCCCCCGTACATCGATGAGCTGAATCTGCGATGCATGTCGTGCCGGTACGACCTGACGCCACACATTCACAACGCCGCGCATCACTTTGATACGGTTGCGTGCCCTGAGTGCGGCGACGTGGCGACCGTCGAGGCCATCGTTGCCAACGCGAGCCGGCCTCGAGGCTATTTTCGTCGAATCGTTCCGGGCCTGACCGCCCCCGTGGTCCTCATCGCAATCGGGATCACATCCATCATCCCGCCATCGATTCTGCAGCGCATTGCCCTTTTCGCCATCCCGCTTGCCTGGGTCGCGTGGTTGACCTGGACGTGTCTCCACTTCAGTCGCCCCGACCGCCATTCGACACTCGAATCACGCGCGTTTCGCATTTTCGACGTGCTGGGATATAACCTGCTCGGCGCGTTTGTTGCGTTTGCGATCGCCGCGATTCTGGCGATTGGCCTGTGTGCCATTGCGGTGTATCAGTGGTGACATACAGAACGTGAGCATGCACACATCACTCCGATGTCCATCCTGTGGCTACGACCTTCGGACTCATATGAATGACAAGGTGGTCGGCGACATGACCATCTGTTGTCCGGAATGTGGGCGAGAGAGTCGAGCCGGTGACATCCGTGCCATGTCCTCAACATCAGGCCGCGCTGACCTGATTCGAACGCTGCTGCCCACATATGCGTTTCCCGTTGTCCTTGCGGTCGGGAGTATGGTGCGAGCACAAATCGTATCGATCGAAGTCCTTGCCATCATGTTCGCCGCGTGGCTCTTGACATTCGCCTTGACCGTCTGGACGCAGAGCACGGCGAAGCCACCGCAGTCAGTGGCACGACGCATTGAAGCCATGGTGCTCGTTGTTGCGATGAACCTGTGCCTGTGCCTGGTCGTCACGGTTGTCATGCTGCCGTTCGCTCTCCTGGTCATCACGTTGCTGTAGGTTTACGCCAGCATCCCAAAGGTCAACATGCTGCGCTCACTCAATTGTCCATCCTGTGGTTACGACCTTCGCGCGGTTGCGGTCGACATTCACGCGGGCAAGACGATCTCCTGCAGTGAATGCGGTGCATCGATCAACCAGGACATCCTTCGCCGCGCCGGCGCTTTGCCGCCACGAACTGTGCAGACGTTGTCGCCCGGCGCGCTCATGCTCGCCGCCGCGCTCATCATGCTGCTTCCGATGGATCAGTGGATCAAACCCAATCCCTCGATCGTCTGCACCGCCATCGTCGCGCTGATCGGCGTGTTGACGGTGTGGACGCTCATCCACGAATCGAAACGCATGCTGCGATACCGGCGAACGCACCAGAGCGGTCGCGTCGATCCCGTCCTGACCTTTCTCGGCGTCACGTTTCTCAATGCGATTCTGGCGTTGCTTGCGCTCTGCAGCATCGGCTTCATGATCGAAATCTTCACCACACCTTGATTGCGACACGACACCGATCTACCATCTCGCCGCTGCGGTCAACGGCACCCTGACCTTCACTCGTCTCATGCTGAAGGTCATCATGTTCGACAATCTTTCCGATCGATTCGGCAAAGCGTTCCGGGATCTTTCCGGCCGCGGTCGCATTACTGAAGACAACATCCGCGATTCGATGCGCGATGTCCGTACGGCGCTGCTCGAAGCCGACGTGCATCTCGATGTCGTCAAGTCGTTCTGCGATCAGATCGTGCAGGATGCGGTCGGCACCGATGTCACCAAGAGCCTGAAGCCCGGCGAAGAGATGGTCGGCATCGTGCACCGTCGACTTGTCGAACTCATGGGCACGGCCGAATCGCAGATCATGTTCGTCGACCCGGGTCCGACGGTCATCATGATGTGTGGCCTGCAGGGTTCGGGGAAGACCACGACGTGCGGCAAGCTCGCCGCCTATCTCAAACGCCGCGCCAAACACACGATGGTCGCAGCGGCTGACCTCCAGCGCCCCGCTGCGGTCGAGCAGTTGCGCCTCGTGGTTGATCAGGTCGCACGCGAAGCCAAGGGGAACGCGCAGGTTCACTTCTACGCTGAGCCCGAAAAGTGCGATGAGTACGGCAAAGCGGTGGGCGTTGCGGTCGGCGTCTGCCAGCGCGCACTCAAGGAAGCGCGGAAGCAGAAGTGCGATGTCCTGATCCTCGATACCGCTGGTCGCCTCCATATCAACGATGACCTCATGGGCGAACTCGATGCGGTGAACCGATCGTTGAAACCGCACCAGATCTACCTCGTCGTCGACGCCATGGTCGGCCAGGATGCCGTCAATGCCGCCAAGGCGTTTCATGAGCGCCTCGCCATCGATGGCGTGATTCTGACAAAGTTCGATAGCGATACGCGCGGCGGTGCCGCACTCTCCGTCAAGGAAGTCACAGGCGCACCAATCAAGTTTCTAGGCGTGGGTGAGAAGTACGAAGCACTCGAAGAGTTTCATCCAGAACGCATGGCGGGCCGCATCCTCGGCATGGGCGACGTCGTCTCACTGGTCGAAAAGGCACAAGAGGAAGTCACCGAAGAGGAAGCAGAGAAACTCGCCGCCAAGATGGCCAAGGGCGAATTCACGATGAACGATTTCCTCAAGCAACTGAAGAGCATTCGGCGCATGGGGCCAATGAAACAGTTGCTTGGTATGTTGCCCGGCGTCGGCGGCGCGCTGAAGGACATCGATGTTGATGACAAACAGCTTGATCAGCTCGAAGGCATCGTGAACTCGATGACGCTCGACGAACGCGAAGACGTCAAGCAACTCAACAAGTCGCGCACGAAGCGCATCGCCGCAGGCTCAGGCACGTCGGCGCAGGAAGTGAATCGTCTCAAGAAGCAGTTTGAGATGATGCAGAACATGACCAAGCAGATGGGCGGCATGGGCAAGGACAAGATGAAGGCGATGCGCGAACTCGCCGCCGCTGGCCCGGACGGAATGCCTGGCTTGAAGGGCATGCCGATGCTCGGCGGCAAAGGCTCGACGAAGACGCAGAGTGTGAAGTCAGGCTTCAAACAGCGCAAGAAGAGAAAGTAAGACCGTTGTTCGTCGTCCGTTGACCGTTATCCGAATGACGATTTGTCACCGGATCGGAACACGGAAAACGACAAACGGATAACGAACAACGGTCATTCCCGATCAATCGGCAATGGATCGACCGCGCGACCCTCGACCCAATCGCGCACTTTCGGGCGTACGATTTCGAGGAGCAGAATCTTGCCGCACGCTGCGATCGGAATCGCGAGAAGCATGCCGTAAACACCGAGCAACGTCGCGCCGGCGAGGACCGCCACGAGAATCGATACCGGATCGAGGTTCGTTGCCTTACCGGCGATCGCGGGTGTCAACACGTATCCTTCGATCAACTGCACGACCACAAACACGATCGTCGGCAGAAGCAGGCACATGAACAGTCCGGTCTGCTCGGCATCGGGCAGTGTGCCCTGATGCAGGATCAACAGCAGGATCGCTGCAGGCAGCCCAACCAGACCCAGGTACGGCACGGCACAGAAGATGCCGGTGATGATCCCGATGATCAGTGAGTACGGCACGCCGACAAAGAACCAGCCGATGGCGAGCAGGATACCCATCACGATGCTGATGACGATGCGCCCGCGCACGAATCCCGCGACGGCATTACTTTTAAGCAGTATTATTAAACAAATCTAGTGTTTTCCGTTTTAACAAAATCTCAAAATACTA
>JBCCFX010000271.1:0-4024 GCA_039029515.1 Planctomycetota bacterium
GGCCCATGGCGGTCAGGCATGGCAGGACGCCACCATCTTCGACAGCGTCGTCATGGCGACCGGCGGGCCGGAATTCTACGAGGCGTCGGTGATCGATCTCGATCCGGACGCGCCTGAGCTGACTCTCCACAGCGGCGAAGCGATGATCGAGAAGTCGACCGGCCACGTGATCGCGGCGCTGCTGCGTCGCGCGGAGGCCGAGTACTTTCTGAGCACGCTCGAATTGCATGAGCGAACGCGCACGACCGACGTCGAGGACCGCGTGTTGTATCGCTATCCCTGGGACATCATGGCGATGATGAAGGAGACGATTCCTTCGGACATCGAGTCGACGCGCATCCTGCAGGAGAAGGTCTACGACCGACGTCAGATGGTCGTCGGCAGCGCACCGTGTGAAATCCACCAGTCCGCCACGCTGTTCCCGAATGTGGTGTTCGATACCTCACAAGGCGAGATCATCGTCCACGAACACGCGACGTTACGACCGGGTGTGGTCATCTGTGGGCCGGCATCGATCGGCCCGCACGCGACGGTGCTCGATCACGCGCTGATCAAGGCGAATACGGTCATCGGTCCGTGGTGCAAAGTCGCCGGCGAAGTCGGCGGCACGATTTTCCAGGGATACGCCAATAAAGGCCACGACGGACATCTTGGCGACAGTTGGGTCGGGAAGTGGGCGAACTTCGGTGCCGGCACCGTGAACTCCAACCTGCTCAACACGTACGGCGATGTCACCATGCGCATTGATGTTGATGGTCCACGACACAAGACCGGCCTGCAATTCCTGGGTGCGATCGTAGGCGATCACGTCAAGACGGCCATCGGTACACGCATCATGACGGGGACGGTGCTTGGCACCGGTGCCATGATTGCCTCCACCGCGCCGCCACCCGCCACCGTCCAGCGCTTTGCGTGGCTGACCGATGACGGTGAACGCTCGTATCGACTCAACCGTTTCATCGATGTCATGAATACCGTTATGGCACGACGTGATGTCAAACCGAGCGATGCGTATCTCAAACATATTCGCGCGCTGCACGCCCAATGGACATCCAGCGAGGGTGCGCCGGCATGAGCGCGCCTGACGAAAACGCATCACGAATCGTCCTCATCGATGGCCATGCGCAGTTCTTCCGCGCGTACTACGCCATTCGCGGCGGTATGACGAGTCCGGTGACGAAGGAGTCAACGAACCTCACGTTCGGATTCATCAGCATGCTGCTGCGCCTGCTTCGCGAGCAGCCGCCGGAATATCTTGCCGTCGTCATCGATGTCTCGGGCGATCGCGAAACATTCCGATCAGAGATTTATCCTGAATACAAGGCCAATCGTGACGCTGCGCCAGATGACTTTCATCCGCAGGTCGAACGCTGTCTGGAGTTCCTGAATTTCCTGAAGATCCCGGTGATCGGCGTGGCCGGCGTTGAGGCCGACGATGTGATGGCGACCATCGCGAAACGCGTGCATGAGAGCGATGATGATCATGTGCTGCGCATCGTGTCTCGTGACAAGGACCTCACGCAACTGCTCAATGCTGACGTCGAGATGTACGACCCGTACAAGGATGAACTCGTCTCGCCGTCGAGTGTGTTCAAGGTCGAAGGCATCGAGCCGCACCACGTCGTCGACATGCTGACGCTGATGGGCGATACCGTCGACAATGTGCCGGGCGTGGAAGGCATTGGCCCGAAGACGGCCGCGAAGCTCATTCTCGAGTTTGGCTCAGTTGATGCGTTGTATGAGCGGCTGGATGAGATCAAGGGAAAGCGCAAGGAGAAGCTCGAAGCCGCCCGCGAGCAGATTCCGCTCAGCCGAGAACTCGTGACGCTTCGCGACGATGTCGACATTCATTGGTCGGTTGATGACGCTCGCTACGACCCATCGGAAATCGATGCCGGATTGTGCGAAGCCATGTTCGAGGAGCTTGGATTCAACCGATTCCGTTCGGACCTGCAACAGATCATGGGCGGTTCGAGCGAATCCGCGGAAGCCAAAGCCGAGGCAGACGAATCGACCACGACATCGGCGGCGTCCGATGGCGGCATGCCCGGATCGCTGTTCGACATGATGCAGGATGATCCGCCGCCCGCTGAACCTTCGGGCGACTATCGCCTGATCGCGACGCGTGATGAATTGGAAACACTGATCGCCGAACTTCGCGCTGCTGGTCAGTTTGCCGTCGATACCGAAACCGATGGTCTCGCCGCGGTGTCCGCGAATCTGTGCGGCATCTCCGTGGCCGCTGACATCGAGACCGGGGCGTACATTCCGACGCGGTCGCCGGATCCATCGTCACATCTCGATACCGAGACCGTTGTCGAGCTGATGCGTCCGTTGCTCGAAGATGCATCGTTGGGCAAGATCGGCCATCACCTGAAGTTCGATCTCAACGTGTTGCGCGCGCACGGCATTCGCATGACCGGCATGGCGTTCGACACGATGATCGCCAGCTACGTGCTCGACGCAACGCGGTCGAGTCACAAGATGGATGTCCTCGCGCTCGCGATGCTGAATCACCGCTGCATTCCCATCACGGATCTCATCGGCAAAGGCAAGCATCAGCGCACGTTTGACACCGTCGAACTTGGTCGCGCGGTGCCGTACGCAGCCGAAGATGCTGACATCACGTTGCAACTGCAGCGCGCGATGGACAAGGCGATGGACGATGCACAGCTTCGAACGCTGTTCAATGACCTGGAGATGCCACTGATCGATGTCCTTGCCGAGATGGAATACAACGGAATTCTGGTCGATGCCGATGAGCTGGATCGACAGCGTGAACGTCTGACCGAGCGCATCGATGCGCTGCGGCAGTCGATCATCGATGATGCACCACATCCGTTCAATCCGGATTCACCGAAACAACTTGCGGGCGCATTGTTCAACGATCCTGAGGATGATCCGCCCGGCCTTGGCCTGAAGGTCGTCAAGCGCGGCAAGACCGGACCATCGACGGACATCGAAGTGCTCGAAAAGCTCTCCGCCGATCCGACGGTCACGACGGACATTCCGAACCGCATCGTTGAATACCGGCAGCTCACGAAGCTCGTGAACACGTATCTCGTAGCGTTGACGGATGCCATCAACGAAAAAACCGGCCGCGTGCACGCATCATTCCATCAGGCGGGAACAGCGACCGGTCGACTCAGTTCATCGGATCCGAATCTCCAGAACATCCCGATTCGCACCGAGGTCGGGCGTGAGATTCGTCGAGCGTTCCGCGCGAAGGATGACTTCGTCCTGCTCACCGCGGATTACTCGCAGATCGAATTGCGCATCCTTGCCCATCTCTCGGGTGATGAGGGATTAATCGAAGCGTTTCGGCGTGGCGAAGATATTCACACTGCTGTCGCAGCAGAAGTGTTTGGCGTCGCGAAGGACGATGTTGACAGCGCGCAGCGTAATTCCGCAAAGATGGTGAACTTCGGCATCGTGTACGGCATTACGCCGTTTGGATTGGCGCGCCGGCTCGGTCCGGACACGCCGGTGTCGGAAGCGGAGCGCATCATCACGGAGTACAAAGCGCGCTTCCCACGCATTACCGAGTTCCTGGATGCGTGCGTCCAGCAGGCGACGGAAAAGGGATACGTCGAGACCATGATGAAGCGCCGCCGGGCGGTGCCGGAAGTCATGGATCGCAATCCGCAGCGTCGCGCGCTCGGGGAGCGCACGGCGATCAACACGGTCGTGCAAGGCAGTGCTGCAGATCTGATCAAGCTGGCGATGATTGATCTCCATCAACGCATGCCCGCAGTTCACCCGGACGTCCGGCTGCTCCTCCAGATTCACGATGAGCTCGTCTTCGAAACGCCGGCGGCCGAGGCCGAGGCAGTGGGGGCGTTCGTGGCCGAGCGGATGGAAGCGGCGATGGATCTCCGCGTACCGCTGAAGGTCGGCGTGGCATGGTCGGAGACGTGGATCGAGGCCAAGTGACGCTCGGTCGGCCGGACCCATAAACCGTTGTCCGGGGCAAGGATGGAACAGCCTGCATCAGGTCTCTTGACCGTGCGGCGGCAGGTGTTAC
>JBCCFX010000272.1:0-3948 GCA_039029515.1 Planctomycetota bacterium
CGCCGGTCGAACGCGACACGCTGTATCGCGAGGTCGAGCGCGATGCTGATGGTCAGTGGGTGAACAGCTAGCAGCCCTCAGCTTTCAGCTGTCAGTAGGCCGGGTTCTGCTGAACCCGGCGTTGACCGTCCACCGTTCTCCGTTGTCCGAACGATGACGAATTCGTAAGCCCATGGTTGTGTAGCGCGGATAGACCTGTTCGTCGTTGCTCATTCAGAATGTCATTCATCGGCGGGTTCAGCAGAACCCGGCCTACACGGGTCCAGACTACTGTGAGCTAACAGCTGAGAGCTGAGAGCTCTTCTCACGCTTCCGAGAAGTCATAGCCGGCCATGTAGGTGCCGCGTTCCTGCTTGATGATCTGACGCAGCAAGTCGTTCGCCAGGCTGGACGCACCGAAGCGGAACAGCATCGGCGTGAGCCACGCATCGCCCAGCGTTTCCTTCACCATGATGAGATAGTGCAGCGCCTGTTTCGCCGTGCGAATGCCGCCTGCGGGTTTCATGCCAATGCGCACGCCGGTCGCGCGGGCATGATCACGAATCGCTTCCAGCATGACGAGCGTGACGGGCATCGTGGCCGCAGGTGACACTTTGCCGGTCGACGTCTTGATGAACACCGCGCCATCGGTCAGTGGTCCGGTCGAGGCCGCAGCATCGATCGCGAGATCGCTGGCGCGCCGAACGTTCTCATACGTTTCGAGTTCGCCCGTTTCGAGAATGATCTTGAGATGGGCATCGCCGCACGCTTCGCGGATTGCGCGAATCTCATCTTCAACTTCGTGATATCGTCCCGCGAGGAATGCGCCGCGGTTGATGACCATGTCGATCTCATCCGCACCGAGCGCGACGGCCTGACGGACGTCGTCCAGTCGAACGCTCAACGGAAACTGACCGCTTGGAAAACCAGTGGCAACGGATGCGATGCGGACCGACGAACCGGCCAGCTCTTCGCGTGCCACCGGGACGAGGTTCGGATACACGCAGATTGCCGCCACCGACGGAATTGGGTTCTCGATCTCGCCGTCGTACGGCGTCATTGCCTTTCGGCACAACGCGCGAACCTTCTCAGGTGAGTCCTTGCCTTCAAGTGTCGTGAGATCGACCATCGACATCGCAAGGCGCAATCCTGCGGCCTTCATCTCGGTCTTGATTGACCGTTTCGTGAAGGACGCAGCGCGCTGCTCGACCATGACGGCATCAACGGCGGTAGTTCGGGGCATCCCGATAGGTTAACCACAGAGGCACGGAGGCACAGAGAAGGAATTCATTTTTTTGGTTCCTGCCTTCCTCCGAGTCTCCGTGCCTCCGTGGTCGCCAACAAGAAACGACCCGGACTATTGCCCGGGCCGCGTACGTCTATTCAAACCTGGTTGGAGGGAACTTAGTCATCGTTGTGCCACGCACACGAATGCTCCGACGATGCGGACTCCAGGCTCACCGGCGTGACCGTGACCACGCGCTGCACCGGGACCTGCACTTCGCTCCACTTCACGGCATCCGGAATGTATGGGCCGTTGTAGCTGAAGGAACGCGGGTCGCCCGCGATTTCCCATTCGCTCTGATTATCGAACCACGCTTCGAGTTCCTGCATACCACGCTTCGCGGTGCGCATGCCATACGGACCGCGGACGCCGATGGATACGACCGTCACCGGCTCAGTGTCATATACCTCAATGCGACCATCCTGACCGGTCGGTCCGAGGTCCTTGGTGCGATACAGGAAAGACATCGTCCACGAGTCGAGGTTCTCGGTGTCACCATCGAGACCCATGCCGGCGTAGTCCATCTCCACCGGCGATGTCATCGCGATCTCGCGCGACTTGATGTGGTTGAACAACGGGAAGAAACCCGCGTATGTGCCTTGATCGACCGAGACGGTGTCGCTGGAGATCGCCGCACGGCGGACGCTCGGGTAGTACTTGATATCGATCGCGCCAGGCGGTGTCGGGGCGGGATAGCCTTCGGGCAGCGCTTCCTCAACGAGGCTGCGGCCGGCCGTGTAGAGACCGTCCTTCATCACGACCTCAGCGTCCATGTCGCCGCCCACGCGGATGTTGTCCGGGGCGTCCGCGGACGGTTCGGTGATCGACGGGGCGGTCTGCGGTGTGGTCGAGGCATTCTTCGTCAGGGTCTCGGCCATTGCGGGCCCTCCGACCACACTCATCAACACAACTGACGTGAGCAGCATGTGGGAAACTCCTTCGTTTTGAACGTTCTGTGATTCCGGGTTCGACCGTCCTCGTGGTTCGGATTCAGCCGCCCGTGGCGTGAAGGAGAAGAACTGCCGCTCGCGAGCGAATTCACACATATCGAATGCGCCTGATGGTGATACGATGGCCGCTGGAGTTCGACGCATGCATGATTCGCAATCAACATCCTGGGTGCCGGAGACCATTCACGCGGTCGACGCCCCGATCGAGGAACCCATGGTCTGGGACTTCAGTCCGGCACCGGAATCCGCGCCGGTCGAAATCGCCACGCGGTACGGTCTGTTCATCAACGGATCGTTCGTGGCGCCGTCGTCCGAGTCGTTCTTCCCGACGGTGAATCCGTCGAACGAGGATGCGATCAGCGACATCGCCGATGCAGACGAGGATGACGTGCATGCTGCCGTCACCGCGGCCCGCGCAGCGCAGCCGAAGTGGGCGAAGCTCAAGCCGATGGAGCGTGCGAAGTACATCTATCGCATCGCGCGTCGACTGCAGGAACGTGCCCGTGAGTTCGCGGTGCTCGAAACGATGGATGGCGGCAAGCCGATCAAGGAGTCGCGCGATGTCGACATTCCGCTCGCCGCGCAGCACTTCTTCTATCACGCGGGATGGACCGACAAACTTCCGTACGCGTTCCCGGGTTGCGACCCGAAGCCTGTTGGCGTGTGCGGCCAGATCATTCCGTGGAACTTCCCACTGTTGATGGCAGCGTGGAAACTCGCCCCGGCTATCGCTTGTGGCAACACGTGCGTGCTGAAGCCAGCTGAAACAACATCATTGACCGCGTTGCGACTCGCAGAAGTCCTTCAGGAAGTCGACCTTCCGCCGGGCGTGATCAATATCGTCACTGGCGCCGGCGCGACCGGCGCAGCGCTCGCGCGTCATCCGGGCATCGATAAACTCGCGTTCACCGGCTCCACGGACGTCGGCAAATTGCTGGCCCGTGAAGCCGCACCGACGAAGAAGTCGTTGACGCTGGAACTCGGCGGGAAGAGCCCGAACATCATCTTCGCGGATGCGGCGATCGATCAGGCGATCGAAGGCATCATCACCGGGATCTACTTCAATCAGGGTCACGTTTGCTGTGCCGGTTCGCGATTGTTCGTTGAAGAGAGCATTCTCGACGAGGTCATCGACAAGCTGGAATTCCGATTGTCTTCGCTGCGAGTCGGTGATCCGCTCGACAAGAATACGGACGTCGGCGCGATTAACTCCGCCGCACAGCTCGACACGATTCAACGTTACATCGGCCAGGGCGAAGACGAAGGTGCGACATTGCACGATGTGCAACAGGAACCGCTGCCTGATCGTGGCTACTGGTGCGCGCCGAAGTTCTTCACCAACGTGCAGCCGAGTCACACGATTGCGCGCGAGGAGATTTTCGGTCCGATTCTCGCCGTGATGAGTTTCCGAACACCCGAAGAAGCGTTGACCCGCGCGAACAACACGCCGTACGGTCTCGCCGCTGGCGTGTGGACCGACAAGGGCAGCAAGATCTTCGAGATCGCCCGGCAGCTCAAGGCGGGCGTGGTGTGGTGCAACACGTACAACAAGTTCGACGCCGCCAGTCCGTTCGGCGGTTTCAAGGAATCGGGCTTTGGTCGCGAAGGTGGTCGTCACGGCCTTCGTCCGTACGTCCGTTTGTCGTAGAGGTTTCAAGATGGCGGAACGCCTGCCGGTCACGAAGACGTACAAGCTGTTCATCAACGGCGGATTTCCGCGCACGGAGTCCGGGC
>JBCCFX010000273.1:0-3927 GCA_039029515.1 Planctomycetota bacterium
CGCATGCGCAGGTGCGTACGCGGAGGGCCGGACGACTATTCTACTCGAATCCCGCCTTGCGTGGTTGTGTGCTGCGACTTCGCCACGCGGCGATGCACACGACAAGCACACCGGTGATTTCCAGCGCCCGGCCTACGACGTCTGATCGAACGATACCGGGCAGACCGTCATCCTGACGGCCGATGACCACCGCGCGAAACAGGATGAACAGGAACAGCAGCAATACGCCGATTCCTGCGAGTCTCGTATTGTGTCCGCCGCGCACCGCCATACGCCCGATCACGATGCCTGCGATCATCGTCACGCCGGCCAGCACGATCAGGAACCCACGTTGGACGACCGCGCGGTCCTCATACCATCCTTGCGCCTGCGCGAGTGATTTGGCGTATTCAATCATCGTGGTCTGGAGATCAAGTTGCTTGTTGAGGCCGAGCAGCACCATCAGCAGCGCGATGATGAGCCAGAATCGACGCTGAGCGGGCGCACCGAGCGCCGCTCGCACCGCAAGAACGCTCGCGATCAGCATCGCCGCGCACGTCATCCAGCCAAGCCATGTCGGGTCGGCGCCAATCATGTCGGGAGCGCTTGCAAACGCGACGTGATGGTCTCGATGAAATCACGCAGTGCATGATCGCCGTAAGCGAGATACAGCGCGGGTTCAATCATCTCGACTTCGATCACGCGCCAGGCGCCGGCATCATCCTGCACCAGGTCGATGCGCGCATAGGCGCATTCTCGAACCTCGCCGGCAATGTGTTCGGCGAGCGAAATCTGCTGCGCATCGGGCTCGTAGCGTTCGATGCTGCCTCCGAAGTCATCCTGCACGCGGTAATCGCCTTGTTTCGGCTTCTTGCGGACCGCATGACTGAAGACGCCGTCGAACACCATGATCGAGATCTCGCCGGTCTCAAGCACGGATGGGATGAACGGCTGCACCATCGCATCGGCATGACCGAGCACGGCGCGCAGATGATCTGCGACCGCCGCTGCATCATCGCGTCGCAATCGGGCGGCGAGATGTGCGGTCGCGCCAATGGTCGGCTTGATCACGATCTCGTCGCTCGACAGTTTGGCGAGCATCTCCTCGACTTCAATCGTCTGACCCTGACGGATCCAGATTGTGTCGATGATCGGCACGCCTCGATTCTTGAGTTCGTGCAGATACCACTTGATGCTGTTCCACAACATCGTGTCGAGACCATTCAGGATTGGGCAGACGAGATCGGTCTTCAGCAGCCACGCATTGAACGAGTCAAGCTTCTTGTGGTAATCCCACGTATTGCGAACGACGCAAAGTCGCGTGTCTGACCAGTCGATGGATGCGTCGTCCCAGACCGAGACTTCGACGGTGAAGCCGTGATCGCGCAGTGCGGACACGATCACGCGATCATCGGTCGTGAGGTCGGGAATCTCTGCGCATGTCGCGATGCGAACGTCAGGCATGCTGAAGATGCTGCACGGTCGCGGCGGGACCGTCAACCCGAAGGTTCGGATCGATGTCCGCACCGTGTGCGTCGAAGCGGACGTCGCAGTTGCCGCACGACCAACCGGTGCGCGATTCATCCTGCATGGTCTCTTCGATCGTGTGCGCCTGACATGCGGGGCAGATCGCCCGTCGCAGCAGTTGTCGATTGCTCGTGTTGACCACGACGCCAAGCACCTTGTACCCGATCGTCGCGACGACCAGCGTCAGGATGCCGAAGAACACCATGAGGATCGCCACCGGCGGATAGAGCATCAGCGGGAAGGTGATCAGGAACTCACAGAAGATGATGGCGAACGCCACGTACACGTACGCCGCCTTCGTCCCACGCAAGATCCGATTGATCCAGAGCATGCGGGCACTGTACGCGCCGCATCGAGCACGCACCAGCCGGCAGCATCAATCCGGTGACGCTTTGGCGTTCATCAATGTACGGAGATGCGCGGCTCGATCGGGGCCCATGCCGTACGGCGGGCACTCGAGGGCTGTTTGTGTGTCGAGCCAGCGAGCTGCCTGGGTGAGGTAATACGCACCGTTCTCGGCGTCCAGCAGCGTCGCAACGAGCCAGGCATCGACCTTCCGAACATCCGATGACCGCGTGTGGTAGTGCCCGGTTTCCGCCATGAAGAAGACGTGCGTGCTGTGGGGCACGGCGGCGTGCATCGCCTGCACGGTCTCCGGGCAGTAGAGGATCTCTGCGAATGGCGGCGCGAGCGTTCGGCGCGTCAGCGACATGCGCCCGTTCGTGGCATCGCAATCAGGACGAATGGGGATCTGCGCCAGCGTGCCGGTCGGGTGCCAGCCATCTGCAGGCCAGAACTCGATGACCGTCGGCTCGGCATCGAATTCTGCCATTTCCCCAGTGTTTTCTGGGGTCGGCGCGGAGGCTGCGATCGCGGTATCGCGCTGACCGCTGGCGCAGCCGATCACGATCAGCGCGCACGCAAGGGCGCACGAGGTGCGAATGCAGAACGGTACGAATCGAGTTGGAACGCTACTCCACACGCACGCGGAGTGTACCGCTGCCGAGGAGCTTGTTCGTGCGATCCTGGTTCTTCGAGAGCTCATTGATGTCCGCACGGAGGGCGCGGAGTTCGTTGATCATCTCAGCCCGCTGGCCAGCGGCGTTGGGAATGCCACTGGAGGCGACGGCGGGCGTCTGGTTCATCTGGACGAGCAGCACGCCACCGAGCAGGACGGCGTTGGCGGCGAGAAGCGGGGTGGTCCACTGGCGTCGGGTGGTTCGCATATCAAGTCTCCTGAAGTGTTACTTTATGGTACGCAGTGGTTTACGAGATGGAAGAGTATTTCGTCTGCCTGCGGCGAGGCACGGGCACTTTCTCGAAGTCTTCACAATGGGTTGACCTGAAGCCCACGTGTGAGGGGCAGAATCGCCTCGACGTGACATGACGTCGATGGGCCCTTCCGATGACCTTTCCACCATAAGACGGTCATCGATGCGGGGGTTCCGGGTGTGATTCAGGAGGGGATAGGTTGGCCGGGAAGCCTCGCGTACACCAGCGCGAGGCTTCCTGTCATTGGGGGAGAGCTGATGGCTTTCAGCTGTCAGCTGTCAGAAGGTGGGCGGATGTACCAATCCGCCGCGGTTGAAGAACGCCAGGTCTGAGCGGAGCGAAGGCCTGGGTGTGAATCAAACCCGAGCCTTCGGCGAAGACGCCTCAGACTCGGCGTTCTTTGCGTTCGTCTACGGCAATGTGCCACCTGCCGTTTCCTGATCCGCACCTTCGCGGTCTCAGGTGCGGCGTTGGTGAGTTCAGCGGCCTGGAATCACCACATTCACCCCGCACTCCGGGCAGCGGTCATGGTTGCCACCCTGAAGGTCGTAGTGACAATCGGGGCAAACGCTGAACTTGTCGTTAGCAATCATGGTCGAGAGGTAGATCGGGACGATCTCCCCGTGCGACAGGAACGCCGCGCTAATCAGCACGACCACAAACACGATGCCAAGCGTTGCCTTGATCCAGTTCGGAATCTGCGTGCCGAGCGCCATGAGCGCGAACAGGCCGAAGCCGGCGAACAGAAACGTGCCGGCCATCCCCATGAAGCGCGGCGTCGCATGACGCATCAGTTCCGGCTTCTCATCACCCCAATAGGTCGCGCGCATCTTGATCGTGCGTCGCGTCTTTTTCGGGAGCACATCGAGATACGCACGAAGTCGCATCTTGGTTGTGGCATCGAGTGCCATGCACGGAGTCCTCTCACTCCAATCGTACGATGTGGATGGAGGAAGGCAGAAGGGAAAAGGCAGTTGGCAGTTGGCAGGAGGCAGAAGTAGGGCGGATTTACCAATCCGCCGCGCAACGTAGGGTGGGGCGCCCCACCGACCCACCACGGAATTAGGGGCCCACGCCCCGAACGAATGGGGGGGGCGGCGGGGCCCCCCCCCACAAAGAAAACGTTCAGATGTTCCACAACACAATAAA
>JBCCFX010000274.1:0-3869 GCA_039029515.1 Planctomycetota bacterium
GGAATGATTTGCGAACTGTGATCTGAAACGGACGTACTAAGAATGCTTAACAGAATACAACATAAATGGGATGAATGGTACTGGATACTGTTTCACAATGAATGTACGAACACTAAACACCTGGGCAATGCGTTCGATCTGCGTCAACAAGGCATCGCGCGCGTCGAGATCATCGTCATCGACCGCGGTCCGTAACTCGTTGCGCATCACCGAAGCGAGTAGCGTAAGCATGTGCCGCGCGCCATCCTTGTTCGCCGCATCCTTCGAGGCGTTCTGGTGCGCCTTCACCCACGCCTGCGCGTACTCATCAACCAGCTTCGACATCGTCTCGCCAAGCTCGGCGGGAAATCGTCCCTGCCGCATTGCGCGACGCATCGGCTGAATCGCCATGTACCACCCGAAGAAGCCGTATTCAGCCGCCAGCATCGCCACCCCGGGCGAACCATCGGCAAACGTCATGAGCCATTGCCGGGTCTCATCGTCAATGTCGAGCGCTGCGCGATCCAGCCAGGACGACATCGAAGCATCATCCAGCGCCCGGAACCGAATGTGCTGACACCGGCTATGAATCGTCGGCAGCAATCGCTCGGACCGCGCCGTGATCAGCATGATGAACGTCTCGGCCGGCGGCTCCTCCAGCGTCTTCAGCAGCGAATTCTGTGCCGTCGCGTCGAGCAATTCCGCCTCATCGATGATGAACACCTTGCGATGTCCCATCACCGCCGTGCGGTACGCCGCCGCCTCGTGCTGACGATCATCAGTCGTCCGGCCGCCGATCATCTTCTCGCGCAACAGATCCACCGGAATGTTCATCAGCTTGCGATTGCGCAGCGCACTGTTGTCGCTGTACAACGCGAGTTCCTTCCGAATGACATGAAGATCCGGATGCGAACCTGCGGTGATCAACTGCTGCACCTGACTGTCCGGCGGCGCTTCGAGCGCACCAGACAAGGTCGGTGCGGTTTCGGGATCCAGCAGCATGCGCGCGAACGCGATTGCAGCGGTGTACTTCCCCACGCCACGCGGCCCGGAGAAAATCCAGGCATGATGCAGCCGCTCCGCCTGCATGGCGTTCTGCAGCAACTCAATCGCATGATCCTGACCGAGAATCTCGTGCATGATGCATCCTCGCGCTTGCGTGCGCGCGTTGTGGATACAAGTGTACATCGCAGATGAATTCCGGGGGTTTCGCACATGTCATCGACACGGCGAGACGCGCGATCATTGCGCCGCCAGCGAATCACGATGGACTGGCCGCCGATGACCGAGGCGTACCGTGGCCGCCACCGATCGTGCTCATCGCGCTGGCGATGATGGTCGGCGTCGCGATCGGCCTTCGACAGCCTATCGATCCCGGTACTGCCGCACTCGGTGCGATGGTCGTCCTGATGGTCGCGCAATGCGCCAGACATCGTCGACCGTTGACGATCGTGCTCATCATGGTCGCGGTGCTGTTGCTCGGGTGGAGCTGGACAACCATCCGGTTGCATCGACTGCCTTCGGACCATCTGCTTCGTCTGGCAGGCGACCGGACACTCATCGAGGTGGCAGGCGAGATTGTCACCGATCCGAAATTGCGCGCGGTGTCATCGCATCCAATGCAGCGATTCCACCGATCCGCACCTTCATGGACGTGCCATCTGTCGGTGAACTCGTTCATGGTCTCGCATGGTGATGATCTCTCGCCGACCAGCAAACACGTGAGGGGCACGCTGACGGTTTCGAGTGCAGATGAACCGCTTCACCTGCAGCGCGGTGACATCGTGCGCATCGTTGGCTGGTGGCAGCCGCCCGGCGCGCAGCGGAATCCCGGTGGATTCGACGGTCGTCGCTGGGCGATGGCGCGCCGTCACGCCGGTCGCCTGACGACGAACGCCGGCTGTATCAACGTCCTCGCGCCGGCAGCGCGATGGGAGAACGATTCCGAAGCGCTGATCGACGCGTTGATGACTGGCACGCGAACACCGGCGAGTCGTGAGACGCTGGCGACATTCCAGCGGATTGGCTGCGCGCATCTGCTGGCCGTGTCGGGACTGCATCTTGGCATGGTCGTCCTGCCGGTCATGGCGGTACTCCGGGGCACGCGCCGATTTGCGCGCGCGCATGGGCTTGTGCTCATCGCGATCGCCGTCGGCTATGCGCTGGTGGTGGATGCGCGGGTGCCGATCATCCGGGCTGCGATCATGCTCAGCATCATTGGCGTCGGGATTGCAATCGGTCGGTCTTGCGCGCGCATCAGTGTGCTGGCGATCAGTGCGATGGCGGTGCTGATCTGGCGGCCGGATGAACTGGTTTCAGCGGGATTTCAGCTAAGTTTCGGGGTGGTGGCCGCGCTGATGCTGCTGGTGGAGCCGGTGCGGGCGCGATGGTTCGGGCGCAGCGCCACGATGACGACCGGCTGGCGATCGTGGTTCGCCGCGCGCTTGGGAAGTGCGTTGACTGCAACGCTGATCGCATGGCTCATCGCGACGCCGATCGTCCTGCATCACTTCGGCGTGCTGTCACCGCTGGCGATTCCGCTGACGCTGCTCATGTCGCCGGTCGTGGCGGTGCTCGTGCTCGCAGGTCTCGTTCGGGCGTTTATCCTGCTGGTTGTACCAGACGTGGCCGATGTGACATCGTGGTGGTTGACGATACCCGCAGATCTGTTGATCAGTATCAGTACATTCGCCGACGCGCTGCCCGGTAGCAGTGCCACCGTGCTGCCGCTCCACGGCGCATGGGCTATAGCGATGGTCATGACAGTTGCCGTCTGGGCGCGGTTCGGCGTTCATCGCCGGGTCACGCTGCCGTGCGCTTGCAGCACGTTGCTATTGTGCGCGGCGGCGACGGTGTCATCGCGCACAACGTCGGTTGGTGATGATGTGCGCATCACGATGCTGGACGTTGGCGATGGTTCGTGCTTCATCGTGCAATCGAAACGGTCTGCGGTGTTGTTTGATGCGGGATCGTTACGCGGTCCGGATATCGGTTCGCAGACCATTGTGCCGGCGTTGCGCGCGCTGGGCATAGCGCGCCTTGATGCGATTATGATCTCGCACGCCAATCTTGATCACGAAAACGGTGTGCCTGACCTGATCAATGCGATGCCGGTACGCGAGATCTGTGTGACGACGCAATTCATGGAGGCCGCGAAAGCTGGTCTTGCGGATCACAATCCAACGACGTGGCTGCTGCGCTGGCTGGATGAGCGCGGCATTGATGTCACGACAATCGCCGCGGGCGATATGCGCACGTTCGGCCTTGCCCGCTGGATGTGGTTGCATCCGTCAGATGATGATCGGTTTGCGAATGCCAATGACAGTTCGATGGTCGTGCGCGTGCATGCGCACGGGCGCGATGTGTTGTTCACCGGCGACATTCAACGTGATGGCATGCGGACGGTGCGCGGCCGACATGCCGCGCTGACTGCGGATGTCCTTGAATTGCCGCATCACGGGAGTTGGCACGACGCGGCACTGGCGTTCGTAGATGCGATCGATCCATCGGTGGTGTTGCAATCAACCGGCCGACGACGGTTGGAACCCGATCGTTGGCGGTCGGCATTGGAGGAACGACAACGACACGTCACCGCGCGGGATGGCGCGGTGACGGTCGAGATTACGTCGTCGGGTATGATCAGTTGTTCGAAGATGGCAGCTGAATACCGCCGGGAATAGGTCGGAGTGTCCCCTGGGGAGTCTTCGGCAGTTCCTTGGCGCGTTCGATGATGCCTTCGAGCACCGGTTCTTTATTGATTTCCCAGCGGATGACGCGGCGGCCGTTGACGTAGATCCACGGTGTGCCGCCGACCTGTGCCCGGCGTCCGCCAGCGATGTCGTTGTTCATCGCCTGCAACACCGGGTTGGATTCCATGTTGTCGCGCACGA
>JBCCFX010000275.1:0-3869 GCA_039029515.1 Planctomycetota bacterium
CAGCGAGCCTCGAAGCCCAGGACGCGCAGCTCTTCGAGGGTCTCCAGGCCGCCTTCGTGTTCGACGCGACCTCTCCGGCCGCGATCACGACCCCGGCTTCAACGCTTTGCCGATGTCGTCCACCGCGAGATACGACCGGATGATCGGCGTCTCGTGCGCCGCCATCGGACCGCGCACACCGATCTGGCTGCCGTTCGGCATCTTCGCCACGCGCGCCATGCCCATCGCGGGAACCGGCTCGCCGAACGTAACGCCATGAATGCTTTCGAGTGTGCTGCACGTCCCATTCACATCAGCGCACACGATTTCCATGTAGTGCACGTCGGAAGCCCTGGCATCGGGTTGACTGGTCGGCGTATCCGGCATCGTCTGGATTCCTGCAAAGAGAACAAGGACCGAAGCTGTCAGGGCGATCCCGGACATTAGTGTGCGTTGAAACATGGTGTACTCCCGCTTTCGTGCTCAGGCTCGTGCGTGGTCTTCCTCACGCCCAGCCGATTTGCTTCAGACTATGTCCATCATTCCACACTTTGGTCATGTGTGAAATCCTGTCGCCGTCAAAATCCATGATGTAAACGTATTCCGCCTCCACGGACTTCCCGGTGGGCGGCACCGGGCCGCCATCATCGGTGTGCGTCGCGCGGAACACGCCGTAGCCGATGGCATTGCCGCGCTCTTCATCAACCGCAAACGAACGGATCTCGTAGCTCGCGTTCGGTGCCGGCGTGTACATCCCCTTCATCCATTCGGCGTAGGCATGAAGCGTATCAACGCCAGCCAGTGCATCGGCCTGAGCAGAGAACGTCGCGTTGTCATGGCAGAACGCCCGGCACGCATTCCAGCCCTTGCCGGATTCACACGCATCAAAGAACGCAAGCGCGGTGTCTTTCATCGCTGACATGATGGTCTCCTCGTCGTGTCCCGAATGTGAGTAGGGACAGAGTGTACTCGGGACGTTCGTTGAGCCGCCATTTCGTGGTGGACGGTGCCGGCATGACGCGGTAGGTTACGAGTTCCGAGGAGGTGCTCGATGGCAGCAGTGCTAACGGTCTACGACGAAACGACGACCGGTGATCGGACGGCGGCGATTGAGCTGACGTTTCCCACCGAGCAGATCACCATCCGTGAACTGATTCGGGAGCGGGTATACCAGGAAGTCCATGATCACAATGTTCAGCGGCGATCCACCGGCGTCTTTCGCGGCCTTGTGAGGCCGACTGACGCGGAAGCCACGTTGAATGGCTACAAGCTCAAGAAACCGCGCGAGATCGACTGGCGGCCTCAGTTTGAAGCCGCGATTGACGCATTTGAGCGGAATCAGATCCTTGTCCTTGTCGATGCGCAACAGGCGGATTCGCTCGAACAGTCGATTGAGGTATCGCATGGCACTGACGTCACATTTCTGCGATTGACACCGTTGGTGGGCGGATGATCGGTCGATCTCGGAAACGGCGGAAAGACTCCGAAGAGTCATATCCGGATCTTGATCCATTGCTTACCTCGTTTCTGGTGGCGCGCGGCGACAACGCATACCGGCGCACGCCCGAGATCGATGCGGCGATGCATGCAATTCTTGAGTCGACACCTGAGCGTCAAGCCGTTGTCCTCGTTCAGATGGTTGGCAAGAATCTGGCAGACTACGGCATCACCAGCGATCTCATGCTGCGGCTTTTTCAGCGGAAGCTTCCCTTGACGCAAGAGGAACTTGCGAGACTCGTACGGTGGTCAAATCGAAATGGCTCACTGGGGCACGTTCTAAAATCTGTTGAACGTGT
Organism: Planctomycetota bacterium; assembly: GCA_039029515.1. Classification (GTDB taxonomy): domain Bacteria; phylum Planctomycetota; class Phycisphaerae; order Phycisphaerales; family SM1A02; genus JBCCFX01. Next base: position 1,776 of record JBCCFX010000275.1, read on the forward strand.
TGCGGCACACGAGACATTGGAGACTGTGCTCGAGGAAGCGCTGCACGATGTGCAACAGGGTGAGGCTCGCATGTACCGCCCGCAGACAGCGCAGCGCAAGATTCACGAACGCATCGCGAAACTGCTCGGTGAAGAGGCACCGATCAAGGTCTATGTTGATCCTGATTTTCCGATGACGGCACGGATTGCTGTTGATCTGGAACAGTTCGATGATATCCATCGGCAACCCATGATGCAGCTGCTTGCCCACGCGCAGTCTGCGAGCGGCGCGAAGCCATCACGCAAATGGACATCGGCGATGACGGCGTTCCTCGAATTGTTGCCAAACGATCTGGTGGCCTCTGCAATTCAAGTCTGGTTCAGTCTGTTTGACAAACCGATCACGCGACCGCTCGAGAATGAATGGCAGTCAGAGTGGAGCGTCAGTGAGGCAAGCGCTGATCTCGTCAAAGGTCTTCTCTGGGCAACCGCGAGCCTTCAGCCTGATGAATCGCTCATTCGTGCCATCTCCGCACTTGGTCTTTCCAGCCAGCGGAAAATTGCTGGCGTGGGACCGCGCTGCATCAAGGTAACCAACGCCGCGGTGTGGGCGCTGAGTGCCATTGATCATCAACTCGCGATCGCGCAGCTCGCCATTCTGCGATCTCGAATTCGGAACCGAACCACGCAGAAGCAGATCGACAAGGCGATGGCCGCGGTTGCCGAACGACTCGGCGTGTCCGAAGAAGAGGTCTCGGAGATTGCAGTGCCGACGTTCGGGTTTGACGAGGTGGGAGTCATCAGAACGTCGCTGGCTGGTTTCACGGCGACGCTGACCATCACCGGAACATCGTCGACCACACTTCAGTGGATCAAGCCGGACGGCAAGACGCAGAAGTCAGTCCCCAAAGCGGTCAAGGATGAGCACGCGGAGGAGGTGAAGGAGCTCAAGGCAGCCGCAAAAGACGTTGAGAAGTACCTGCCATCGCAACGAGACCGCCTCGATCGCATGCACCTGCGTCGGAAACCGTGGCAGTTTGAGACATGGACCGAACGGTATCTCCACCAGCCAATTGTCGGCTCGCTTGTTCGTCGATTGATCTGGAGCATCACGGACGGCGATCGAACGTACGACGCGACATGGGATGATTCGGCGACCGCACTGGTCGACGTGCACGGTTCACCCATCGGCGATGTGTCACGCGATGCAGACGTCACGCTCTGGCATCCGATTGGCAAGGACACCGAGCAGACACTCGCGTGGCGGTCATACTTCGAAGAGCGTGAGATTCAACAGCCGTTCAAGCAGGCGCATCGCGAAATCTACGTGCTGACCGATGCAGAGCGGACGACACGTGTCTATTCGAATCGCTTTGCCGCCCACATCATCAAGCAGCACCAATTCAATGCACTCTGCGCTGTCCGTGGGTGGCGCAATCAGCTTCGATTGATGGTGGACGATGAATATGAACCGGCAACGAAAGATCTTCCCGAGTGGGGGATTCGTGCTGAATTCTGGATCGAAGGCATCGGCGATGGGTATGGCGTCGACACCACGGAGACTGGAACGTATCACTTTCTTGCCACCGACCAAGTTCGCTTCTACGACATCGATGCGCTGCGGTTGACCGCGCACGCCGGTGGGGGCGGTTACGGAACCTACCAGCAAGTCGCGCCTGATCCGCTTCCAATCGAGGACATTCCGCCCCTCGTTTTGAGCGAAGTTCTTCGGGATGTTGACCTCTTCGTCGGAGTCGCCAGTGTCGGGAATGACCCGACGTGGGCGGACGGGCAGGAGAATCAGGATCGCCGCGCCTACTGGTCGGACTTTGCCTTCGGAGATCTCTCCGTTGCGGCGCAAGAACGTCGCTCAATGCTGGAACGTCTTGTGCCGCGACTCAAGATTGCGGACCGTTGCACCTTCAGCGATCGTTTCCTGCATGTCCGCGGCGACAAGCGAACGTACAAGATTCACATGGGTTCAGGCAACATCCAGATGGAACCGAATGACCAGTACCTCTGCATTGTCGCAGGACGTGGAGCCATTTCGGGTCCAGCCGCAAAAGTGTTCCTTCCATTCGAGGGTGATCGCACGCTTTCCATCATCCTTAGTAA
>JBCCFX010000276.1:0-3839 GCA_039029515.1 Planctomycetota bacterium
CGCCGTATGACCAGCATTGCGTGTCCATCCCGATTCCCGGGCCGGTTGGCAGCGCGTACCTCTTTCGATTTGTTCCCAAGCGTCAGCGGTGGTCCGAGCCGTTGATCTGGCGCGGCGATATTGATGGCGATCGGTTCGGCGCTGCGGTGCGCCTCGATGCATCACGTATGCTCATCGGCGCGCCGGGCGATGTCGGTCCGCCGGTCGGTGGTCAGGGTGGCATCCGCAGTGGATCTGCGTATCTCGCGAAGTACGGTGTCAGCACCGCCACCGGTCAACTCGTGCGCAATGACACGTCCAAGATTTACGACTGCAGCGGCGATGAAGGCGATGAGTTCGGCGCAGCCCTCGACTTCGATGGCATCAACATCATCGTCGGTGCGCCGGGCGTTGATATTCTCAATAACGACAGCGGCGCCGTCTATACCTACGTTGAACTGCTGTCGAGTATCGCCGCGGTCACGAGACACATTCCGCTTGGTTTTGAAGTTGGCCAGCGACTGGGATCTTCGGTCACCGTGACCGGCGACAAGAGCCTTGCCGGCGCTCCGTTCGGACCCGGCGGCGTGTCTGGCAGCGTGCCGAACGCAGGCACCGCGTTTGACATCACCATCAACTTCCGAGACTGCAATCAGAATGGCATCAACGACGCTTGCGACATCGAGTCCGGCGACTTCCTCGATTGCAATATGAACCTCAAGCCGGATTCGTGTGAAATCCTCGACGGCGAAGCGTCGGATTGCAATGCGAACGGCATTCCCGACGATTGCGAAGACTGCAATGGCAACGGTCTCGCAGACGAATGCGACATCGTCGATGGATTCAGTGCTGACTGCAACGGCAATCTCATCGCGGATGAATGCGAAGATTGCAACTTCAACGGTTTTGCCGATGAGTGCGATATCGCCGCGATGACCAGCCTCGATGAAGACGGCAATGGCATTCCGGATGAATGTGAGTGCGATTGCATTGATCTCGTCTTTGCGATCGATGACACCGGGAGCATGGGTGGTGCCATTGACAATGTGCGATTGTCACTGCCCACCGTGATCAGCCTGGCGCTGTCGCGTTCTGCGGGCGATCTGCGCATCGGTCTGGTGACGTTCAAGGATGATGTGAAGGTCGAAGAGAAACTGACGTTCGACATTGCGGCGGTCGATGCGGCGATTTCCAATCTTATGGCCGTCGGTGGTGCCGGCATTCCCGAAGCTTCAGACCAGGCGCTGCGCGAGATCCTCACACAGAATGCGGTATGTCTGCGTGACGGTGTGCGCTTCGATGAGCCGTTCCGATCGAACTGTTTGAACTACATCGTCCTGATCACCGATGCACTGCCCGCGGGATGCGATGACATGTACATGCCCGGAATCGACAATGTGAATGCGGATGATGTTGCGCTGGCCGCCGTCGCGCAGGATGTGGTGATCGCCGCGGTGCACGTCCGTCCGCTGGCATTCCCCAATGCGCTGGAAGACATCATGATGAACTACGCCGAGGTCACCGGCGGGTTGTATGCGCAGGTGGCGGCGAACGGCTCAGGTGTTGATGTCGCATTGACAGATCTGTTGAATCTCTGTCTCGACTGCAATGAGAACGGGATTCTCGATCCGATCGACATCGCCATCGGCACGAGCGTTGATGCAAACGAGAACAATATTCCGGACGAGTGCGAGTAAGACGGGCCATCAGGCGAGCTCGCCAGCCTCCTCATGGAATGCACGCGTGTCCGCCACCGCGCTGTACACTCTGGCGTGCAACCCACAGCCCACAGCCCACAGCCCACAGCCCATAGCCCATAGCCCACTTCCCCGAGCCCAACCATGTCCATCGAATCCGTCCTGCATGAAGATCGCATCTTTCCGCCGCCCGCCAACTTTGCCGAACGCGTTGGCTCGGTCCATATCGCATCCATGGACCAGTACGACGAGATGCACAGGCGGTCCATCGAGCAGCCCGACCAGTTCTGGTCCGAGGCGGCGCAGGAACTCGAGTGGTTTGAGCCGTTCAACACGGTGGTCGAATGGAATCTGCCGGACGCGAAGTGGTTCGTGGGCGGCAAGACGAATCTCTGCCACAACTGTGTCGATCGTCAGGTCAACAATGGGCATGGCAATGATGTCGCGATCATCTGGGAAGGCGAGCCGATGCCGAACGGCACGCCCGAAGTGCGCACGCTGACATACGCGCAACTTCAGGATGAAGTCAGCCGATGCGCCAATGCGCTCAAAGCGATGGGTGTCGGCAAGGGCGATATCGTGACGCTCTACATGGGCATGGTGCCTGAGCTCGCGATCGTCACGCTTGCGTGTGCACGCATCGGCGCGCCGCACTCCGTCATCTTCGGCGGGTTCAGTGCGCAGGCGATCGTTGACCGTGTTGTCGACGCCAGTTCGAAGACCATCGTCACCTGCGATGGCGCATGGCGTCGTGGCGGCGTGGTCGAACTCAAGAAGAACGTCGATGACGCCTGCGAGGCGCTGGCCAACGATGGTCATGCCGTCGACAACGTGCTCGTCGTCAAGCGATGCGAGAACACCGTCACGCTGACCGAAGGTCGCGATCGCTGGTGGCATGACATTGTCGACGCCCAATCCACCGAGTGCCCCTGCGAACCGATGGACAGCGAAGACATGCTGTTCCTGCTGTACACATCAGGATCCACCGGCAAGCCGAAAGGCATCATGCACACCACCGGCGGGTACATGGTCTACACCTATCTGACCAGTAAATACACGTTCAACCTGAACCCCGATCAGGATCAGGTCTACTGGTGTACCGCGGACATCGGGTGGATCACCGGGCACAGCTACATCATCTACGGCATCCTGCCGAACCGCGTGCCAACGATCATGTACGAAGGCGCGCCGAACTTCCCCGATGGCGCTCGATTCTGGGATATCGTTGAGCGACACAAGGTCACACAGTTCTACACCGCGCCGACCGCGATCCGCGCGTTCATGAAGTGGGGCGATGAACATCCGAAGAAGCACGACCTATCGAGCCTGCGCGTGCTCGGTACCGTCGGCGAGCCGATCAACCCCGAAGCGTGGATGTGGTATCACCGCATCATCGGTGGCGAGCAGTGCCCGATCGTCGACACGTGGTGGCAGACGGAAACCGGCGGCCACGCGATCACGCCCATGCCCGGCGCGACCCCAACCACGCCGGGCTCGTGCACGCGACCGTTCTTCGGCATCGATGCCGTCGTCGCGGATGAAGATGGCAACGAACTGCCAGCGAACACCGGCGGCCTGCTCGCGATTCGCAAACCATGGCCGAGTATGTTGCGCGGTATCTATGGCGATCGCGCTCGCTTCATCAAGACGTACTGGTCAACCGTCAAGGGCATGTACACCGCCGGCGACAGCGCCCGACGTGATGAGAACGGCAACTTCTGGATCATGGGTCGCATCGATGACGTCATCAATGTGTCCGGCCACCGGCTTGGCACGATGGAAGTCGAATCGGCGCTCGTCAGCCATGACTCGGTGGTCGAGGCCGCCGTCGTGGGTATGCCGCACGAGATCAAAGGCACCGGCATCGCGGCCTTCTGCTCGCTGGAGCCGCATTGTTCACCCAGTGATGAGCTGAAGGCGAAGCTTCGGGATCACGTGGCGAAGGAGATCGGGGCGATCGCCAAGCCGGACATGATCCGCTTCGCCGATGCGCTGCCCAAGACGCGGAGCGGGAAGATCATGCGTCGTCTTCTGCGTGATATCGCGACAGGCTCGGAAAAGACGACCCAGGACACCACGACGCTCGAGGACTTCACCGTGCTCGCGAAACTCCGCGATTCATCGGAAAGTTGAGTGCTGCGATCGCATGATCCGATCTCTACA
>JBCCFX010000277.1:0-3829 GCA_039029515.1 Planctomycetota bacterium
CGCCCGCGTTGATCGAACCAGGAAACGTGAACGACTCACCACCGTTCTCGCTGTACCCCCATCCGGCCTGCCGAAAGTTCGACGTGACGTTATCGAATTGCCGCCAGCCGATGACGATGCGATTCCGGTTGATCGGATCAACGGCGATTGACGGTTCGTTTGCGGCATCGCCGGGAATGTTGTTGCCGTTCACATCAACGTTCACCTGTACGCCGGGTGACAGTTCACCGCCACCCAGCAACGGTGCCAACGGAAGGTCTGCCGGACGGACATACGGCTTCGGCGGATCGTCGAGGACTTCGTGATGCAGATCGAGATCTGCGGGCGGCGTCAAATACTCTTCCGATACCTCCGCATCAACCGTGATTGCGGCCATCAGGACCAACCATGCGATGTCGAGCATGCGCACCAACTCCTCAGGATGCGGGCGTGATCATTGGACGTCCGCTCCCGACGAAGGTTCCCGACGACACGAACGACGTGTCAGTGTAGGCCGGCCACGATTACGGACACGGACCGAACGCACCGATAATCGCGAGAACGTCATCGATGTTCACGATGTTGTTCCCGACGCTTCCATCCGGATTCGATGGCGCGACATCACAAGGCCCGGCACCAGTCCCGAACGCATTGATCGTCGTCACCAGATCATCCACGTTGACCAGTCCATTGCCGTAGGTGCCATCACCATGCGTTGGCGAGCAGTCTTCGGGACAACTGAAGATCGGGCAATCCGTCGTCTGGCAGATTGTGCCTTCTCCAATGAAGATACCGCCGGCTGCATTGCAGTCAGTGTCCTTCTGCACTTCGCAGGTCCCGTCTGGCAGACAGCATGCGCCAATCGTGAACGCGAGGCACGGCTGCGTGGCGCAGATTGTTCCAACGCCGAGATACAAACCGCCGGCCGCGACGCAGTCCACGTCATTGATGGCCACACAGTTTCCACTCGGAACACAGCAGGCGCCGTCCGGCTGCGGACACGGATTGACCGGCGTACAGAACACGCCATCGCCGGAATACCGACCACCTGACTGAATACACTGGAATCGCTTGATGAATGCGCATTCACCCTGTGGATAGCAGCATGCACCCTTCGGGTCTTCACAGAGGACCTGCGCACACGTTGTCATGCTGCCGTTGAACACGCCCATCAGGTTCAGGCATTCGACTTCATCCAGAATGACGCAGGTCTCACCAATCAGACAACATGCGCCCGGCTGCGGACAAATCACGTTGTCGCACGTCGTATTGTCGCCCTGATAGACGCCGCCAAGCATGTCGCAGTCGGCACCGCCGACGAATTGGCCGTCCTGACAATTCTCGTTGGACAGGCAGCAGGCACCCGGCGTCGGGCAGACGATACTCGCACACGATGTTCCATCGCCCTGGTACGTTCCGCCCAGCGCATCACAACTCGCACCTCCAAGCAACTCTGCCTGCACACAATCGCCGGTTGGCAAACAGCACGCACCGGGTTGCGGACACTGCAATTGAGCGCACGTCGTTCCATCGCCTTGATAGACGCCACCTGCCTGTGTGCAATCATCGCCGCCCAGTTCAACGGCCATGACGCAACGGCCTGACTGAAGACAGCATGCACCCGGCGTCGGACAAGATACGAGCGCACACATGGTTCCGTCACCCTGATAGACACCACCGGCACTGGTGCAATCCGCACCACCAACTTCAGCGGCGAGCACGCACATGCCGTCAGGCAGACAACACGCGCCAATCATGCCGCACGTCACATCAGCACAGACCGTTCCATCGCCTTGATAGACGCCGCCAACACTGGAGCAATCGGCACCGCCAAGTTCGCTCGCGAGCAGACAGCCGCCGGACGGCAGACAGCACGCACCCGGTCTCGGGCACTCGATATTGGCGCACGCGGTGGCATCACCTTGATACATGCCGCCAATCATCTTGCAATCGGCGCCGCCAGCCTGCGTCGCCTGCACACAGAAGCCTCCAGGCAGACAACATGCCCCCGGCTCAATACACACCACGGTCGCGCAGTCAGACTGCGGTCCCTGATAGATACCGCCCTGATTCATCGTGCAATCGTCGAGTGTTGCCTGCACACATTGACCGTCGGCCAGACAGCACGCGCCGAGCTTCACTTCGTATTCATACGTCACGCGAACGACGCCGTTTGCTTCCACAAGTGCGTTGACAATCACCGGACAAGGACACGACACCGAGAACGCCCCACTCGCCATGACCGTGGCAGGAAGCGTGCCCGCACCGATGAAGGGCGCCACATCGCCAGTCGCAGCGCTGACCATGTCCATCAGCATGCAATCGAGCGTGATTGCGCCGAAGTCCACGAAGTCGGGGCCAGATCCGAACACGCCATCAAATGCTTCCGCATCGGCAATGAGCGGCGGATCAAGCTCTTCCATGCACGATGTCATTGCCGTCGCAAATGACGCTTCGACAGTCGACTCAGCCGTGGCCACGAGGCCGGCTGCTGGCGTGACGCCGAGATTTTCCGCCGTCACCAGCCCGACGACCGATGCTTCGATCTCGAATGTGACCTTGATGAGATTCCGATTGCCGCCTTGATCATCGAACTGCGCCACCTGGACATCCAGTTCGACCGGATCGCCGATCGGGCCGGTCGCCCACGGCACTTCAATGACCTCAGTCTGCGTACCCGCATGAGCTGAAGTCGACACGAAACCCGCACACGTCATCGCGCACACGGCGCTCAACACCATGGACCGAATGGAAATGGACATCTGAACTCCCCTGTGGTGCCTTACGGCAGCCAATCGCTCGCCACACACGCCAGCGCGATCGCGGAGGCCCGATCGTCGTCCCTCCCACGAACCCGCATATGCGACCATGTGCGCCCGAAACTGTCAAGACGAAACCGAGACAGACCGATGGAATGACGGCATCCAGCGTGCGACCCATGATCATGGAAACCTCGCTCACCGCGAGACATGCCGATCCGGAATCGCCCGGCTCTGCCTTGACCATCGCTCGGTGACCTGTTGCAATCGCGCCGAGAACCCCAGATCGTCCATCCATCGTGAGGCAACAGGACCGCGTGGCCCGAATTCAGGTCAGCAAACTTCGTCGGGTCGGCAGCGTGACGCTCGCCGACGATACGATTCGAATCGGTCGCTCGAGCGATAACGACGTCGTCCTGCCATCCAGTTCCGTCAGTCGACATCACTGCACAATCGATTTGATCGATGGCGCACCGCACCTGAAAGATCTCGGGTCGTCGCATGGCACGCGCATCAACGGTCAGTCGGTCTCGAGTGCCCGTCTCTTCGATGGCGATCACATCGGCGTCGGCTCCTTTGAATTGGTCTTCGAAGCACCTGAATTCGCTCGGCAGGATGCTGACGATTCGATGTCCATTGCCGCGCCGCCGGCGACGGATGCGCTGCTGACCGAACGTCAGGCGTTGCAGGCGGAACGCATCTCGATCGATGCCGCACGCCAGGCTGTCGATGCGGAACGAGTCGCGGTTGCGAGCGAACAGGATGCGCTCGCTGCGGAGCGCCGCGTGATCGACGAAGCGCGTCGCGCGATCGATGATGTTCGCAACCAACTTGATTCTACGCGAGAAGATCTCGATGAGCGCGTTGCGGACATGGACGCCCGCGACAAGGACCATGATGTACTTCGGCAGCGCATGGAGGACGCCGAATCAATGTCGACTCAGCTTCAGAACGAATTGGATACGATCCGCGATCGCCATGCCGCGCTGGAGAAGGACATCGCGGCACGAGATGACACCATTGCTGCGCTGCGCGCTGATCTTGATAAGACCGGTGAACATGGAGGTCAGGTCGCCGATCTTGAATCGACA
>JBCCFX010000278.1:0-3671 GCA_039029515.1 Planctomycetota bacterium
CGCATGGGTCATCCAGGCCGATGCCATGGATCGAGACTTCCTCGGAATGACATGGCTGAAATCGCAGGTGCAGGCGGTGAATCCATTCCTGATCCTCGTGTTGATTCCGACATTTGCATACGTCCTCTATCCGCTGATCGGCAAGTTCTGGGCAATGACGCCGTTACGGAAGATCGGTATCGGCTTGTTCATGACCGCCGGCGCGTTTGCGCTGTCAGGCTGGATCGAAACCGGCATCGTGGCCGCCACGCCGGATGCACTCGCCGCGTTGACCGCAGTGGCACCTGACATCATTACGTCCGACATGTCACTGGCCGAAGCAATTCGCGCCATCACGGATCCCGACCTTGGCGTTGGGTGGACCGATGAACAGGTTTCGACGGCCATGGCCAACGTCGGGATGCCATCAATCGGCTGGCAATTCCTCGCGTACCTGGTGCTGACCGCCGCAGAAGTGATGGTGTCCATCACGTCGCTCGAATTCGCCTACACACAGGCGCCCAAGAAGATGAAGTCGTTCATCATGGGCATCTACTTCCTTGGCGTGTCGCTCGGCAACCTCTTCACGTCAGGCGTGAACTTCTTCATCCAGAACGACGACGGCAGCGTCAAGCTTGCCGGTGCAGATTACTACTGGTTCTTCACGCTCGTCATGCTGGTCACGTCGGTGATCTATATCTTCTTCGCGATCTTTTATCGCGGCAGGACGTTCATCCAGGGTGATGACGGTGAACTGGAAGCTGAAGCGGAAGCCGAAGCGATTGGCAATACCTGAATCAGACGTTCTCAAGGTTGACGTGCGTGAACGTTCCCCGGCTGTGATCCTTGATCACACCTGGGAACGGCAGCACCTTGTTGTGCATCACGGCGTAGACACCGGGCGGCATCGTCTGGACGGCGAGCAGTGACTCGGTGAGATTCTGCAACGCATCGGTCGTGCGCAATTCGAACGGGCGCATTGCACCGGTCAGCACAATCGGAACTCTGGGCGTGTCGGACAACTGGACGATGCGTTCGCCGGTCTCCGACAGTCGATCCGTTCCATGTACGATGATGACGCCGTCGTGCGCCGCGGCCATATTGCCGGCGGTCTGGGCGATGAGCGTATGATCGCCATCGGTCATCTCGCTGCTGTCCTTGTTCATCAGTGGCACACGGATGATCTCAAGGTCACCGAGTTCCAGCGAATCAAGCATGACATCGAGGTTGCTGACTCGATTGGACAGCACTTGCGCGAGCTCGTCGTACGTCTTCTCGATCGTCCCGCCGGTGGAGATGAGGGCAATTCGCTTATCTGTTCGCATGCCTGAGTCTATTCCTTTACCACGAGCGGAAGCGTCACGTCGATCGTTTCCGGGGCGAGACACATCTGGTCATTGCACGCCTGGACGCGAATCGCGAACGTCACATGGCCTTCGCGTGGCTCCATCGCAGTGAGTGTGAGCGGAATCGCGACACGACCGCCATGCACTTGCATCGGACCGTCTGCGATCGAGCCCTCGTACTGATCACCGTCCGGATAGGCCACATCCAGCGTCAGTCCATCATCATCGACAAGGTCGACGTCCAATGGAATCAGGAAATCCTGCCCCGGCTCGCGGGCATTGATGTGATAGCCGCGCGCAATCGTCAGAATCAACGTCATCGTGGCCGGTGCGCCCGCAGTCGCCCGAATGCGGTCCGGCGTCGCAGTAACCTTGACGACACGTGATCGCCTGGGCATGGCATCGGGTACCGGCTGGAGCACATCCGCAGCATCGCCGCGAGTCGCCGCGGTCGGCTCCTCGCCAAAGTGATGATGAAGCGCTCGGACTGCCAGCGGACTTCGAGTCGGTTGCGTCGCGATGGATGCGCTGAAGAAGTTGCGCATCGCCATCGCGCGATTTTTCGATGCCGCATCGTCGGGATGCATGACGATCGCATGAAACATCAGTGAGTTCCCACTCGGGATTGCGCCGTCATACGTGCCTTTCGCGCGCACGAAGAGGTCCGCCTGATCCGCGAGCGTATCGAAATAGCCGCCATCGACGTCGTCATAGAACCGATCGTGCGCCATCGCCAGCACAGCTGATGCGCTCGTGCCCCACTGCGGCTCACCCGCTCGATGCAGCGCAATCAGCCCGATCGCAAACGCGGCATAATCCTCGAGAAATGCATCGACTTTCGCTTCGCCATCCCGATACGTCCGCAAAAGCGAACCGTCCTCGGTCCTCATCGATGACTCGATGAATTCCGCCGCTCGTGTCGCCGCTTCGATGTATTTCGGCTCGTTGAGCACGCGACCACCATCCGCAAAGCCGGCGATCATGAGACCATTCCAACTTGTAATGATCTTGTCATCCAACCCGGGTTGCTTGCGCCGATCACGCACGTCGAGCAAGAGTTGGTTGGCCGTGATGATGTCGTCCTGCAACTGCGTCAACGGCACATCGAGCTGCGTCGAGAGCACGTCAGGACGATCGCTGAGACGGATCACGTTGAACCAACCATCCTGCGGATAATGCGGATCTCGAAAGTTCGTGCCGTCACTCAAGCCGTAGACGTTGAGCACACGTTCGATCGCGTCGTTTGCCATACCGCCCGCATCGAGGACGGCTCGCGCTTCGTCGATGCGCCACAGGTAGTTCTTACCCTCGCGTGCATCGACTTCAGCATCTTGCGCGCTATAGAAACCGCCAGCATCATCGGTCATTTCACGAAGAACGTAGTCGAGTGTCTCTCGCACGATCTCGGCGTAGAATGCGTCGCCGGTGAGCTCATACGCACGACTGTAGGTACTCGCGAGCTGCGCATTGTCGTACAGCATCTTCTCGAAGTGCGGCACGAGCCATTCGCGATCGGTGCTATACCGATGAAATCCGCCGCCGATCTGATCGTACATGCCTCCGATCGCCATGCGATCAAGCGTTCGCGTCACGATCGGACGGATGTCCGCATCGTCCCACGCGATCTCCATCAGCACATCAACATTGACCGGCGTGGGGAACTTCGGCGCATACTGCGGCGCGTTGCCAAAGCCCGCATGCTGCGGATCAAACGTGCCCTTCATCTGGCTCGCCAGCTGTTGCACATGCGCCGGCGTGACCGGGCGCACCGGCGGTGTTTCGCTGAGAATGTCTGCCACCCGCGCGGCGATCTGTTCGGCTTGCTGATCGATCGCCGGCCGTTGCGTCGTCCACGCCGTACTGATGCGTTGAATCAACGTCGGGAAGCCGAGCCGACCGCCACGATCTTCAGGCGGAAAATACGTGCCCGCGAAGAATGGACGCAGCGATGTTGGCTCGAGCACGACGGACATCGGCCAGCCGCCATGTCCGTTGTTCAGCAGTTGCGTCGCCATCATGTAGATGTCATCAACGTCCGGGCGTTCTTCCCGATCCACTTTGATGCATATGAATGCATCGTTCATCAATGCGGCGATGTCCGCATTCTCGAAGCACTCGCGCTCCATCACGTGGCACCAGTAGCACGTCGAATACCCGACGCTCAGGAAGATCGGTTTGTCCTGCGCACGTGCGGCTTCAAAGGCCTCGTCGCCCCACGGATACCAATCCACCGGGTTGTACTGGTGTTGAAGCAAGTACGGGCTTGTCTCGTTCGCAAGCCGGTTCGAAGTGCGCTCGGCTCCGTCAATTGCAGTCATATCGTTATCCGATGCAGCATGGGCGACC
>JBCCFX010000279.1:0-3616 GCA_039029515.1 Planctomycetota bacterium
GTTGTTCCATATGCCATTCCAACGAGTGACTATATGGCCTTTGTTATCTGTGCATCAATGGTGGCAGCAGTAGGGCTTGCGGTTGACTCTGCAACCACGGTTATTGCATCAATGCTCATATCACCCTTCTTCGCTGACCGTCACACTCGGCGCACCGAGAGCTGAGACGATGATCGGTTTCTCGTACGGGAAGAAACGATCGAGCAGGCTGCTGACCTGCATCAGGTCGCGCGTCGCTTGCCCCGGTCGACTGCCTCCGAAGAGCAATCGCACGCCGATCGCATCTACATGAATGCCTTCCTGAATCAGACGATCCAGAAACGTCAGCGGATTCATCGATCCCTTGCGGTGGCCGCCGTGTTCACCGAAGGGTTGGGTGATATCGATCATCGTTCGCGCACCACGACGCGTCTGTTTCACGATGAGGCTCGACATGCGCACGAGGTCGAGTGCCTGCTCAGTCGTGAACTCAAAGTTCTCGTTGGTATTCAGTCCCGATGCGAGATTCCACATCCCGACAGATGGTGCATAGCGCTGCACGATGCGTTCGACATGGTCGTACGTGAGATCGCGACAAGTGTCGTAATCATGTTGCCAGACATACGCCCAGTCCGGGACCGCGCTGCGTGAGAAGTCGACAAGCGGACCCGCGACGATGGGCTTTTTGTTCGCCTTCGCCCAGGTCATCCACCGGTCCGTATTGTCCCAGCGGTAGTTGCCTTCTTCCTGTTCGAGCCGGCGCCACGTCAGCGGAATGCCGACGACATCAAATTCGCGCTCGACAAGATCACGCAATGGCTGTGCATCACGTTCCGGCCAGATCCGCACGCCGAGCGTCGATGACGACGCCGCGCGATTGGCGAAGCGACGATGCAGCAGGATATCAGCGTGCGCCATCGCGAGACGCTCGGTGGCATCGATCGCGTGCACGAGCGACTGCCGCGCCATCTCATCCGCTTTGATCGGATCCAGCGCCGTCCACGCCTTCGTGAACAGTCGACGCGCTTCCTCCCATTGCTGCATCGCAGGATGGTTGAGGCTGAGGTCGAACATCTGCCATTCTTCACTCTTCGCGATGAACCACTTGATCCGATGACGCGCCAATTCAAGTGAGAGCAGATACGGCTCCGTGCGATCGGGCAGCAGGCAGGTCTGGAGCACCATCGTCCCCATTCGTCCTGCGTCATAAAGCAAGGCCAGACCCGCGGCATCACTCCCCCGCTTGCGACCCTCGATCACACCGCCCGTGAATTGGACATCGCCCCGAATCGGCAGATCATCGGTGCCGACCAGGTAGGCGTGGTGTAGCGGCCAGCGGTCTGCAAGGCCGCGATCGTCATAAACCGCGAAGCGAAGCATGGATAGGGATCAAAACCTGCGTGGCTACGAAGGGCGTGGGACATGTGGAACTGGTGCATTGTCACCACTTTGACGCCCTTGGCAAGCGTCGTCTGTTGACATCGTGCCGCCTCGGAATCGTGTGCTACAGTTCCGTCATGGCGACCAATTCCGACACCGAAACGACGCCCGCCGTCTCCCGCACCGATCTCCCACTGCCAGATCGTCGCGAAGGCAAAGTCCGCGATGTCTATCGCGTGCCCGCCTCCACTGACATGCCTGCTGGCCTGCTTATCGTCGCAAGTGACCGCGTGAGTGCGTTCGACGTGGTTCTGCCCACGCCGATACCGGGCAAAGGCCGGCTGCTCACCGACATTTCGACGCGTTGGTTCTCGTTCGTTCGCGAACGCGGCATCGTCAGCGACCACCTGCTCTCAACCGACCCTGCCGACGTCCCGGGCCTCAACGCCGATCAGCGCTCGCTCATCGAAGGTCGCATGACCCTCGGCCGCGCGTGTGCCGTCATTCCGATCGAGTGCGTTGTCCGCGGTTACATCACCGGGTCCGGCTGGCTCGACTATGAGGCGACACAGTCCATCTGTGGCATCAAGCTGCCCGCGAATCTCCGTCAATGCGATCGACTACCCGAACCGATCTTTACGCCCGCGACCAAAGCGGACGTCGGACATGATGAAAATGTCGACTTCGAGTATGCATGTGGTGTTGCAGGTCGCGAGGTCATGGAACGTCTGCGTGACATCTCGCTGGCGCTGTACACCGCCGCTGCGGCGCACGCGGAAGCGCGCGGCATTCTGCTCGCAGACACCAAATTCGAATTTGGATTTGCCCTGGACGAGCATGGTCATCCGACGGATGAGTTGTTGTTGATCGACGAGATCTTCACGCCGGATAGCTCGCGGTTCTGGCCCGCTGATGAATACGAACCGGGCCGCGATCAGAACAGTTTCGACAAACAGTATGTGCGGAACTACCTGCTCGAACTTGTCCGTGCTGGTACCTGGGACAAGGAACCTCCGGGCCCGCCGCTTCCGGAGGAGATCGTGCGCAATACGCTCGCGCGATATCGGGAAGCGCGCGATCGCTTGTTTGACTGAATCCGCACGATGTGAGACCTGAATTCAGAGCCCGCGACGTTCTGCTGCGTCGACGGTGTTTCGCATGAGCATCGCGACCGTCATTGGGCCGACGCCACCCGGCACCGGGCTGAGCCAGCCAGCGACATCCGCGACGTTTGCCGCCACATCACCAACGGTCTGCATCTGACCTGCATCATCCCGAACACGATTGATGCCGACATCGACCACGACCGCGCCCGGCTTCACCATGTCTGCAGTCACGAGGTTTGGGACGCCGGCCGCTGCGACCACCACATCCGCTGAACGCGTCAACGCGGCAAGATCATCCGTGTATTTGTTTGCGGATATCACCGTGGCTTCCGCCTGCATGAGCAGCACCGCGAGCGGCTTCCCGACGATCGTGCTGGCACCGACACAGACACACACCTTGCCGGGCAGCGTGATTCCGGTCGATTCAATCATCTCCATCGCCGCGAGCGCCGTACATGGCAGGAGGCTTCGCCGACCGTACACGACGTTCCCGATGTTCGCAGGATTGACGCCTTCGACGTCTTTCTCCGGCGCGATCAACGATTGAATGCGCTCGGTATCGACCTCGTTCGGCAACGGAAGATGCACCATGATCGCCGATACATTCGGATCGGCATTCAACAGCAGCACGCGGCCCGCGACGTCATCGTACACGACGTTATCCGGCAACCGATGCAGCACGTAATCAATGCCAAGCGCATTGCAGTTGCTTGCCTGTTTGTTTGCGTACAGCGCTGCCGCACTGTCACCGCCGGCCAGCACGGCATCGAGTCGAACGCTGCGTCCGATCGTTCGAAGATCTGCCACGCGTTTCGTGATCGTGGCTTTGACATCGGCCGCCATGGCCTTGCCGTCGATGACTTTCGCTGGTGATGACACGCTCATAGGCCCATTCTATGCCGCCACCGCAAACGAGCGTTCATGTGCGGACGTCGCGACAGGATATCCGTCATGGGCAGGCACCGAAGGCATTGATGACGCCGAGCAGGTCATCGATGTTCACCAACCCATTGCCAAACGTCCCATCGCACGCAACGGTACACGTGTCCATGCGCCAGAGTGCACAGGCACTCCAGTGCAGAGCTGGGTGGGCACATGCAGGGGCCCGGCAGGTTGTGAGGGGAAGTGCCAGGGCAGGATGGGGGCGTGCA
>JBCCFX010000280.1:0-3572 GCA_039029515.1 Planctomycetota bacterium
GATCACGGGATCAGATTCCACCATCATCAATGCCCGGCCCTTGCCCGAAGATGATCCGATTCAGCGTCGTCCTGACATTTCCCTCGCGAAACGGGAACTCGATTGGGAGCCACGCATTGAACTTCGTGAGGGGCTCACGCGCACCATCGATTGGTTCAAGAGCATCGATCTGGATGCCTACCGACCGCCGACGCCGAATTACTAGCGATTCCAGGAGACCATGATGAAGATGATCAACCGACACCTGATGCTGCCGGCGGTTGCCGCCGCGCTCGTGACCGGCATGGCCCATGCCCAGACGACGACCGCGCCGACAACGGCGCCGGAGGCGGAATCCGAGACGAAGGTCGAACTGCCGGACCTCACGGAGATCATCACGACGCTCGAAGAGCTTCGCGGTCTGAATTTCGTGAAGGAAGTGCCGGCTGAGCAGCAATCACTCGACGACTTCGATGCATACATCGTGAAGTCGATCGATGAGATGTTCCCGGAGGACGTCCGGACGAACCTCTCCGATGGCCTGTTGACGCTCGGCATGATCACCGAGCCACTGGACCTCGGCGAGGCGTTCCGTCAGGCACTGCTAACGCAGGCGGGTGCGTATTACGACCCTGCGCAGGGCACGTTCTTCTACCTCATGGTCGACATGCCGATGATGGCATTGCAGACGATCGCGGCCCATGAGCTGACGCATGCGCTGCAGGATCAGCATTTTGATCTGAACAAGTATCTTGAAGACGTCATGGCGATGACCATGGATGACATTCGTCAGGACGATGCGATTCTGGCGGCACGCTCGCTCGTCGAAGGCGAAGCGACGTACATCCATACGCTCTTCCAGTTCAAGCAGATGGGTATGGACATCGAGCAAGGCATGCCGATGGTTCGCACCGCCATGAAGATGCAGGCGGAAATGGACCTCGATGAGCTTGTCAAAATGTCGCAGCAGATGATGGAGCAGCAGTTCGGCAAGCTCGATGATGACAACGACCTCGCGAAGTCCATTGAGGCGATGGATGAGATTCCGGATTACATCATCAAGCCGCTCATCGGGGCGTACATGATCGGGGCGAACTTCGTCATGGAAGTGCATGACGCCAAGGGGTGGGGCGGCGTGAATTCCATCTATGAAGCGCGGCCGGCGTCGATGGAGCAGGTCCTGCATCCGCAGAAGTACGGCACTGACCTGCCGACTCCTGTTGTGCTTCCAGATCTGCAAGCACTGGATGGGTGGCAGAAGATCGATGCCGCGGTGCATGGCGAGTTCTTCATGATGACCTGGTTGGAGAACCTTGGCGTCCGACGCTCGGTCGCAAAGAAGGCGGCGGCGGGCTGGGATGGCGATACGTATGCGGCGTTCCGATCGCCGGATGGTGATGTCATTGCGGTTCTGGCGACGACGTGGGATTCCGAAAAGCAGGCGAAGGAGTTCGCGAAGGCAGCGTGCGAGGGATTGTTCGGCACGGATGACCGCAAGCTGCTGAACAAGGCGATCGACATGGCATCGGGCGGATTTGTCCATCAGGCCAACATGACGATCGAAGGCCCCGCAGGGGTAAAGAA
Organism: Planctomycetota bacterium; assembly: GCA_039029515.1. Taxonomy (GTDB): domain Bacteria; phylum Planctomycetota; class Phycisphaerae; order Phycisphaerales; family SM1A02; genus JBCCFX01. The sequence goes on from JBCCFX010000280.1 coordinate 1,564, forward strand.
GTCTCGCGAAGCGTTCGGGATCAATGGGAAGAACGTCTTCGTGATCCGAGGCGGCAATGCTGGCCTGCATGATGCGCTGTTTGACGAACTTCTGGATCTGGAGATCGTGACGGTTCCGTAACCTGAACAGCACCCGAAAAAGAATACCGAATTCATCCCGAACAGCCTTGACAGCTCGTCCACAATACGCATCCTATCGAACACCAAACATTGACCATGACCAAGGGGTTCGATATGGTGAAAACAGCGTCAGGAACGGCGAAATCGGCAGCAAACGGTCGCTCTCGAGGACCGCGTGCCGGGTCACCCAGCGGATCGCGGGGCACGACGCCCGCGAAAGGAGCATCGATGGCGAAGGAATCAAAGCAGGACAACGCCAAAGGCCAGGCACTCGACCGAGCGCTGAGCCAGATCGAGAAGACGTACGGATCGGGTTCGATCATGCGTCTGGACGGCGAAGCCAACCGCGTGATTCCCGCGATCTCCACCGGGACGCTGAGTCTGGATCTTGCCCTTGGTGGTCGAGGCGTGCCGCGTGGGCGCATCATTGAGATCTACGGACCGGAGTCTTCCGGCAAGACGACGTTGGCGCTCACCATCGCGGCTCAGGCGCAGAAGGCTGGTGGCGTAGCGGCGTTCATCGACGCGGAACACGCGCTTGATCCGTCATGGGCGAAGAAACTCGGGGTGAAGATCGACGAGATGCTCGTGTCCCAGCCGGATACCGGCGAACAGGCATTGGAGATCTGTGAACTCCTTGTCCGTTCCAACGCGGTGGATGTCGTCGTGGTGGACTCGGTGGCAGCGTTGATTCCACGGGCGGAAATCGAAGGCGAGATGGGTGATTCCCACGTCGGTCTGCAGGCTCGTCTGATGAGTCAGGCGATGCGCAAGCTGACCGGTGCGATCTCCAAGTCTGACACTGTCGTGATCTTCATCAACCAGTTGCGTGAGAAGATCGGCGTGATGTTCGGCTCGCCGGAAACAACGCCGGGCGGACGTGCATTGAAGTTCTATTCGTCGGTCCGCATTGATATTCGCCGGATCGGTGCGATCAAGGACAGCGATCAGAACGTCGGCAACCGCGTGCGTGCACGTGTGGTCAAGAACAAGTTGGCGCCGCCGTTCCGCGATGCGGAGTTCGACATCATGTTCGCCGAAGGGATCAGTACCACCGGCGACCTTGTGGATCTCGCAGTTGTGGACGACGTCATCAAGAAGTCTGGTGCATGGTTCAGTTACGGCGAGATTCGTCTCGGCCAGGGTCGCGAGAACGCCAAGGCGTTCATCGGCGAGAACCGTGAGTTGTTCGACGAGATCCGTCACAAGGTGATGGTCAAGCGGGGTCTGATCCAGACCGAGGGTGACGCCACGGCAGCGGGGGAGGATGACGGGTCGGACGATGGCGGCCCGGCAGCAGCCTCAGTTGAAGTCGAAGCCAAGGCTCCTGCGAAGACGCCCGCGAAGTCCGGGGCTCGTCGGAAGTAACGCCAGGCAACCGGTCGACGAGCAGGTCAACTGGCGGGTCGACTGGCAACACGAATGATCAGGAGGAGGGCGGCCGGCGACGGTCCGGGCGATTGCTGCAAAGCCCGGGCGTCGCGGCTCGCTTCTTCCGGTCTGAATTTCGTGGCTACTGGCCGAACGCGACCGGTCATCCGCAGGGTGTACGATTCCTCGGCTCATAGCTCATAGCCGACAGGCATGAGGGATTCGGGATTCGGGATTCTGGCCAACAGCCAACAGCCAACAGCCAACAGCCAATTGCCAAAAGCCAATGGCTCACAGCCATCGCCCATCGCCCATCGCCTATCGCCGATCGCCGATCGCCCATCGCCCATCGCCCAAAGCCCACAGCGCAAAGCCCAAAGCACACAGCCCATCACCCAAAGCCCATAGCCCAATCCCTTTTCGCTCTTCCCTCTCCCCTCATCCCTTTTCCCTTCTGCCTTCTGCCGGTACCATGCCTCGTTCCCAATCACCGCGGCTGTGGCGGAATTGGCAGACGC
>JBCCFX010000281.1:0-3545 GCA_039029515.1 Planctomycetota bacterium
AGACGCGCTGCCAGCAGCCAGCCACAGGGCAAAAAAGGGAACGGCCGTTACCAAAAACTTGAAGAAAGCGGGGCGCGTCGTGCCTGCCAGATACATGAACAACAGCATAAAGACCGCGAAGTTCGCCGCGATCGGCAGCACGATCCTCGGCGGTCGTACCGTCGGCGTCGGTGGATGAACCACCACCGCATCCGGTCATGACCAGGCAGAAACCGGCAAGAGCAACAAGCGTGAGGATTGATCGAATCATGATGATGTTCCTTCTTTGCTGAGCTTGGGGGCGGGCACCCCGGGGACATCCAGCCCGCGAGTCCACGCACATCAAAACTGTAGCACCGCCGGGAAGTGTCCTGCAAGCGCGGTGCGGCTGCTGTTTGTACGGAAGCGGGTTCCGGATCGTTCACACGATTCACCGATCCTCGGCCGGAGAACGGGTCTGGCCATGAAAAAACCCCGTTGTCGCATAAAGCTCCAACGGGGCGGAGGGGAGAAAGATGTCATTTCAGTTGTGTGAGAATCGGTCGCAGGGGCGGGCTTGCACAAGAAATTCGGGCGACTTTCTCGGAAGTCCACGCAGTTTTCAGCCTTCGTCCGATAAGCCTGCGGCTGGCGCTCGTCCAAATTCAAAAGCGTCGCCACGCACCATCCTTTCAAAAGTCCCGGTCAGAATCTCAACCTGACGATCGAGTCGATAGGCGGTCCTGACACGGTTGGCGGCTTCGCGAGCGAGCAACTCAACCTCATCGAGATGGCCGAGGAGATGGCGGAGCTGATGGGCCCAGGCCGTGGCCGACTGGTCCTCGACGAGCAGGGCGGTCTCCTGATCGACAATGCCCGCGAGTGCCGGATCAGCACTTGCGATGATCGGAACGCCGTCCCGCATCGCCTCCAGCATGATCGTGTTGATCTCGCCGTACCGCTCCGGCAGCAACAGCGCATGACAGCGCGCCACGAGCGTGCGCACGCCAACCGCTGAGGTGAATGTCGATGTCCGGTCGAGCAGATCGAGATGCTGCACCTGACGCCAGATTTCATGTTCTGCGCGACCGGCGAGTTCCATGAACAGTTGCACGGCGCTGTATTCACTGACGACCTGACGGACGCCGCCAAGCAATGCGGCATACGCAGATGCGTCTCGGCCGCGTCCGATGATGCCGAGACAGATCGGACCATCGTTCATGGCACTCAATCCGAATTCGGTGGTCTGCCCGTCGCTGACACCGGGCGGGACAAGGCTGACGATATCGGGATCAACGCGTTCGCGCATCCAGTCCGCAAGCGCGCGTGTCGGCACCATGTAGGATGCGATCGGCGCTCCACGCAGTCGGACCGCGCGGCGCGCGACCGCAGGACACCAGACGTCAAGCGCGACCGGGCACTCCATCCGGCGTGCGACATCACTTGCGACTTGCCACGAATCCGTACCAAGTGCCCAGATCACTTCCGTGCCGTTCGGTTCAAGCGTTTCGGCGATGCGACGTGCCACGAGGCGGCGTGTCCACGGCAGGACGTTCATCGGAATGCGATATCGCGTGACGTTCGGATGTGTGTCCTCGTCCGGTGACTCGTCAAGTTCGATCATCCGACTGCCGTGGTCAGCCGGCACAATGCAGTTGATCGTGTGGTCCGCGTCGCACAGTCGTTCAAGGATCGCGTTGAACCGGTGTGGTTCCGCGTCGAGTCGTTCCTGATCCAGAAAGATCGTCAGGTGCATGCGGGTGGTTCCACGGATTGTTCGGCTAGCCGGTCAAGCGGTTCGAATGCTGCAGCCATGGTCATCGGCACGCGCATGGGTCGGCGCGAGGTGAGATTGACGAGAACCCACAAGGTTGATGCTCTTGCGATGATCGTGGCATCGGATTCCCGGACGACGACCGCATCGCGCCAGGATTTGACCCGTCGCATGTCCCGGACCCAGGTGATCAGTCGAAGATCGTCATCGGGCCACGCTTCCGCCTGATAGTCGACTTCATGGCGCGCGACGAACCACATGCAGTCGTGTTCGAGGAGCGCCTCGCGCGGATAGCCGACCGCGTCGCCGTGGAGTTCGGCCGCGCGGTCAAACCAGCGCAGGTACTCGATGTTGTTGACGTGCGGGACTTCTTCGCTGATCGACGACTGATCGATGTCGATCTCAAAGACCGCAGGTCGAGGATGGTCCACGCCGAACACCGCGTGATCCACGGCCCGGGTGGATGGACGGAGGGTGACCGGTCGCAATGTCACGATGCATCATCCGCGGGAATTTCGGGATCGATCTCGCGGAGATACGACCACGAGTAGATGCCGGTCGCATGGCCATCGGAGAATGTGATTCGGATGGCGTAGTTTCCGATCAGCTCCGCGCCGATCGCCACGAGCGGACCATCGCCGCCGCTGGATGCGGGAAGGACCGTGAGCGGATTTGTCGCCATTTCATCGCGCAGCGCCTTGGCATCAGCGGATGGTGACATCCGGCGGAGGTAGGGAATGGGATAGCGACTCGTCCGGCCATCATCCCATTCGATGCTCAGGGCATCGTCACGTTTGAGATCAAGATGGACCGGCTTCAGTGCCACGGCTGCATTGTAGTCCGCATGGGCGGTACAGTAGTCACGCCATGGCAGACCACGACGGAGCGACAAAGTCTCATCCCGCCGACCAACTCGTCGATGCGATCGCCTCATCACGGTCTCCGGCCTGCGTCGGCCTCGATCCGGTCTGGGAACGACTTCCCGCGTCGTTGCGTGAGCATGACGATCAGGCGGCAGCGATCGCTCAATACTGCCTGCTCGTCCTGGACGCGGTGAAGGACCATGTGCCGGCGGTCAAGATTCAGTCGGCTTGCTTCGAACGATACGGCGCAGCTGGGGCGGCGGTCCGCGACGGCGTGGTCACCGCGGCACGGCGTCACGGTCTGGTGACGATTCTCGACGCGAAGCGTGGGGACATCGGCATCTCCGCGGAACATTACGCCGTGGGCGCGTTCGGGCACGAGCACGCCGCGGACTGGATCACGGTGAACGCGTACCTCGGTGCCGATGGTCTGGAGCCGTTTCTGGCGCGCGGCGGTGCATTCGCGCTCGTCCGCACGTCGAATCCGGGTGGCGATGCGCTCCAGCAGATGAAACTCGAGAATGGTCGGACCGTTGCGGAGTACGTCGCCTACCTGATGGCGGAACTCGGTGATTCCACCATTGGTCAATCGGGCTACAGTGCGCTCGGCGCAGTCGTTGGCGCGACCAAGGCAGACGAGGCGATGACGCTTCGGCGCATCATGCCGCGTCAGATCTTCCTCGTGCCCGGCGTTGGCGCACAGGGTGGTGATGTCGAAGCACTGCGCGGCATCTTTGATGAGGATGGACAAGGCGCGTTGATCACTGCGAGTCGGTCGGTCATCTACGCGTTTGATGATGATCAGGCGGATTGGCAGGCAGCCGTTTAGAAAATAGAATTGTTTATACGGCAGTGGAAGTTCTTTCTGGGGAGTGTCGGTTGGAGCAAGCGATAGTAAAAGATAAACGACAACCTCGGTTAGTTTTACTACCGGCGGCTCAAAATCGGAT
>JBCCFX010000282.1:0-3490 GCA_039029515.1 Planctomycetota bacterium
GGGCCGCCCCGCGATGTTTCAAGCCATCCACAAACCGGGGTATGAAATTTTGAGGAAAACCGGATATTTCGACCCAGCGACCGTTGCCGTCCATGATCATGGCAATATGCCGCGGACGTTGCTCGGGCGCCACATCCAGTGGCGAATCGCAGGCAAGAGGATCAGTGGGGGATGTGGACATGGCAGTCCATATCGTACTCGCGTGATCCACACTCGGTTCGCGGAACCGTGAAACGAATGTGCAGTTCGGTCAGATCGCGCCAGCTGGCATCAGCGTCTGCGAGCGCTCCGGGCCGACGCTGACGATCTCCACCGGGACATTCACGAAGGCCTCGATTGTCTCGAGATACCGTTGCGCGTTCGCCGGCAGGGCATCGCGTGCGGTCGAACCGTCAATGGGTTCATGCCAGCCAGGGAGCGTGGTGTACACCGGTGTGACCGCGTCGAGCGCATCCGCTTCGGGAATGAACCGATCCGACGTCGTGCCGTCCGGAAGGACATACCCGACGCACAGTTTGAGTTCATCCAGCCCCGTCAGGACGTCGAGTAGCATGACGCTGAGCGCCGTGACGCCGCAGACCATCGAGGAATACTTCACCGCAACGAGATCAAGCCAGCCGCAGCGTCGCGGGCGTCCGGTCGTCGTGCCGTACTCGTTGCCGGCTTCGCGAATCTGGTCACCGAGTTCATCGGTCAGTTCAGTCGGGAACGGCCCGGCACCAACACGTGTGGTGTACGCCTTCATGATGCCCAGGACACGATGAATGTGTGAACCCGGCACACCCGTGCCAGCGGGAATGCCCAGCGTCGAGCAGTTCGAGCTTGTGACGTACGGGAACGTGCCGTGATCGATATCAAGGAGGCACGCATTCGCGCCTTCGAACAGGATGGATCGACCGTCACGAATCGCGTCGTGCAGCAGATACACCGTGTCGCGGATGTGCGGTCGCAGCGCCTCGCCAAGCTGACTGTACGTTTCCGTCAGTTCAGCCGCGTTGAGCGGTGTCGCATCGACGCCAAGCGCGGCAAGTTCTCGTTGTCGAATGGCGCATGTCACGTCAAGCTTGGATCGCAGCCGTACGGGATTGAGCAGATCACCCATGCGGATCGCAGTTGAGCGATGCACTTTGTCCGCGTATGTCGGGCCAATGCCGCGCTTCGTGGTGCCGATCGAAAGATCGACGCCGGACGATGACACGGTGGCGGCAAGCATCGCTTCAAGTGCCGCATCGTGCTCTTTGTGATACGGCATGACCACATGCGCGCGGTCAGAGATCACGAGGTTGTCATGGACATGTATGCCGCGGTCGCGCAGGGTGCTGATTTCCTCGAGCAGCTTCGCGGGATCAACCACGACGCCGTTGCCGATGACGCACGTCTTATCCGACGACAGGATGCCGGCGGGGATCAGATGCACCGCATACCGCTCATCGCCGACGACGACCGTGTGGCCGGCGTTTGCACCGCCGTTGTACCGAACGATCAGATCATGTTCTCGGGCGAGCAGATCGACGATCTTGCCCTTGCCTTCGTCACCCCATTGAAGGCCGACGACGGCAGAATGAATGACCTCGGAGCCGGACGTGTTATTCGGACGCATGCGATTGTCTCGGATCTCGGGTTCTCGTCACCGTGCTTCAGCGGTGACGTGCGCGAAAGACGGATGGTATCCGCTTCCGGCGCGGGAATCGATCAAGACGGACGTCCGAAGGACCGATACGACGAAACGAGCCCTGTTGACGTGGAGAATCGCTGGTGACGCTCAGTAAGCTGATCCGAATCAAGTGCCCGAACCTCAGTTGTTGCCGGATCCTCGCGATTCCGTCGACCGCTCGGGGAAAGCTTGTGCGATGTCGCAATTGCGCCACGGTTGTCCGGATCCCCGCCCAGGTTCAGCCTGCCACCGAAGAGCCGGATGGCGACGCGTCCGACAAGGCAGCATAGCGCCGCCTCAGTACAGGTCATGCACGCTATTCAGTGATTGGATTTCGTCTGCGGAATCGTGCTGTCACTCCGCGCTCGCAGCGGCGTGTCCAGTGGTTCCGTCTCGACGATCGGCGGTTCATGACGAGCGGCATGCGACGTCGATGGCGCGGCTGACTCGGTCGGCATCGGTGTCATTGGCGTCTCGGCGGGCAGCGTGGTCAACGTCTGGGCTGCGGATGCGAAGACGCGCATCGTGACGGAGCCGATCGCGAGTTCATCACCGTTCCCAAGCGTTTTCTGGTCGATGGATGTGCCGTTGACGTGGGTCGGAAAGTCGGTGGACAGGCTCCGAACGGTCAGGCGGCCATCATGGAGCGTGAGGGAGCAGTGTTCGCGGGCGATCGATGGCAAGGCCAGGCGGAGATCACACTTCGGGTCGCGCCCGAGCACCATCTCGCCATCCGCAATGGGAAACTGACGGATACCGCCCGAGACGGTTCGGAGTGCCAGCCAGAATGCCATGTGCTCGATCCTCCCTGGGTTCAGCCACAACGCCGGCTTCCCTGCCTGCGCGACGACACCGCTATGATCCTGTGACGCGCCACACACGGTGGTGGGGTCACACCCATCCGCACCTCAACCGGATTGGTATCAGCCGATCAACAGATCTGATACCGGTTCGGGCAAGCACTGGTACGCATGATCAACGACCATGCCCAATCTTTCACCCTTCCCCAGATTCGCGGTGATCTCGGTGGAACGTCCGAAAACACCACGCTCGAAGGCCTCCTCACCTCGCTTCGAGCGACGGGCTCATTGTACGCAAATGCCGGATACGTGCATATCCCTTTCTGCTTCCACAAGTGCCATTACTGCGACTTCTACAGCATTGTGGATAATTTAGACAGGGAAGAAGCCTTTGTGCGCCGCATGATGAGCGAGATCGAGGTAGTCGGGCCGAATATTCTTCGAGGGCTCTCCAGCATCTTCGTGGGGGGTGGAACGCCAACCCTCATGACGGTGGACTCATGGTCTCGACTGCTCCCGGTGATTCGTGAGCATCTGCCCCTCGCTCCGGATGGCGAATGGACCATGGAAGCCAACCCCGAGACGATGACGGATGAACTGGCCGCCTGTCTCGTTGCCGGCGGCGTCAATCGGATCAGCGTCGGTGCCCAGTCGTTCGATCCCCGTCACCTGAAGACGCTCGAACGATGGCATGATCCCGTCAATGTCGGTCGGGCGGTCACCGCGTTTCGGGATGCCGGCATCGGCTCCATCAACGTCGATCTCATCTTCGGGATCCCCGGACAGACCCTTAATGACTGGCACCGCGATCTTGATCGAGTCCTCGAACTGAAGCCCGATCACCTGAGCTGCTACGCGCTGACCTATGAACCGAATACCGCCATGACCGCCAGAATGAATGCCGGGCGTTTCGAGCCGATCGATGAGGACATCGAGGCCGACATGTTCCTCGCCACGATGGAGCGTCTGCGCGGTGCCGGCTTCGAGCATTACGAGATCAGCAACTGGGCCCGGCCGGGCCATGCATGCCGGCATA
>JBCCFX010000283.1:0-3461 GCA_039029515.1 Planctomycetota bacterium
GTGGGTGGCTACCGCCGCTGTATTGTTTTGGTAAAAATTTGCGTGGGGGCCTTCTTTTTTTTTCACTATAACATCATCCCCCCCGCCGCTCTGCATGATGGCATCGAATCCCGTTTGCAGCGCAGCGCCTTTGCCGAGGTTCTGCGTGTGTCGATGGAGATCGAGGTCAACGCCGCGTTCCGCCAGCTTTGTCGCGATGTCCTGCGCGTGTTCGAAGGCGTCGTTGGCAGAATGGTCATCAATGATGCACAAGCGCATCGACCAGTCGTCGGGCAGCGTGACGTCGACCACGCGATCGAGACACGGCTCGAGCGTGCGCCGTTCGTTGAACACCGGGATGACGACATGCAGCGTGGGCACGATGATCGTGGCCGCGATGACCTGAGGGCAACGCGTTCCGACGATGCGTCACGCCCCACAGCGTTCGCAGCCGGTCAGCGAGAGGAGTCACTCGTGCCGTCACCGCCGGCGATGGCATCACGCATCCCCGTATCGGCCACGACGTTCTTCATGCGGTAGTAGTCCATGATGCCCATGTTGCCGCTGCGGAATGCGTCGGCCATGGCTTTCGGCACATCGGCTTCCGCGAGGATCACGATCGCACGGTTTTTCTGGGCTTCCGCGAGGAATTCCGCTTCGGCGGCGACCGCTTCAGCGCGACGAGCTTCCGCCTTCGCCTGGAAGGTTTGCTTGTCTGCTTCCGCCTGATCACGCTGCAGCTTTGCCCCGATGTTCTCGCCGACGTCGACGTCCGCGATATCGATGGACAGAATCTCGAATGCAGTTCCGGCGTCCAGGCCCTTGGCGAGCACGGCCTTGGAAATGCGGTCCGGGTTCTCAAGCACCTGCTTGTGTGAGTTGGATGAACCGATCGCAGACACGATGCCTTCACCGACACGAGCGATGATGGTTTCTTCGGTGGCACCACCGACGAGTCGAGCGATGTTCGTGCGCACCGTCACGCGGGCTTTGGCTTTGAGCTGAATGCCGTCCATCGCCATCGCGTCGATCGTGCCGCGCGCCGATGTGGACTGCGGGCAGTCAATCACTTTAGGGTCAACACTCGTGCGGACGGCGTCGAGGATGTCACGACCGGCGAGGTCAATCGCGGTCGCGCGTTCCCATGGCAGTTCAATCTCGGCCTTGTCCGCGGCAATCAACGCACGCACGACATTGGTCACGCGGCCGCCGGCGAGATAGTGCGCTTCGAGGTACTGCGTTGGAATGTCGATGTTTGCCTTCTTCGCACTGATGCGGTTGAAGACGATGGTCTTCGGATCAACCTTTCGGAAGCGCATCATGATGAGATCGAGTAATGCGATCGGCGCACCGGACACGAATGCCTGGAACCAGAGCGTGACCACCTGGCCAACCATCCACACGACGACGAGCAGGATGATGGCGGGAACGGCAAGAATGCCGATCCAAGCGGCGGTGCTGAGTGCGAGGGTCAACATGGACGTCTGCGGCCTCCATATCGGGGCAGGTTCATATCGAATGGGGACGACGTTGGATCATCGTCACCGGAATACACCATCGTAGCCTGTTGCCAGTCAGCACGCACAATCGGCGCGGAGTATGGCGAGAGAGGCAGGTAGGCGGTTGGGATCAGGGATCCGTGGCGGCGGCCGCCGGACGGACCTTCAGTTGATTGTCGTAGGCATCGGTCACTTCGACCTCGACGCCGGCCTCGATGATGCCCGTTTCGGCCAGCGCATCGATGCGCTTCCCGGCGATCTTGACCGTTCCGACCGGACGCAGCGCTGTGACCGTCGTGCCGTGCACGCCGATCAGTTCACGCAGCTCGCCGATACGAACGCTTCGTGCGAGCTCCGATGCAACAAATGTCTCTTCGTTCGATCCGCGGGTCTCTCCGCCGAGGACGATCGCTTTGCCCATCGGCGAGTTGATCCAGATCTTGAACATCACGAAGACGATCACGGGCCCTAGCACGAGCGTCGTGCTCAGCGCCACGATGCCTGCCGTATTGCTGTACCGGAAGAAACACACGATGCCGGTGATCGCAGCAACACCTGACAACACGCCGATCAATCCGCCTGACGGGATGATGAGCTCGACGAACAGCAAGAGAATTGCCGCGGCCATAAGTAGGCCGCCGAAGACGAGAAACGCGCCGTCCGGATCCGTGGTATTCACGGTTTGCTGGGCAAGGGTGAACATCATGGGGTGGATGAATCCTGAATCGCTTCGACCTCGATAATGAACCGCCCGACGCGAACCACGCGGACTGCCGTTCCCTTCTCGATAAACGAGCCAACGGATTGTACGTCAACCAGCCGGCCATCAAACGTCGCGCGACCAGAGGGACGAAGGTCCGTCGATGCGATGCCTTCATCCCCGTCGTCCAGCGCACGCTGCGGCACGGTCAAGGACTCGACAATTCCGACCGAGCCGACGCCGCCAGTGTGATCCGTGCCTGCGGTCAGAATGAACCGGCGGAACAGCGGGAACTGGTGGAACCACTTGCTGGCCAGCCACATGCCGATCCCACCCGCAAAGAGGCCTGTCAGCGTGGTGATCAGTCCCTTGACGATCTGGTCCTGTCCTTGAATGGAACCGATGTCGCCGGACACAAACGTGCCGACCATGCCGATGAGCAGGCACGCCGCGCCGGCAAGTCCTGCAACGCCGAAGCCCGGGACGATGAACAACTCGACGAGCACGAGCCCGATCCCCGCGATGATCAGCAGGATGTCCCACCATTGTGCCATCCCGGCCAGCGCGGGCGCGCCGATGAGCAGCGCCAGCGCACAGGCAGCGACGATGCCGAACACGCCGGTTCCCGGCGCCGCGAGTTCAATGAACAATCCCACGAGGAAGAGTGCGATCAGGATGAGTCGGACCGGCCAACTGATCAGAAGACGAACCAGCCCTTCCGACCATGACTCGTCGTATCGCTTGAGTGACGTCGCGCCAAAGAACGCCTGCAGTTCGGCGTCGGTTCCGACAATCGCCTTGGCAAGGCCGAAGTACACCGACTCGCCGGAATTCACGTTGAGCAATCGATCCGACGACACGACCTGGCCGACGAGTTGCCATTCATCGCGATCATCCGCGGTCGGCAGATCCTGCCACGACGGCAACGACTGCAGGAATTCAACCGTCTCGCCATCTTCATACTGTTCGCTGGTGCGCGCGGCGATCTCGCTTCGGCGCGGAAGCACGATCGGCGCGTTGGCGGGGGCGCCGCCGACCGACGTCAGTTGTTCCGGCGGATCATCGCCGAAGATTGTCTCGAACTCCTGCCGGTTGATCACGATGCGTGCGCCGGTCGTTGGATTCTCAATCAACCACAATTCAACCTGCACGCTGACGAATGCGGTGACGAGGTTTTCGTCGTAGCGATGTCGACGTGCGGAATCGACGACCTCGTTCAACAATGGCGATTCCATTTTGGCGCGCTCGCCGGGGCTCACCTGACTGATATTGCCGCCGGGGGA
>JBCCFX010000284.1:0-3442 GCA_039029515.1 Planctomycetota bacterium
GCTGGGCCCCCGCCGATGATCATCACGAGCGCAACACGGCGGGGGCACAGCCCCCGCCCTACGAAGAGCGCTGTTCCATGCCGGCTACGGCGAAGCTGGCCTACACGGAGCGGACGACGATCAACGAACCGTCACCACGGCGATGGCCCGTCGTTCATCCTCGAACATCAGCGTGAAGGCGAGTTGACCGTTCGCGTTGATGTCGGTCATCGAATCACCATCGAGGACGCCTCGAACGGTGGGCGCTGATCCATCGGGCATATCGAACGCGGTACCGGAACGGGCGATGATCGAGAATGACCCGTCTGGTGCCTGACGATAGAGGACGAATCGCTTTCCACGCTGGACACTCTCGCCGTCGACTTCAACATGCACGATGGCATTCCCGCCGGTCATGATGCCGATCACGCGTCGAATCGCCTTGACGGTTGCGCCGTCGATCAACGGCGCGGGGTCGCCGGCGACGAGCACCGTCCGCAGGTCGTCATGCTTGCCAGCCACGACGGCATCGACGGTGTGTTCGCCCGAAGCGGCCGTGAGCGCGGACGCCTGAATGATCATCGAACCGTCGGCGTTCATGTGCTCAAGCCGCGGGACGACGATGGTCGAATCGTCACGGCCGGGCAAGGCATCGTCAGAGCGCACAACGAGCTGCAATGCACCGTCTGCCTCACACCAGACACCGGCGTCCTTCCGTTCGCGCGAGTGAGCCGCGAAGTGATTCGCATCGACCAGATACGCGAGGAACGCGATGTTGCCTTCGGCATCCATGTGTGGCGGCGAGAAGTGCTTGAAGGTCTCGCCGCCCGTACCCGGCGCGGTGTCACCCACGGCGGCGATGTCGGTCATGGATCCGGCACGGTATCGGGCGAGCGTGAAATCGGCCGGCCGCGCATCCCGCTTCGAGGTCAGAATCGCCGCTTCATCTGCATTGGTTGATGGCCGTGGCGTGACAGCATTGATGATGAGCTGGCGATCGAGCGTCATGACGTTCGTCGCCGTGGCGTTGTGGAATCGCCAGAGCGCATCGTCGCCGTCGTACGCATTCCCGACGAACCACGCACCACCCGCATCGTCGAGCGCACGAAAACTGAGGCCGCGATACATGTTGGGATCATCGCGCGTTGCCGACGCGTTGTCACTGGCGATGACAATGATGTCATTCGGATCACCGGTCACGATGGAGCGATCGTTGTGCCCGGAGGTCGTGCCGACGACCGCGGCGATACGGTGCTGATTCGTCAGTCGGAGCGCGGACTTCGTTGCGAGGTCGTACGTGCCGGGACGCGGGCCGTTGATCGTGCCGCCGTGTTTGAAGATGTTCGTCAGCGTACCGTCTTCGTATGTCCAGACGCCGGCGGTTGCTGCGCTGTCATCGGACTTCGGTGCGGAGGCGGCGAAGAACGCGACGTCGCCATCATCATTGAGATCGATGTGCGAGAAGCCGGCATTCCGTGCATGGCTGAAGACTTCGCCGTTCGAGTCTGGCGCAGCATCGCCCGTGACAACGATGACGTCGATCGACGGTTTGCCAGATGACGAGTCGGTGCTCTCTCCGGAACAGCCGACGAGCAACGCGTAGGCGACGATCAGTGTGAGGATTCTCATGGTGGGATGATAGAGGAAGGAAAGAGGGAAGAGCGATACGCGATGAGATGGAGGGCGAGGGCAGTGCCGCCGCCGATGGTCGTCAATGGTGCAACACGGCGGGGGCACAGCCCCCGCCCTACGGGATTACGGTCAACGGACGACGCCCAACGTGTTAAGGTGTCGTCAGTCCGTGGGAGCGCATGATGAAGGATGGATTCCTGAAGTCAGTTCGTGATCGGGTGCCGGGCGCACATCGCGTGATGCGTGCGCCACGTCAGCTGATTCGTCGCAGTCCGTTCAAGGGTGACATCACGCCGACCCGCGTGCCGATCATTGCACCGTGGTCTGGCCGGCCATCACTCCCCTTCCCACATCCGTGGAACTACCACGAACCGCTGCGCATTCTGGCGACCTATTTCTGGAAGACGGACGACCTGCCGTTCGACGGTCGTCACAACCGGTTCATCGATGTCGCGCCGTTTGCGCCGGTGTTGGTCACGCGCGACCCACAATTGATTCGCGCGATCTCGACGAATTCCGGCTTGAAGGAAGGTCATTTCGATCGCGACACGATGCCTTCTGCGGGTATCGCACGCGCGACCGGCGTTGATTCACTCCTGTATGCCAACGGTGATGCGTGGAAACGCCAGAAGAAACTCGCCACGCCGCCATTTGCTCGCGCGACGCTTTTTCAGCCTGAGCATTTCGAGGACTTTGCCAAGACGTTTCGTCATACCGCGACGGACCGCTTGGGTGTGGTGTCTGAACGTCTTGAACCGGGCGCCGATGCATTGGAAGTGTCCCTCGAGCCTGAAATCAAGGCCGTGATGCTGGAGATGCTCGTCAACAACTTCTTCGGCGCGGAGGTGCCGTACACGGAGATTCGTGAACGGTACGTCCCTGCACTGGAGCGCGTGATAGATCACATCGTGCGCGATACGGTCGTCAACAAACTCGG
Source organism: Planctomycetota bacterium (assembly GCA_039029515.1). Lineage (GTDB taxonomy): Bacteria > Planctomycetota > Phycisphaerae > Phycisphaerales > SM1A02 > JBCCFX01. The sequence goes on from JBCCFX010000284.1 coordinate 2,549, forward strand.
CGTTCCGCTTCGACTGATGCCCGGCATGTCCGATCGCCTCCAGCGCGTGCGCGAAGCGCGCGATGACTTCGAGCGGTTGACCGATCTCGTGATTGCCACACGTCACGAGGCGCGCGGCTTATGGCGTCAATTCCGATCGGATGCAACGGATGACGCGCTGCGGAGCAACATTCGCGTGTTCCTCGCCGGCGCGCTGGAAGCGACGACATCGTACGCAAGTTGGGCGTTGTCACATCTCGCACGACATCCCGAGGCGCAGGCGAAGGTCTACGACGAGGTGAAGGACATTTCGGTGTACACGCCGGAGACACTGGCGACGGCGACGTATCTCGGCCATGTCCTGAACGAGACGCTGCGGTTGACGCCAGCGTTGTATTTTCATCCTCGTCGAGCCCGCGATGACACGTGGGTCGAGACGAACGATGAGCGTCGTTTGTATCTGCCGAAGGGTACGCACGTGCTGCTTGACATCTGGCACGCGAACCGTCATGACGATCATTGGGGCGTGGACGTGACCGGCTTTCCCGCGGCGGAATTCGTGCCGGAACGCTGGGCACCGTTCTCGACCGGCAGCCATGGTACGAGTGAAGCGTTGCACTTTGGGTTCGGACACGGCCCGCGTTTCTGTCCGGGCAAGAGTCTGGGTCAGTTGGAGACGGCGTTGGTCGTCGGGGCGTGCGTGAAGATGTTTGAGTTGTCGGCGTTGTCGATTGAGAATCCGCCGCAAGCCGCAGTGTCGACGAAACCGCTGGACGGCGTGAAAGCGATGATTCGAATGCGGGATTAGGGGTTCGGGATTGGGGACTTGGCTTTTGGCTTTTAGCTTTTGGCTTTTGGCTTTTGGCTTTTGGCTTTTGGCAAGATCGTAGCCATGTAGGGCGACTGCTTGCAGCC
>JBCCFX010000285.1:0-3394 GCA_039029515.1 Planctomycetota bacterium
AAGCAGCGGAACAACTGACCAGCATACCCGTCCACGTCAACGATCATGTGATCCCTGGAAATCTGGCTGGCGTAAATTTTTATGGCAATGTGTTTTTCTGACGGGGCCTGGGATCGGGAACTAGCCCTTCTGGCGCGCAGGGAATTCCGGGTTCGGCGCGACGCCGAACTTGCCGATGCCGACCGCGAGTGTGGCGAAGAAGGCAACGAGCAGCACAACGGAATAGCCCCAACCTGCGTTCTGGTCGGAGATCTTCTTGAGGTGAATCTTCACCAGGCTGCCGCCGCCGAGCACGAATGCGAACGCCTGAAGGATCGTGAACCAGATGTTGACGGTCTCACTCCAGCGTTGTGTCGCTGGTATGAAATACGCCACCACCAGGATGATCCCGGCGATCGAAGCGATCAGAAGTGGAAACGTTCGTTTCATACGGTCTCGTTCCCTTTACCGAAGGACCTGAGTGAAGAGGAAGTCTTTCATCGTGGCTGCGGCTTCGATGCCGAAGGAATCAAGCGTCGCGACAAACACCCCGAGAATCAGCAGGCTTGCACCAACGACTTTGCCGACGTCCTGCCCCTTGAGACTGCCGAGTTCTTCCGGCGATCCGGAGAGATACGCCGAGGCGGCGTAGAACTCTTCGCCGATGAGTGTGTAGTCACAGGCCGCCACGAAGAACGGCAGCTGAGCGGGCTGTGCCGTACCCGCGATCTGAATCGCACCGATGGCATTGCCCGTCTCCGCGAGGATCAGCGATTCTGCAAAGAACGCACCCATATAGAAGCACGCCGCGGGTTCATCGCGGACCATCATGCCGGAGAGGTACGCGACGTACCCGAACTGCTCGTTACTGACGTAGTAGATCGAATCGGGGTTGTAGGCGTCTGGTCGTCCCGCGGCGAGGAATGCACCTTCAACCGTTTCGCGCGCGGCGGTCATCACCAGCGAACGTGCGGTCGGCACTTCAACCTTGGCGTCGTACTCCGCCGACGTTCGGGCCACGCGATTGAGAATCGTCAGCCCCGCAATCGTCTGCACTTCGTTGACATCCTGAATGCCGGGCACGAACAACACCGGCCGTCCCATCTCCGTTGCGCGACCGACCGCTTCATCCACCGCTTCCAGGCCGGCAATCTTGCGAACGTACAGTTCGCGTCCGCTGCGGGCGAGCAGAATGAATGTGATCAGCGAGCCACACAGAATCACGACGATGATCATCATGAAGAATCGTGTGCCATCGAACCACTCGCGCCGTGGGCTGATCGCATTGGTCATCACGCGCGTCAATTCGTTGCCATCGGCATCGACGGCCGTCACAACGAACTGGTAGGCATTGGGAACCTCGTTCCCTTCGCTATCAGTGCCGAGACGAATCAGCTTCGATGCGACGTACTCATGCTCACCATCTTCCGATGGTTCGACGGCGCCAAGCAAGGCAAATCGCATATCGCCGAGCTGCTCGATCTCCTCGTCCGCCGCGAGTTCGCCTTCTGTCTTTGCATCCGCACGAACGGTGCGCAACGCATCATTGAGATCGGTTGGAAGTTCCTCATCAGCGATGAGCTCCTCCAAACGGTCGCCGAAATCCTTGCGCTCCATGGACGCGATGAACCCGAGAACCTCTGCATCCGGGTGCGCCATCACAGCTCGGCGTGTGGCGGCATAGATGGCATCAGCGATCACGCGCTTGCGAATCTGCTTGTCATCTTCATTGATCTCCTTGGCCGGCTTGGATCGCTCGACGGTGTAGTACGCGATGCCATCATCTGGAAACGCGTTCCATTCGACGACGATGTTCTCGCCGCCTTCCCACGGCGCATCGCGGACGGACACCTCCTGACCGAATGCCGGTGCCGTGCACAAGGCGATCAGCAGCCACATGATCCGAATCGTGATGGACGACTGTTGCATGTGGCTCATCCTTCGATCAATTCAACATTGGCGCGCGGCACGGTGATCAATGCACCGTCACCGAGCTTGACGTCAAGCACACGTGACTTTGATCCCGATCCCAGCACCGCAGGCTCGGACGGCAACGTGTGCACCGCGCCGATCTGACCAAAGTACGGATCGCGAATCATGCGCACCGCGCGCCCGGGTTCGAGCAATCCGGCTTCGTGATGTTCGATCGTGTCAGGGATCTCGAGATCTGCTGGAATCGGAATGACGATCTCCGGCCGCATCACGCCTGCACGAATCTGCGTCGCGCCGTTGACCGCGGCTTCCGCGCCTTCACGCCACTGCAGCAAGTCGTATGTCCGGGTCGCCATCGCGATGTCGCCGAAACCCTCGGTGACGATCAGCGTCAGCCCGACATCCTCAGTCCCGGTGATCGCCACGCCAAGGTCGTACCCAAGGAAATCCTTGAGGTCCTGATCGTCGATCCCGCCGGCGACGACGGCCGCAACGCCAACCTCGCGAGCGCGCTCCAGCGCTTCATCATTGACGCGTGCGCCGCCAACCACGATCGCCCCTTTGTGCTCTTCCTTGATCATGTCCGCGCTCAACGGCGTGACATGATCAGGCGTGGCCATTCGAATCGGACCGTGCGCTTCGCCGCCCACACCGAAGATGCCCTGAATGTACGTCACTTCCGCTTCGATGATCACGCCTTCATCGGCGATGACTTCGACGACATTGCCGGCGAGATACGCTTCCATCTGCACGGGAATCGGCGCGCCACGGATGATCAACTGGCCGGTATGTTCTGACACCGACTCGATCGTGCCCTCGTACTTACTCTTGTATTCCTTCTTGAACATGCCAAAGATGCCGTTCGTGCGGGCGACGACGTCACCGACGTGCACCGCATCGCCATCCTTGATCAGCATGCACTCAACCACATCGCGCGCGGGCATCGCGAGCAGGTTCGCGAGATTGACCGCGTCAACATCACCCGGCATGAACGCTTCCGCGACGACGTCGCGCGCCGACACAGCATCGCCGACCTTCGCTTTCACGCTTCCGTGAATCGGAAGCACACGACGCGCACGATGACGCACTGAATTCGTGACCTTCAAGCCCGGCGTATACGCATGCGCCATCCTGATCTCCTGAATCCTGCTGCCGCGGCCGCACTTATGCGTGCGCGACCATCGATGGATACATTTCCAATGCGTTGATCCACTGCTCCACGAGCGGTCGACCCTTGGCGCGATCCTCCGGGATCGAAATCGATCGCCCACGACCATCCAGCACGAGACCGACCGTGCCGCCGCGCACCGTTTCCTCGCGCGGCTTGCCCGATCCTGCACCTACGTCGAATCCCTTCGCCGGCGTGATCGATACCGTGGCCGAATCGTCCGGCCCCAGTTCAAACAACTTCATCTCGCCAACCTTGATCTCGCCCTGCTCATGCAACGAACTGCCCTGAATCGAATAACTGAAACAGGTCGCG
>JBCCFX010000286.1:0-3378 GCA_039029515.1 Planctomycetota bacterium
CGTGGTACTCCTACCACTAGCTCGCTTGGGGCCAAAGTGCCATTTGATTCCATCTCCCATGCAGGGTAACCTGGTGTGCAAGTCCAACCCAGCGCGAGACCCGCACAGCGCGCGGTGCGCGCCAGAGGAAAAAGAAGGATGAAGAAAGTCAGGCCGGCTGGATTCGAACCAACGGCTTCCGCAGCCCGAGTGCGGCGCTCTACCTCTGAGCTACAGCCTGTAGGGTGACTGACGGGATTCGAACCCGCAATGAGAGGCTCACAACCTCCAGTGTTGCCCTTACACCACAGTCACCATCGCGACGCATGCGCAGGACGCACACGACGATGAATACCACCGACAGGATTCGAACCTGCACTGAACGGCTTCTCGAGCCGCTGCCTCTTCCAGTTGGGCTACGGTGGCGCCAAGTCGCAGCGCGTATCAAGAACGATGAATGCCACCGACAGGATTCGAACCTGTACTGAACGGTTTCTGAGACCGTTGCCTCTTCCAGTTGGGCTACGGTGGCGCAATCGCGGCGGCAGGAGTCGAACCTGCACCGTCGGCGTATGAAACCGATGCCCTTCCGTTAGGCGACACCGCGCGAAGCCAACCCGGGAGGATTCGAACCTCCATGATCCTGCTTCGTAGGCAGGCGCCTGATCCGTTCGGCCACGGGTTGAGAAACGGCCCCGATCGGACTTGCACCGACAACCGCTGCCGTGACAGGGCAGTGATCTTCTGATTGAGCTACGATACCAGAATCCGAACGGATGGAATCGAAAAATCGTGGCTCCGTAGGCCACGGAGTTCTCAGCCACAGAGCGACGGCCGCGTGAGGTGGGATTCACTTGTCAAAGAGCAATCGAATCAGAGTCATCAAATCCGAGTCATCGAAACCGACTTTTCGAATCAGGCGTGAAGCAGACCGCGCGCACCGATCGCGCACGATGGGTGATCGCGAGATCCTTCACGAAGCGAACCACACATGCGGGCCAACGAAAAAACCCGCGACTCCGGAGAGCCGCGGGTTCAGTCAACCCTTCATCGTGTCATGCTGACTCAGTCAGCAGGCCACGTGGCTCTCCGAAGCAACAGAATGTCATCACCGGGTGCGCGATGCGCATCAAGCAGTTGCCATCCATTCATCCGGCTGGACGAATAGACCGCGCTGCCCTGCGTGATCTCGAATAATGACTGTTTGCTGGCAAACATGTCGTGCTCCTGAGAACCGTACGCGACACACCGTGTGCCGCGACGCGAAAATGTACGCTTGATGCGCACACAGTCAAGATACAAAACGAAGAGAGCGCGCTTTTTATTTCACGTGGCTCGAATCAACCGCGCACGACGTTTGAGCATGCGCACGCCGAGATACAACCAGAGCACCGCGATGACACCCAGCGCACCGAAGTACATCCACATGCCGAACGTGTCTGTCATGCTGAGCGGACGCGTTGACGCCCCGCCGCCGCCAGTTGAGATGAACCGACCATTCCGAGATTCCTCCGGCAACGGCGGTGTCCAACTGAAGAGCGTCGGCAGGTCGTTATCGGTCAGGTTGATCAGCATCACGGTGTCCTCCGCCGCACCCACCGGCACGAGGAGGTCCGATTCGTTCTTCAGGCGATCGAACATCGGCTTCACTGCATCGTTGGTGATGGGCAATGATCCGCTGTCCCACTCATCATCACCACGCTTCGCGACCCATGTGCTCGCGTCGTGATCACAGGCGATCGTCAACGGCCAGCCGACTGGCGTATTGACGACCGCATTCGTCGTCGATCGCCCGATCGGCTTCCCGCTCTGCGGCTCGAACTCGGCATCGACCACCAGTTCCAGCTCAAACTGCTCGGTTTCGTTCCAACGATCAGGATCCACGAACTGCACGTTCCACAGGTTCTGCTCGTCAATGACAACCGTCCCGTGTCCTCGATGAAGCAGTGCCGAAGTCAGCTCATTTGCGGTGACTGACTTCGGCGTGGCCGTCCCGAATCGGCCGGGCAAACCCCAGCCCGCACGCTGTGCGGCGACCGGATCATCCGAGATCCGCTGGAGCATGTCGGCAAGCTCCTGCATCTCGCGGTTCATTGTGTCCTTCGAGGTATCGACGGCGGCGGCGTCAAGGAACTGCGTGATGGCGTCGCGATCGAAGCCGGTGCCGCGTTGCGGATCACCCGCGCCGCGGATCGTCCAGGAATTATCTTCGTCTTCGAGATCCACGATGATGCGCGGACCGCCGGACGACGTGATCTGGATCGTCCAGTTCTTGAGATCCGTCCCGATCGCATCGCCGTTCATGTTCAGGCGATAGTCCGGCAGACTACGAGTTTCCGGATTGGTCGCATTCGGGGTGAAGGCCTGACTGAACGTCATCGACTGTCGGCCCGCGCGACGGAGCATCATCGTGGCCGTCGCCGAGGCGATGGACGTGAGGAGGATGACGATGATCGTCCACGCGATGAACATCGTGACGGGATTGGATCGATATCGCAGTGCGGTCGCCGCGGTGACCGTCCCGACGACGCGAAGATCGCTGCCACATTCCGGACAGCGGTCGGAGCCAAAGTTGATCTCGTAGCCGCACTGTCCACATGACGCACGTTTCGGCACGTTGCGGGGATAGCGGATGCCGCGAAGCACGATGACCGTACACGCGGTCAGCACCAGAAGAATAATGATGATTGGGCTCAGAGCGACCGTCGCCATTCAGGTGCCTCCTGCGATTCGCTGTGCACAGTCTCCATTCCGAATCGGCGATGTGCAATCCCGCCGCACCCGCAAACTCTCCGATTCACCCCGTGCTCTGCATGAAGGCGTTCAATGGCAGTCAGACTCGCATCGGATTCGCCCCCATCGGTTGATCATGATGTAGAAACATCCAACATCCCAGATCATCATCCGGTATTTGCCCCAGCAGTAGTGCTCTCCGCGCTCATCCCAATGGCTTGGCCGATGCTCTACATCTGTGAACGGCCATAATTCGGTCAGTTCGAGAGAACTCAGCGTGCAAAGTAACTCCCACCTCTTACTGATGTCGTGAACCTGGATCATCCGACTCGTTCGACCGATCTTGGTCGATTGGCTATCGGCAAGACAGTACGAGGTGTCATGACCATGTTGGTCGAAGACGCTCTCACTGCCTGGATACTCGGTCGTCCGTAGTCGAACTCCAGAAAGTCGCGGCACTACAAACTCCGGCTGCGGGCATTGTGACAACGTCATTGGCTTTCGTCGAGATGATGTCACGGGAGTCCGCAAAGCAAAATTGCGCCACGAAAGTACAAGGTTGTCCGTGACATCATCTCGACGAAATTGCGCGGCGATGTTTTACTGATGTTCCTGCCCGGACCTGATCCCGCGGAGGAGCCCGTCTTTGAGTGGTCGTCAATGAAC
>JBCCFX010000287.1:0-3212 GCA_039029515.1 Planctomycetota bacterium
CTCGCCACCCCTTGTCATACCTCTGACTGATTGCTTTGGGGCTAGCCACCCCATGTGTAGCTACCATTTACCTATCGCGATAGCAAATCACCCCACGCGTTACGTTCACCCGGAATGTGGCATATCGTGTACCGATACTGACCAAGAACACCTTTCCATCCCTCCAACCGTTGTGCCAACGCCTTAGACACGGACGTCACGCATGCTTCAGGGTTGAAAATATACGCGAGATTTCGGTGATCCGTGAAAATGTGCACGCCATTCCACAAAAGATGCTCCAAACGTCGAAACGTGCTCACGATAGCAAATCCTTCCTTATCGATTGTGGCCCAACGCAGCTGCGAACCCTTAAAACTGCCACTGAGAAAAGCAAGCGGTTCATGTGTCATGTCCTCAACCGGTAACTGTTCTTGCACTTCGACATCAGGCACCTGCGTTACAAAACTACCCCAATGACAATCAGAAGCATCAGGAAACATCAACACCTGGCACCCGGGACGAGGATGAAACAGCGTTACGGCATGGGCCACCAGATCCTTCGCTGCCGCCCACGCCCGAAGCCTGTCCTCCGTCCACGATGCTGGGGGAATCACGCGGTTTTTCGCTACACGTTTTGTGCGCCTTGCAGCCCCCGCCAAGAGTTCTTCCAAGAAAACACGCAGGGGAGCTACTACTTCTGCCATACGCGGCAATGATGTACGCAACCAGTTCACAGCGTGCAAAAATTGCATCAGTTCTGCGGCCGTCTCCGGACGCCGCTCGTCATTCGTTGTTCGTCTGTCGAATAGGCCTGTAGGCCGGCATCGTTGATGCCGGCGGTAGAATGGCCCGGTGGCGAGACATCGACCAACGCGTCTTCGAACCCAGATCATCGTGAGTTCGGTCCTCGGTGCGGCGACACCGTGGCTCGTCATGGCGTTGCTTGTCTCGGGTTCAGAACGGTATCGCGTGAAGGGGCCGCGCGGCGGTTCAGCACCGGAGGTGTGTGTCCGCGTTGCGGCCGACTGGAATCTGGACGATGCACCGTTCCTTGATCACCAGTGGATTGGAACGCGGGGATGGGACCAATTCTCGGCCGCGCCAATGCTGGCAGTCGAGAGAGCAGACACGCCGAAGACGTGGGCACATCGAATGCATGCGGGTTGGCCGGTTCGGATGGCGACGGGCGATGTGCTCACGGATCGACACTTCGATGCGAGCGTTCCGAATCAATCGATGACCATGTTCACACTGCGACAGCGCACACCAATATGGCCCAACGATCGAATTCCGTATCACCCGATCTGGTCCGGTCTGATCGCCAACACGATCTTCTACGCGACGCTCTTCTGGCTGTTTTGGTTCGCACCGCGATATGTCCGGCGAGTGATGCGCGTGCGGCGGGAGAAGTGCATCATGTGCGCGTACCCGACGAAGCGCGGCGACACGTGCAGTGAGTGCGGCACGATCGCATCGGGCATTCGGTGGCGGGGGAGTCATACGTGAGTGCGCGTCGACCACGGCGCATTCGGACGCAGATCATTGCCTGTGTGGTGATGGGTTTCGTTGCGTCGTGGGTGGTGATGCTGGCATTGCTTGCCGTATATTGGCGCCAGCTTGATTCGATCGAGGAGCCGGATGCTCGCGAGCGTGCCGCAAAGCACTTCGAGATGGCCGAGCGACATGGAGTCGACACGAATGAAGTGCTCGAGTACGAGTCTTATCACTACCGGGTCATCGACATCTATGTCATCCAAGGCCCGCATCAGTATCAGGTGTACCTCAATCGACATGAGCAAGGATTTCCTTTTCGGATGACGTGGATGGAGTATGCGCGCTTCGAGACCAACTCAGAACCATTTGTCCGCGGCGCAATCACACGCGAGTCTCGGTCTTGGTCTCGATATATGCCGCCGATTGCCTACGTGCCCATCTGGTCCGGCTTGATCGCCAACACGCTCTTCTACGCGACACTCTTCTGGTTGCTCTGGTTCGCACCGCGATATGTCCGGCGAGTGATGCGCGTGCGGCGGGAGAAGTGCATCATGTGCGCGTACCCGACGAAGCGCGGCGCGATATGCAGCGAGTGCGGGACGATTGCATCAGGTATTCGGTGGCGGGGAAATGCGTAGGCCGGCATCGCCGATGCCGGCGTGACCGTGAAAAGGCGAAGACGCCGGGTCGCCGCGGCGACCGGCCTACACGAGACTGCGCCTCAGAAGTCGCCGCGCACTTACACCAACGCGACGTCGTCCGTGATGCCGGCTTCAGCGCGGTAGGCTTCGATCCGCGTGCGCGCCAATTCCACGAAACGCCGGGCTAGCGCGGACAGTGGTCGGCATCCATTGCGAATCACGCCGATCGGCCGTGATGGCTCGCCGTGCACCAGCGGGCGGACGATCAGTCCATGTTGCGCTGCACGCTCGCGGGCCATCATCGGAATGATTGTCACGCCGAGATTGCTCCGCACCATTTCGAGTGCCGTCGAGAGCTGCCCGGCTTCGATGCGAATCGCTCGCTCGACGCCGGCGACGCGACAGAACGTTCTCGTCTGATCGCCCAGACAATGCACTTCGTGCAGGACGACGATGCCGACCTCGGCCAGATCAGGCTCGCAGAGACGATCCTTTTGCGCGCACGGACTGTCCGGCGACATCGCAAGCAACAACGGTTCACGCCAGAGCAGTTCGGAGGTGACGCGGTCATCCTCGATCGGTGTCGCGACAAGGCCGACTTCCACCTCGGCGTTCGCAACCGCTTCGGTCAGATTGAGTGTGGTGAACTCACTGAAGACGACGTTCGCTTCGGGAATCTCATCGCGGAACTGTCGAAGGACAGACGGAATGACGAACGGCGCAATCGTTGGCAGCGCGCCGATGCTCAACGTGCCGCGACCTTCATCAATGTCTTCCTGCACGGCGCGACGGAGGTCGGTCGCGTCGGCGACGAGTCGCCGTGCGCGCGGGACGAGCAGTTCGCCGGCGGTGGTCAGCACGATGCCCTGACCGAGTCGGTCGAAAAGTGTCTGCCCGAGATCATCTTCCAGCCGAGCGAGTTGCTGACTCAATGACGGTTGGCGCAAGCCGAGGGTTCGCGCGGCACCCTTGAGTGAGCCGTCATCCACGATGGCGAGAAAGTACCGAAGTTGCTTGATGTCCATGGTGCAAGTGTAGACGAGCGCAGTGTGGATCCAAGGTGTTCCGTGCCTATCGGCGCGATAGGCGAAAGCCGGA
>JBCCFX010000288.1:0-3180 GCA_039029515.1 Planctomycetota bacterium
CGAAGCTGTACTGTGTCAACCCGGAATGCCGGGCACAGTTTCGCGAGAAACTCAAGTGGTTTGTCGGGCGCGGGCAGATGGACATCGATGGGCTTGGCGAGAAGCTGGTCGATCAACTCGTCGATGCGAAGCTCGTGCATCACTTTGCGGACATCTTCACGTTGGACCGTGATGCGCTCTTGGCGCTGGATCGGATGGGTGAACGTTCGGCCGACAACCTGCTGGCGTCGATTGAGACGAGTCGGCAGCGTGGCCTGACGCGCGTGCTCGCAGGTCTCGGCATTCGTCACGTCGGGACATCAGCCGCCAAGACACTCGCACGACATTACGAATCTGCGGATGCGTTGCGTGCGGCGTCGGAAGAAGCGCTGGCGGCATTGCCTGACTTCGGCGAGATCACGGCACACGTCGTGTATGAGTACCTGCAATCAGATGTCGGTCGCGAGGCTCTGGCACGTCTCGCCGAGGTTGGCGTGGTGCTCGACAGCCTGGAAACGCCAGCGTCGGCTGAGGCCGTGGATTCGCCCGTGGCGGGCAAGACGGTGGTCATCACCGGGACGTTGGAGGCGTTTGGTCGAAAGGAACTTGCCGATAGGCTGGAAAGTCTCGGTGCTCGGGTCGCAGGTTCCGTATCATCGAAAACCGATCTGGTGATTGCCGGCGAGAATGCTGGCAGCAAGCTGAGCAAGGCTCAGTCCCTGGACATAGAGATCTGGGACGAAACTCAGGTCCTCGCCGCGCTCGATGCGCAGGAGTAAGTTTGGCGGATGGCTCGGAAACCCATCATGGACGGTGCATTCACGGGCCAGATTGTGCTCGGATTCCGAAGCCTGCTCGTCAAGCTGGCGATCTTCATCATCATGGCTGCGCTGCTTGCGTGGGCATTGGGGGGCACGCTCTGGCCGCGCCCGAAGACTGAAACTCTATCGTGGTACACGCTCGACGATCTGCAATGGGCGTGGCAGATCTCGGTCGGACATAGTGATGGACCGTCGGTGCGCTGGCACCTCGGGACGAGCGAGATCGGCAAGTTCAAATTCAAGCCGATCAGTGAGCAGATCTGGCTCGATCGCACACGAATTGTCAGCGATGGTCAACGGCTCGTCACTGCGGCGCGTCGCGTGCCGGATCCGACGGGCGTCTGGGTCGTCCTCGACATCTCGGCGGATGGCGTCACCGAAACTGCGGTACGAGATCGACTGGAAGCGGAACGTGTGCTGCATGATCTTGAGGTAGCGCTGCGCACGCAGTCGTCACCGACCTCGGTTTCGTCCGATCAGTTGTCCGATTCCGAGTGATCTCCACGTATGCAGAACGTTGAATACAAAGCCGAACTGCGGGATCTGGAGTCTGCGCGACAGCATTGCCGCATCGTCGGCTTCGAGCGCATCGGTGTATTGCGTCAGACCGATACGTACTTCCGCATGACGCATGGACGACTGAAGCGGCGCGAAGCACCCGGCGAACCAACGGAGTGGATCGAATACGATCGAACCGACACCGTCGCACCGCGCATCAGCCAATACGAAATCCACAGTGACGCCCAGGCGCGTCGACGGTGGGGCACGCAGAGCCTGCATCCGTGGCTCGTCGTCCGCAAAACACGCGAACTCTGGATGCATCGAAATGTCCGCGTGCATCTCGATGAGGTTGATGCACTTGGTTGCTTTTTCGAAATCGAAGCGATGCTTCGCGACGATGCGACCGTGGCGAGCTGCGAGCGACGTGTGACAGAACTGCGCGAATCGTTCCTACCGCTTCTTGGGGAGCCAGTCGCCGTAAGCTACGCCGATCTTATGGCGCAGCATCTTGGGCTGGAGTCCTCACTCGACGGCAGTTGACGCCGGCGGTTCGGGCGCGGCTTCCGGCCGGATTGGCGACATCCAGTTCCCGACGATCAGAATAGTCAGCACGGCGCTCAATGCCAGTCGATACCAACCGAACATCGCGACGCCATGCTTCGAGAGATACGCGACGAGCCACTTGACTGCGATGGCGGCCGAGATTGTCGCGACGATAAAGCCGATGATGATCGCATCGACACCAAGTGTGCTCACGAGATCCGGGCCATCGCCAGCGAAACTCTTCAATGCTTTGTAGGCACATGCGCCACCAAGCGTCGGCAAACCGAGCAGGAAGCTGAATTCGGCGGCGTCTTTGCCGCGCAGGCCGACAAGAAGTCCGCCGACAATGGTCATCATCGATCGGCTCGTGCCCGGCCACATCGCCACACATTGCAGGAGGCCGATGAACAGTGCGAGCTTCCAGGTGAGTTCCGTCAATTCGCGATGAGATGCCTTTGGCGCGCGTCCAACAAAGAGCATCAGGACGCCACCCGCCGCAAGCGCGGTGATGACCGGCACCGTAAAGAACAACCTGGCTTCGATCACATCTTCGAGCAACAGGCCGAGGACGACGGCGGGGCAGAAGGCGATGAACAGATTGATGAACAGCTTCCGTCCGGCATCATCGCGTCCGATGATCCCACGGAGCATCTGCATGATCCGTTTGAAGTACAGGCCGAGTACCGCGAGGATCGCGCCGCCCTGGATGACGATGTTGTACGCATCCACGGCGGCTTTCTGCTCAGGGTCATCGTTGAGCCCGAGGAATTCGCTGGCAAGGATCAGGTGGCCGGTTGAACTGACCGGCAGGTATTCGGTGATCCCTTCGACCAGGCCCAGGATCACCGCTTCGTACCATTCCATGGCAGTCGTATCCTTCTCGATTCAGTAGTCGCATGCGGGTCAATTCGATGCCGTGTTGCCGGTCAACCACGGCATCAGCGCACGGACGGTGCGACCTGCCTCTTCAATCGGATGATTGGCGACGTCCTGTCGAACCTTTGCGAAGTGCGGAGCACCGGCATCGAGGTCCGTTCGGAAGCGACGGGCAAATTCGCCGTTCTGAATATCGGCCAGCAACGCGTGAAGGCTCGCGCGAAGCTCGTCAGTATCCAGATGCTCACGTGCCACATGCGCGCCAAATTCCGCGGTGTTGCTGATGGCGTCGGCCATTCCGGTGAGACCACCGGCGTACAACAGATCTGTCACCTGTTTCAGTTCGTGACAGCACTCGATGTAGGCCACTTGCGGATCGAAACCGCGTGCGACCAGTGTTTCAAACGCAGCAATCACCAGCGTCAGGACGCCGCCGCATAATACGGCTTGTTCACCAAAG
>JBCCFX010000289.1:0-3162 GCA_039029515.1 Planctomycetota bacterium
ATGAGATCCTGCCACGCCGACGAAGGATCGTCAACCATCGATTGTCTGGACCGTGATCAGCCCTCATCTCCGCGTCAAGCACCTATCATCCCCGCATGAGTAAAGAACTCGCTTCCCAGGCTGACCTCGCTGCTGCCATCCCGATCGTGGCTCGCTGCTGCGTCATCGCGCGGCGCGTGCAGACCGAACTCGATCATATTCGCGAAGTCACCAAAGACGATCGCAGTCCCGTGACGGTCGCCGACTTCGCCGTGCAGGCGTACATCGGTCGACATCTGCCTGCGGCGCTCGGCGACATCGAAATCGTGGGCGAAGAGCAGTCCGACATGCTGCGCGATGAAGCGCACGCCACCGTGCTGCAGGAGATCTGCGAAGCGATCAATCCGGACGGCGCTCCGGAAGATCCCAACGCGGTCCTCGATGCCATCGATGCCTGCGATCATGACGCCACGGGCGCGCGCTATTGGGCGCTCGATCCGATCGACGGCACGAAGGGATTCCTGCGCGGGCAGCAATACGCAATCGCGCTCGGACTGATTGAGAACGGTGAGGTCATCGCCGGCGTCATGGGATGCCCGAACTTACCCGGCACACACGATGCGCCGCTCGATGGTGCTGCACATGGCGGAACGATCTTCGCCGCGATTCGCGGCGCGGGCGCGTGGCAGCTGCCCGTCGACGGCAATCTCGATGCGGCACACAGAATCAATGCCAGCGACAGTGCGAGCGCATCGGCGTACCGACTGTGCGAGTCGGTCGAAGCCGGTCATTCCAAGAAGAGCGATCGCCAACGTGTCGTGGACCACGTCGGGGGCAACGTCACCCCGATTCGTCTGGACAGTCAGGCCAAGTACAGCGTGGTCGCCCGTGGCCAGTCTGATGCCTATCTCCGGCTACCGACGAGCGCGACGTACCGTGAGAAGATCTGGGATCACGCCGCAGGAATGCGAATCGCACTGGAAGCCGGGGCCCGAGTGACCGATATCAGCGGAGCGCCGCTCGATTTCACGGCTGGACGGCAGTTGGACCGAAATCGGGGTATCGTCTGCGCGTCAGTCGGCCTGCATGATCGGCTGATCGAGGCGATTGATGCTCTTGGCATCGGTGCCACTGTCTGAACCGCCGAGCCGCCTCCCGTCAGGTGATCCATGTCCATCGAAGCCTGGTACACCGTCGGCACCCTCGTTCTGGTCATCGCCATTCTTGCGACCAACCGGATCGGTGTGGATGTCGCCATGGTCGGCGGTCTCACGCTGCTCATGATTGGTGACGTCATCCTCGACGGTGACATCATCACCGTGCCGCAGGCGATCGAGGGCTTCGCCAATCGCGTCGTTGTGTTGATCGCCGCCCTGCTTGTGGTTGCCGCGGGTCTCCGCGAAACCGGTGGCATGCAACTGATCGCTCAACGATTACTCGGTCGACCAAAATCGGTCATCGCAGCGCAGATCAGACTCATGGTGCCGGTTGCCGCGATGTCGGCGTTCATGAACAACACGCCGATCGTCGCGATGTATCTCCCGATCGTGAACGACTGGTCACGCAAACTCAACATCAGCCCGTCCAAGCTCTTCATCCCGTTGAGTTACGCATCGATCCTTGGCGGCAAGATCACCTACATCGGTACGGCATCGAACATCGTGCTGATTGGTCTGTTCACGCAGGACATCGCTGCCCGATCTGAAGTGCTTGAACCACTCGGGGTGACACCGATGACGTCCACGCAGGCGTTCTGGAGCGTGGCGTGGCTCGGCATCCCGACAACAATCGCCGGACTCGCATTCATCGCGGTGACGGCGAAGTGGCTGCTGCCGGAACGTCGGCCCGCGCATGATCTCGTCCATGATGCGCGCCAGTATCACGTCGAAATGGAAGTGCAGCCGGACGCTCCTATCGTCGGGAAGACGATCGAAGAAGCTGGCCTTCGCCACTTACCCGGCTTGTATCTGACCCAGATTGATCGGGCCGGCAAGACCATCGTCGCGGTATCGCCGAACGAAAAACTGGAAGCCAACGATGTCCTGAGCTTCGCAGGCGTGCTCGAGTCGGTGGTTGATCTCCGCAAGATTCGTGGCTTGGTGCCCGCGACCGATCAGATCGAAAAAGTGAAAGCGCAGCGCGGCAGCCGGATCCTCGTCGAAGCGGTTGTGGCGCAACGCTCACCACTGGTGGGCAAGACGGTCCGGCAAACGCGATTCCGCACGATGTACAACGCAGCCATTGTCGCGGTGTATCGTCAGGGTCGACAGATCAATCGCAAGATCGGTGACATTGCACTCGAAGCCGGCGACACACTGCTGCTCGATACGCATGACGGCTTTGTGCCAGCGCATCGCAACAGTGGCGATTTCTATCTCGTCTCCAGCGTCGAGGGTTCTCGTCCGATTCGTCACGAACGCGCCTGGCTCGCGCTGAGCATCTTGGCGCTGCTGATCGTGTTGTTCACGCGCACCGCGCTGGATCAGGTCATCGTGGCGTTTCTGTGTGCGATTCTGATGATCGGTACGCGCTGCGTCACCGGCACGATCGCGCGGAATGCGATCAATCTCCAGATTCTGATCGTGATTGGCGCGGCGCTCGGCATGGGTACTGCACTTCAGGAAACCGGAGCGGCAGACGCCATCGCGCACGGATTACTCTCTGCCGCAGACACGATGAACCTGCCGCCACGCGCGATGTTGGCGATCATCTTCGTGTTGGCGGCTGGCTTCGCGCAAGTCATCAATATCGCCGGCGCTGCGGTGTTGATGTATCCGATCACGATGGCGACAGCGATTGAGTTGAAGGTGAATCCGGAACCGTTCGTCTACACGTTGATGGTGGCTGCGGGATCATCGTTCATCCTGCCGATTGCGTATCAGACGAACCTGATGGTGCTCGGGCCGGGCGGCTACAAGTTCAGCGACTTCATGCGAATTGGCGTGCCGTTGACGATTCTCGTCGGCGTTGTGTGCGTGGTCATTGCCCCGATCGTGTTTCCCTTTGCCTGATCCTGTTTACGGCGCATCGCCACGCCGCACCTGAGTCCGCGAAGGTGCGGATCATCCTCCAGACCAGATCCGACACTTCAGCGAAGACGCCTCAGTGTCGGCGTGCGACCTCAACGCCGCACCTGAGTCCGCGAAGGTGCGGATCATGCGCCAGACCGGATCCGACACTTCA
>JBCCFX010000290.1:0-3155 GCA_039029515.1 Planctomycetota bacterium
GCTTCAACGGCGTAGACGGCCCGGCATACACCGTGTACGTCCCGATCGAAGTTCAGTGTGCGCGGCTCGACGTTTGCATCAGGAACCGAGATCGTGGCCAGAAAGGACTGGCTCGTCAGCGGATCGAAAGGAATGCCATCCAGGCCGATGAACCCTTCAAATACTGTGTGCATGGAAGCATCAACGAACGCATTTGAGTTCGCAGGCAGACTCGATAACACCGATGTCACCGTGGACACCATCGGCGCGCCATCGAGATCGGTCGTGCTGTGCGTCGTCGTCATCACACCGTCAATGCCGTTGTCAGCAGCGGGCATGAAGACCACGTCAACCTCGAACACCGCATCAGGCGGTGATTCGATGCTGAGCTCCACCGTCAGGTCAACCGTCCCGACCAATCCGCGGGCGTTGCGCGCCTGCAATCGAACCATGTTTGTGCCGGCATCAAGATTGACGTTGTCGAGCGCCACGGAGAACGATGCCGAAAAGTCGTTCGGTCGATCCAATTGTGACGACGTACTTGCCTTGCTGATGTCCTCCGGCGCAATCTGAATCGTGACCGGTGCACTGCCGTCACCATCGATCGTCGCCGGCAGGCCGTTCACGAGGACCGCAATTTCCGAGATCACACCGTCCGGACCTTCGATGAGATCGCAGTACGCATCATCGAGCGTGCCGACGGCCACAATGTCACCCACAAGGCGCTGACCGTCGACAGATGCGCGCAAGTCAGTCAGCGTGAATTGTGACATGGAGAACACCGGCGATGGCATCGAGACGTGAGGTCCATCAATCGTGGTCAGGCTGTAGTCGCTCTCGAGCGCTGCATAACCGGTCGAGATTGACGTGAATCCGATCACATCGATGCAGCCTGCGGCATGCACGGTGATCTCGTGGTCGCCGATTGCGGAACTCACCCGCACCGATTCGACGTACACCGTCATCGCACCGCCAGTGTCGGTCAGGCCGAAATCCGCCGGTTCGTACGCCTCGCCGGGGACGATCAAGTCATGCTCAATTGATCGCGCGACGTTGGCCGGCGTTCGCCAGAGGCGCAACGAACCCGACGGCGCGATGTACACCGGACCATCCGGCCCCACGTACGACGCTATCGTTGATGGATGCGCGACGTCGTAGTCAAATACGATGTGCGCTGGATCAACGGATGACAGATCCGGAATCGCGATGGTCATTTCCGTGACGTGATCGTTCGCGGAAAGATCATCGTTCGCCTGGTCAAACGCGAAGTCGAACCCATCCGCAAAGTCAGGAATCGCATCGCCATCGGTGTCGTGATTGTTCACCAGCGTCAGGCAGGCGCCGGGATCAGAAGCATCAGGCGACACGATGAACATCGCATCACGCACATCGACTTCGATCACGCCGACACATGGTTCGCCACCACCCGGTGGGTAGGACATCCAGATGTACTCAAACGTTCCATCGCCAACACCGGGAAGCGTGGCGTAGATGGACGAAAGACAGTCTGCGCTATCCGCGCCAATCCCCGTATCGGTCACATAGGCATGGCCGGACACGATCGTCCCGGTGTACAGATGCGCACCGAGCCCTTCGGTCGAATGAAACTGCACCGTCTCACCACGGCAAACTGAAACGCCGCCCGGGCTTTCGACGCGCTCGAATGCTGTTCCTGCATTGACGATCACCGCGTCGATCAGGCCCGACTCGCCGGTCAACGCCGCACATGTCGGGAACACCGACTGAAACGGTTCATCGCCGTCGGCAATACCATCACCATCCGTGTCGCCGATGAGCGCATCCTGACCCGTCAGGAATTCAAGCAGGTTGCCGAGACCATCGTCATCCGGATCCGCGCTCGCATCGTCCACGAGTGCGTCAGTCCCCGATTCGACTTCCCACGCATCCGGCAACCCGTCACCATCGGTGTCGAAGTCGGTCGGTGAACTCCCGATCACACACACTTCGTGCACGTCGGTCAGTCCATCCTGATCAGAATCCGCGGTGAGATCGGGAACGTCCGCCGGATTCAACGGCGAACTGCCCATTGCGACCTCGCAGTCGTTCAACACACCATCGCCGTCGAGATCATCCGGCGACGTGATCGCAAACGTAGTCTCACCCACGAAGCATCCCATCGTCTCCGCGCGCACGCTGACCGGACCGGTGTGCACAATGCCGAGCGTCAGTCGCTGATTCGTTGTCTCAAGCACCACGACGCGCGACGCACCGGTCGGAATCGACCACGAATCAACGGTCGCCCATTTCGGGACGACCGTGAAGTGCATCACCGTTGAACCCCACGGGGAACTCGCCCAACCGCCAACCTCTTCGTATTGCGGACCAACCACCTGCAACTGACAGAGTGGTTCCGTACACGTCGGGCAAATGCCATCGCAGTCATTCGGCCCCGAAGGGCAGATTGTCACGTTGTCCGGCACGCAGACACCGCGTCCGTCGGGAAGCACAAAGCACGATGTTTCAGGTGGGCACAAACACCCTGCCGTACAGTCACAGCCAAGGTCAACATCCACCACGCCGATTCGAGAACCGCCTCCGGCGCCGCCATCGGCTGCGTCGTTCCAGATATCAAACGGAGCGCGTCCGGTGATCGTCGCCAGCACTGCGCCAGTGACCGTTGAACGAACCTCGGACTGATCGCTCGCAGCGCCGATGGCAATGTCAGGAACGGTGTCGCCGTCCAGATCGCGCACGACACCAACGCGCGAACCGTATGCAACGGCCGAACGATCATTCGCACGCAGCACCATCCCCGCCCGGGCTGCATCCAGTCGTTCACCCGGCGTGAACGGGCCATAAATGATGCGAACCTCACCACCATCACGTTGCGGCGCACCAAGCACGATGTCGATCGCATCGTTGCCATCAAGGTCATATCGCGCACAGACCGAATGCAGTTGGGTGCAAGAATGGAGACGTGGTCATCTACGACATGCTCACCCGTGGCGCTGCATGCACACTGTTGTACAGCGAGCTCAAGCAGTGCGCCTCTTCCTAACCATCTATGTCCCATTCTCTGATAGACGAATGCGAGCCCTTGCGCGGGTTGCCTGCGACCGCAGACGCGGCCTGGTAGCACGGAATCTGTATGTGCCTCTTGCATGGTGCCCAGATCCACACAATTATCTGGTGGCACTGCATGTGATAATGCAACC
>JBCCFX010000291.1:0-3140 GCA_039029515.1 Planctomycetota bacterium
CTCGGCCGGCATGATGTCCAGATTCGGACGCCATTCGCGTGGCCGTTCTTCGGCAAATTCACTGATTGCTTTCGTCAGCGCGATCGGCTCGTCGCCAAACGTAACGAAGCCGACAAGCGTGCCGGTCATGTCAGCAACGTAATGCTCGCCGTCGCCCATCCATTTCTGGTTCTTCATGACCAATGAGCCAGCGAAGACCCATTCCGGATCTTCATAGGCCGTCTTCTTGTCGTCGATGATCCACGATTCAATCGTGTGCTCGCTGACGGAGCCATCGTCAGCGGTGACATGAATAACAAGTTCGAGCGCATCACCCGTGGGCGGTTCGAAACGGACGACTTCATTCTCTGTGACGAATCGCCCCGGCATGCCCGGATTCAGGTCAAGCATCAACATGGCCGCATGCAATTGGCTCGGCCTGACCTTCGCGGTCAATAACGTCTCGTGATCGCGCGAACCAAGAACACACACGACTTGTTCCAGCGGCTCGGGCGCATGAATGACCGATGCGCTGACTTCGATCGCCATCGCCTTGAAGTCCACCGTTACGTTTGGGAAAGGCGTGAGTCGCTCGGACGGCTGCGTTGCTGCCGGTGATGCCGGGTCACTCAGGAGTACGGTGGCGCCGATTGCCAGGGCTACGATTGACATGGCGAATTCCTTTGTGACTTCTCAACGGATGCCGGGCCGCTCGGCCGTGACGTGAACCCGAGACCAGCCTACGATCGCCACAGAGATGCCATCCGTGACGCCAGACACTCCAATCCTTGAACTGACCCGAACCGTCCGTGGTTGCATGTCGCTGACCGGCGATGACTGGTCGATTCACCCGCGACATAATACGTTCTCAGGGTGGCCGAGCATGGCCGGACTTGGCATGTACATCGAGCTCGACGTGACGGTCCGCGGGCGTCCGGATCCGAAGACCGGCTATCTGATCGGCATCCAGCACCTCGATGCCATGGTGCGCGACCATGCGTGGCCGATCCTTGCCCGCGCGATCGCGGATGAACGCACTGTCCAACCCGAACGCCTGCTCCATACGTTGCTTCATGCCATGCAGTCGCATGCGCCGTGCCCTCTTGTTGCCGTGGCGTGGCAACTGACGCCCTTCTATCGCCTGACTGCGGAGGCCGATCACATGAATGCCGTCACGTACCGCCAGCAATTCGACTTCGCCGCAGCCCATCGCCTGCACTCCGATGAACTGTCGGACGCCGAGAATGTCGACGTGTTCGGCAAGTGCAACAATCGGCATGGGCACGGCCACAATTACCGTCTTGAGGTCGACGTGAGCGCGGAGATCTCCGACGCCGCCGACGGCTTTCGGCTGCCGGTCCTCGAACGGATTGTGAAGGCGGAGGTCGTCGATCGATTTGACCACACGAACCTCAATCTGGACGTCGATGACTTTGCTGACGTCATTCCGTCGGTCGAGCACATCGCCCGGATCTGCTACGAGCGTCTCAGGGAGCCGCTCGACGACGCCGGTGGCCGCCTGCGTCAGGTCACGGTCTGGGAGACCGAGAAGACCTGCTGCACGTATCCGGCACCATCCTGACGCCCGCTGACGTGCCCTCCCGCGACTCGAATCCTGCTATCCTGTGCGGCTCGCGACTCCGGCGGTACAGCGCTGCCGGTCGACTCGTCCGACCTCGATGAGATCCCGTCATGACGACCATTCGTTCCATCGTTCGCCGCCTCTGCCTGATCGCCGTCATTGCGACTGCCGCCACGGTCATTGCCCCGGCGCATGCCCAGAGTTCGTCTGACGACGCCTTTGCGCCGTTGCAGGAAGAGTTCTTCAACCTGTTCCGATCACTGCAGAACCAACAGGGCATTCGCGATGGCGATGAGCAATTCGTCCGTGATCTCATGGATCGCATGACGGCGTTCGCATCGGCCAACCCGGATGACCCGCGCCCGGTCGCCGCCGCCTTCGCCATGTCCGACTGGATTCAGGACGATGAAGCACGGGTCGCCGCGATCTCCCGGCTCATTGCGCTCATTCCCGAGAACACGCAGATGGTGCTGGACTACGGGCGACGTCTGAAGCAGAAGAGTGCGTACGCAGACGCGATTACGCTTTTCGTAGACACCGCACCGGTTGCGATCACGTCGTCGGTCGACGCCGCATTGTTGTATGCCGACTGCCTGTATTGCGAGAATCGATTCGATGATGCCATCGCAGCGCTGACTGCCGCCCTTGAAATCCCGGGCATCAGTGACGCGGATAAGACACGCCTCGAGTCGCAGTCTGAGCAGTACACGACGAAGCTTGAGCAGTGGAACGAAGAACTGGCCATTCGAAGCACGGAAACCGAAGCGGACACGATGCCTCGCGCGGAAATCGTGACCTCAAAGGGCATCGTGCTTGTTGAGCTCTTCGAAGATGCAGCCCCGAACACGGTGGCGAACTTCATCACGCTGGCTGAAGAAGGCTACTACGACAACATCCGATTTCATCGGGTGATGGGCGACTTCATGTCACAGGGCGGGAATGCGACTGAGCGAGTTGGCCTTGAGGATCCTTCAACCGCCGAGTTGCCGAAGCGGATTCCTGATGAGCACACCGGCGATGAATTTCGCCGGCATTTCGCGGGCACGCTCGCGATGGCAAACACCGGTGCCCCGAACTCCGGTGCGGCTCAGTTCTACCTCTGCCACCGCCCCACGGACTGGCTTGATGGTCGCCACACCGTCTTCGGACGCATTCTCGAAGGCCTCGACATCGCGCGGGCCATCGAGCAAGGCGAAGATGTGATCGAGACCGTCCGGATCGTGCGCAAGGGTGACGGTCCGTACGACGTCCAATATGCGGACGAAATGGAAGCGACCGCGAATCTGGACCCGGCCGATGGTGATGCGGATGAGGATCTCGACCTCAATACAACGCTGGACTTCGAATCGCCGGTGATTACCGACGACGAGACCGGTGACGGTGGCGGTTGATCACGACGGCGATGAATCGGCATCGCAACTTTCTGAAACAAAATATGAGGTCTCACTGACGGTTGTGCGGTGAGCGGCCGATGCAGCGGATTCGGTGCCTGCGCGATGGTCGCCAGGTCCGTTGCACGATCGCTCGTCGAATCCTGCCACGTTCCGCGTGGAGACCGAACGGGCGTTCAAATCCTCAC
>JBCCFX010000292.1:0-3080 GCA_039029515.1 Planctomycetota bacterium
CGACGCGCACGAGAATCTGCGGCAGATTCAACGCCGTAACGCGCACGACATTCAGTCAGCTGACTTGAACGCGTGCTCGGCGAGGTCGATCGCGCGTCCAAGTGCGGCCGCTTTGTTGACCGTTTCCTCGTATTCCGCCGCAGGCTTTGAATCCGCAACGATGCCTGCGCCGGCTTGCAGGTGAACCGTCCAGCGCTGGTCTTCATGTCGTTCAAACGGAATCACCATCGTGCGGAGTGCGAGCGCGATGTCCATCGCGCCATCGAATCCCACCGCTCCGATACCGCCGGCATATGGGCCCCGTCGTGTCGGTTCAAGTTCATCAATAATCTGCATCGCGCGAACCTTGGGGGCGCCACTGACGGTGCCCACAGGCAATGTCTGACGCAACGCATCCCAACATGTGAGATCAGAGCGCAGCGAGCCGGTGACGGTCGATGACAAGTGCATAACATGGCTGTAGCGTTCCACCGCCATCACTTGCTGCAGTTCAATCGATGAGAGTTCACAGACGCGACCGAGGTCATTTCTTCCGAGATCGACGAGCATGACGTGTTCCGCGCGCTCCTTGTCATCCTGAAGCAGGTCTTGTTCGAGGTCGAGATCCTCCAGTTCGGAATGACCTCGCTTACGTGTTCCTGCCAGCGGGCGATTCGTTACTACACCCTGGCTGACCCGGCACAGAATCTCCGGGCTGGAGGCCACCAGGATGGAGCCAGCTGCTTGCAGGTAGATCATGTACGGGCTTGGGTTCACGATCCGAAGGGCGCGATAGATTTCAAACGGATCGGCCGTTGTCGCTCGCTCGAAACGCTGACTCAGCACGATCTGAAACGCATCGCCCGCCGCAATGTACTCGCGACACTTGTCCACCGCGGCTTCAAACGAGGAACGATCCATGTTCGCTGACACGCTTGCGCTTGGCGGCTGCGCGAGATCAAGATCAACGGCGCCTGGTGCCAACGGCACACTGTGTGCTTCCAGTCGTTCCAGAAACGACGCAAGCAATGCGTCGCCGTGATCGAAGGCCGTTGACGCCGACTCGTGATCTTCGAGATTGACCCATTGAATGGCGTAGAGAATCTTCTCCACGTGATCAAAGACTGCGACCTGACGATACAAGCCAAAATGCATGTCCGGCAGCTGTCGGTCATCTTCCGGTGCTGACGCGAAGGGCAACATGTCCGGCTCGAGATAGCGCACCGTGTCGTAGCCTGCGTAGCCGACCCAGCCGCCGGTAAATCCCAACGCACTCGCCGGATGATCAGCGGGCGGCGTCCACGCGGACGTCAGGTTTCGGCAGACCATCAGCGGGTTGTCGACGGTCATAACGTCGCGCGTGCCGCGATCGTGATCGATGATGGTCACATCGTGGCCATACGCAATGACTTCGATCGATGGCTGGGCGCCAATGTACGAGTGTCGCCCGACGGTTCCGCCCGTCTCGACGGACTCGAACAGGAAGCTCGGCGCTTCGCGGTCATCAGCGGACACGAGTCGACGATAGCCCAGCACCGGCGTGAGCTGATCGCTCATCAGCCGCGCCACGAGCGGAATGGCGGTTGCGCCCTGTGCTGCTGCCCGTTGAAACTGTTGTCGATCTGTACGCACTGAGCGCATCTCCCGAGGGTCGTCGGTCGGTAGTGTAGCGACCGAGGTTTCTGCTCCGCCTAGAATGCGACCTTCCATGAGGACACCATGACGCAGACGCAACCCACCTCCATTGATCCGTCCACCGGGATGCCGCCGGTCGCCGCCTTGCGCAACATCCGCAAGACATACTTCAAGCCCGACGGCTCGGTGCTGGTCGAAGCGCTGCGCGGGGTCGATCTCGACATTCTGACCGGGCAGTACGTGGCAATCATGGGTGCCTCAGGGTCAGGCAAGAGCACGCTGATGAATATTCTCGGCTGTCTCGACCGCCCGAATGACGGGGAATACCTGCTTGATGGGCGAAATGTCGCGACGATGCGCGATGCCGAACTGAGCAAAGTTCGCGGCATGAAGATCGGGTTCATCTTTCAGGCGTTCAACCTCATCAGCGAACTGACAATCGTCGAGAACGCCATGGTGCCGCTGTTCTATCAGGGCGTGGAGCGATCCGAACGACAGGAGCGAGCGATCGAGAAGCTGACCCTGGTCGGCCTTGGCGATCGACTCTCCCACCGCCCCAAGGAACTGTCCGGCGGGCAGCAGCAACGTGTCGCGATCGCTCGAGCCCTTGTGATGAATCCCGCGATCATCATGGCGGATGAGCCGACCGGAAACCTCGACTCCAAGACGGGCACCGCCATCCTCGATCTCATTGACGATCTGCACCAGCAAGGGCTCACGATCATCATGGTGACGCACGATGAAAGCGTCGCCGATCGCTGTGAGCGCATCATCCGCCTCAAGGATGGCGAGATCGACATTGACATCATGACGGACTCATACCGCATCAGAACTGATCACGACTGATCCGGTATCCTCTCGCGTGATGCGAATCCTCGGCATCGATCCCGGCCTCAACATCACCGGCTATGGCTGTGTCGAATTCGCCGATGGCGATCGCGATGCGACCCTTGTCGAAGGCGGCGTGTTTCGTTTTCAATCGAAGAAACCGATGCCGGTTCGACTTCGGCAACTCCATGAAGATCTCAACGAAGTCCTGACAGCGCTCACGCCTGACCGAGTCGTGGTCGAACAGCTATTCAGCCATTATCGCCACGTTCGGACATCGATCCTCATGGGGCACGCACGCGGCGTCGTCCTGATGACCGCACAGATGCATGGCATTGAACTTGATGAGCTGACACCGACCGAGGTCAAGAAAGCGGTGACAGGACATGGTCATGCGACCAAGCAACAGATGCAGATGGCGATTATGAGCCAGTGTCAACTTGACGTGTTGCCCGAACCGCCTGACCTCGCTGATGCCATCGCCATTGCATTGTGCGCTGCACGTCGTGTGCAGGCCGAAGCCATCACGCCTCAGCCATCGTCGGATTGAGTTGTTGCCGGAGCGTCGTCGCTCTC
The DNA here is from genome assembly GCA_039029515.1 of Planctomycetota bacterium. Taxonomy (GTDB): domain Bacteria; phylum Planctomycetota; class Phycisphaerae; order Phycisphaerales; family SM1A02; genus JBCCFX01. The sequence goes on from JBCCFX010000292.1 coordinate 3,019, forward strand.
TTCGGCTTTGATCGCACGAATGACCAGCGTGACGTCTGTTCCCTCGGCCGGCATGATGTCCA
>JBCCFX010000293.1:0-3020 GCA_039029515.1 Planctomycetota bacterium
ACGTTGGTGCATGCGTGGCATGTCAGCTATGGCCGTACTGTGACGGTGTATGCCTACTCCAACGTCAGTACGCGCCCGATCAAGTCAACGAGCCTTCGCCTGAGGGGACCCAGTCGGCCTCGCCCAGCGTGGATGCGTTACAGCCCTGCAGATCTCGAATTTAGTGATGCCGGTAACAGCGTGAGGCTTCATGCGAGAGTAAAGGGAAGTGCGAGTCCCGGAACATCGCCCGAGTTCTCGTTTGCATTCCGCGAGCGGATAGGCGAATTCCAGCTCAACTCTGGCGAGGCAGAGTATCGCGAACTCACGCTCGAGCAGTTTGAAGCCTCTCGTGCGAACACCCTACTCGTCACTCGACCCATTCGGCCTACGTTCTTTGTCGGCAACATAGTGCTGGTCACCATCATGTGGGCGCTGATCGTGTTCGTGGTCGTCGTGCCGCTGTATGCAATTGCCCGTGCGATCGTTTACGCCCGCGAAACCGACCGCCGGCACTTCAAACGGTGCATTCATTGCAACTACGATGTCGCCCAGTCGCCCGGAACGTGCCCCGAATGCGGCCGGCATCCGTCGTTGCCAACGTAGGGCGGACTTACCAGTCCGCCGTTGGTCAATCGCTGATTGACAGGCAAGAGCGCGAACCCGAGCCTTCGGCGAAGACGCCTCAGACTCGGCGTGTCTGAATTCTGATCCGCACCTTCGCAGACTCAGGTGCGGCGTGGTGTAGTCAGACATGTTGAATGTCCGCTGCGCTGCGTAGGGCGGACTTACCAGTCCGCCGTTGGTCAATCGCGAGGAGAACATGGCGGACAAGTATGTCCGCCCTACACTCCGGCCAACAGCCAACAGCCAACAGCCAACAGCCAACAGCCAACAGCCCACAACCCACAACCCAATACCCTCCACCCTTCACGGTGATAGAATCTCCTCACGCTCGGGGCGACCGCACGCCGCGGTCTGAGATGCACCCGTCGAACCTGATCCGGTTGAGACCGGCGGAGGGAAGCGAACACATCCGCGCTCGCGAATGTCCCGCCTCATCACGCCGGCAACCCACACCCACGAGGTTGCCCCATGATCAAGCCCAACGACGCCAACCACGACGCCATCGCTTCGATGTCGCGCGATGACTTCAACGCTTCGCTGCCCATGCACGGCGCACACAACCCATCCACCGAACACCAGGGCACGACGCCCGGCTCCTTCGCGAATCGAAACAACGTCGGCGGACCGCGCATGTTCTCCAGCCCCGACACGCCCGGCATGCCGGAACCGTCATCGCTCACCGCGTGGGACTTCCTTCCCGACAACTGGACGATCGAATCCCATCCCGATGGCTGCCTTGGTCACAACCAGGGTGATCAGCCGATTCGCGCCGTTGCGCCCGCCGGCTTCGAACCGGTCACGCAACTTGAACACGCGCGCCTCGGCACCATCACGCCGCAGATGCGCCGCGTCGCCGAACGCGAACCGCATCTCACCGCCGAACAGGTGCGAGACGAAGTCGCCGCGGGTCGACTCATCATCCCCGCGAACATCGAACACCTGAAGTACAACCTCGACCCGATGGCCATCGGCCGCGCGAGCCTCACCAAGATCAACGCCAACATGGGCGCATCACCCGTGTCCTCCGGCACCGATGAAGAAGTCGAGAAACTCCGCTGGGCCGAACGCTGGGGTGCCGACACCGTCATGGACCTCAGCACCGGCGGCGACCTCGATGCCTGCCGGGAAGCGATCATCCAGAACTCGAACGTACCGATCGGTACGGTCCCGATTTACTCGATGATCATCGGCCGCAAGCTCGAAGAACTCGATGAGCAGATCATCCTCGACACGCTCGAACATCAGGCAATGCAGGGCGTCGATTACTTCACGATCCACGCCGGCGTGCGCTACGGCCATCTCAAGCACGTGAAGAACCGTCTGATCGGTATCGTCAGCCGTGGTGGTTCGTTGCTCGCGAAGTGGATGCTCCATCACAACCGTGACAACATCATGTACGACATGTGGGACGACATCTGCACGCTCATGCGGCGGTACGACGTCTCGTTCTCAATCGGCGATGGTCTTCGTCCTGGCGGCCTTGCCGACGCGACCGATCAGGCGCAGCTTGCCGAACTCGAGACGATCGGCGAACTCACTGAGCGCGCGTGGCGACACGGCGTGCAGGTCATGGTCGAAGGTCCGGGCCACGTGCCACTCGATCAGGTTGAGTACAACATGAAGCTCCAGCGCACACTGTGCCACGGCGCACCGTTCTACGTCCTCGGACCGCTGGTCACGGACATCTTCCCCGGCTACGACCACATCACCTCCTGCATCGGCGCGACCAACGCCGCATACCACGGTGCCGCGATGCTCTGCTACGTCACGCCGAAGGAGCATCTTGGCCTTCCGAAGAAGGACGACGTCAAGCAGGGGTGCATCGCGTACAAGATCGCAGCCCACGCGGCCGACGTCGCGCTCGGCATTCCCGGCGCGCGCGACCGCGATGATGAACTCACCAAGGCCCGAGCCGCGCTGAACTGGGAAAAGCACTTCGAATTGTCATTCGATCCGGACACCGCTCGCGCGTTGCATGATGAAGATCTCGATGTCGACACCGACTTCTGTGCGATGTGCGGCCACGATTGGTGCTCCGTGCGAATTTCCAAGGAAATCCAGGCGTTTGCGTCCGGCAAGGATGACGCCTACGACTGGGACAAGCCGATGAAGACCGCCGCGCTCACCGATGAGCAGCGTGCGATTCTTGAACAGCGCGGCGTGCTCAGCCCGGATGAAATCCACAAGCTGGCGTCAAAGACGAAGAAGAAGGTCGGTGCCGCAGATGATGCCGGCAAGGCATCGTGTCATAGCGACTACGTTGATGCGGATGAAGCAAAGAAGATGCAAGGCGAGACCGTCGTGCAGCTCAACACCGCGCCGGCACACAACATCGCCACCGACGACCGACTGATTTGATTCTCTTGTAGGGCGGTCGCCCCGGCGACCGCCCGCTTGATGTCATTGGCACCTTC
>JBCCFX010000294.1:0-3008 GCA_039029515.1 Planctomycetota bacterium
ATTGCGGCGGCATGCGCGGCGGCAATAGTCCTCGACGAGCTTTCGCAACGGAATGCCGAGATCACACTCGTACACGCCCGGCTTGTTCACGTGGCCGGACACACCCATCAGCTTCGGACCGTAACTCGGCTGTCCACCAATGGACGATTCGCAGCCCATCTTCGTGAACCACTCGGCGCCATGCTCGAGGATCGGCGGGACCGCGGCGAGCGTCTCCACGTTATTGACGATCGTCGGCCGACCGAACAGACCCTTCACCGCAGGAAACGGCGGCTTGACGCGCGGCCAGCCGCGCTTGCCTTCGATCGCCTCGAGCAAACCGGTTTCTTCGCCGCAGATGTACGCGCCGGCGGAACGGTGCAGATAGCACTCCACCTTGAAGTCGCTCTTGCCGTTCATCAGGCCCTTCTTGCCGAAGATGCCGTAGGCGTACGCCTCCTGAATGGCTCGCTCGACGATCTTTGCCTGATGCCGGTATTCACCGCGAATGAAGAAGTACGCGGTATCGAGTTCGCATGCGTAACACGCGATCGCAATGCCTTCGAGCACCAGATGCGGATCGAAGTCACAGAGCAGGCGATCCTTGAACGTGCCCGGCTCCGCTTCATCACAGTTGATCGCGAGATACCGACGATCACCGTCGGGCTCCGGGAGGAAGCTCCACTTCAAGCCACACGGGAAACCAGCGCCGCCTCGACCACGCAGGACGGAGTCCTTGACTGCCTGCTTGATGTCGGCTTTGTCCATCTCCAGCGCGCGAGCGAGCTGCTCATAGCCGCCTGTCTTCACGTACTCGTCGTAATCGACGTAGTGCCGATCCTTCGGGTCGCCCCAGGGTGCAGTGGGAATTCGCTTGGTCAGTACCGGTTCGTTCATCGTTCGCTCGCGTGGCTCGCGGTTATTCGTTCGTCGTTGTCCGTTTGTCGTTTGTCGTTTGTCGTTTTCCGTTGTCCGTTATCCGTTGTCCGAATCCGTTGTCCGAATCCGTTGTCCGAATCCCGACTCTCTACTCTCTACTTTCTCCTCACTACTCTCGACTCTCTTCCCGAATCTCCACTTCCTCGATCGTCGTCCGGCGATAGGTCACCGCACCGTCAACCTTCTCTTCGACCGTCCGCTTCACTTCTTCGCGTCGGGTCTGCTCGGTCGTGACATCGGAGCTGACGGCCTGCCAGAGGTGGCCCACGAAGCTGCCGAGATTTCGCATCAATCCATCAGTCATATGGCTGTTGGCCGTTGGCTATTGGCTTTTGGCTTTTGGCTTTTGGCCAGATCCGATCCGCTTTCCCCTTTTCCTATTCCCTTTTCCCTCTTCCCTTTGCCCTAGTCGAGTTCGTCCAGAATCTTGTCGAGCGATTCGATCGTCAGGCAATCATGCCGGTCATCGTTGACGAGCGCACACGGTGCGCCTTCGCACGCGCCGAGGCATTCCAATGCCAGGAGCGTGAACTTGCCGTCGTCCGTCGTTTCGTGTGGCTCGATGTCGAGCTTCTTCCTGAGGTGATCGAGGATCGCCTCATGACCACACACTTCGCACGCGATCGACTGACATACACCGATGATGTGTCGGCCGGTCGGATGATCGTGGTATTCCTCGTAGAACGACACGGTGTCGAGCACATCGCCCGGCGTGATGTCGAGAAGCTCAGCGATCTCTTCCATCGCCTGATGCGGAATGTAGCCGTACGCGTGCTGCACGTCATGCAGAATCGGCATGAGCGCGCCCATTGACTCGGCGTACTTGGGAATGATCTCGTCCTTCGCCTTCTTCACCATCTCGGGCGTCAGGTACGGCTCACTCCGACGATCAATCTGCGTGGTTGCAGATGGTTTGACGATCCAGGCCATCGTGTCTTCCTGCTCGTTACCGATCCAGTTCCGCGGCGATGATGTTCAGTGACCCGAGCACGGCGACGAGATCCGCCAGCTGATGTCCTTCGAGCATCTTCGCAAACGTCTGGTAGTTGATGAATGACGGCGGACGCACCGCGACCCGCCACGGACATCGACCGCCGTCGGCGACGATGTAATACCCAAGCTCGCCGTTCGGCGATTCGACTGCGGCATAGCACTCACCCACCGGCGTGTCCCACCCGCGATTCGTCATGAACAGTTCGAAGTGCTGAATGGTCGCTTCGATCGAGCCGTACACCTCGCCCTTGGGCGGGATGCGCGTTTTGCCATCGGCGACCGCATCGACCGGACCACCAGGAATGTCATCGATGAGTTGCTCGATGATGCGCTTGGACTGACGAAGTTCCTCGAGTCGCACGTAGTAGCGGCTCAGGCAATCGCCGGTCGTGGCGATCGGCACATCGAATTCAACCGCGGGCGCGCCCTGGCCATCCCAGTTGTCTTTGAAACACAGGAATGGCTCATCCTTGCGGACATCGCGCTTCACGCCGGAAGCGCGAGCGAGCGGGCCGGACAATCCCCAGGCGATCGCATCGTCGTGCGAGATGACGCCGACGTTCGTCAGGCGGTCGATGAAGATGCGGTTGCGGTTCAGCAGAGACTCGATGTCGTCCATCGCCTTCGGCAGACGTTCATCGATGAAATTGCGCACCATCGTCTTGAACGTTTCTTCATCGGGCAGATCGCGCATCAAGCCGCCAACGCGCGTGTAGTCGGGATGGAATCGCTGACCGGAAACGTAGTCGAGAATGTCGTAGATGAACTCGCGTTCGTTGAAGCCGTAGAGAAAGCCGGTGAACGCACCGAGGTCAAGCGCGGCGGCGCCAACGCACAGCAGGTGGTTCTGGATGCGGCCGAGTTCCATCAGGATCGTGCGGATGACTTTGCAGCGCGGCGTGAGGTCGATGTCGAACAGTGTTTCGACCGCGTGATGCCAGGCGATGTCATTGCAGATCGGACTGATGTAGTCCATTCGGCTGATGGTGCAGACGTACTGGTTGTAGTCGTGATGTTCGCCGAGCTTTTCGAACCCGGAGTGCAGATAGCCGATGTGCGGCGTCACGCGGACGACGCGTTCCCCGTCGAGTTCGAGG
>JBCCFX010000295.1:0-3002 GCA_039029515.1 Planctomycetota bacterium
CAAGGGCGCGATCGCAGGCGGCGTGTCGATGGGCATTCTCGGTCCCGATCAGTACGACGCCGAACTCGATTTCGACATCGGCAAGAAGTACGACGTCATGGGCCTCGGCACCGCGTGCCCGACCGTCTTTGATGAAGACACGGACATGGTTGCGGTCGCACGGAACATCGCGCGGTTCTTCAAGAACGAATCATGCGGCCAGTGCACGCCATGTCGCGAAGGCGCGCAGTGGATCTACAAGTTGCTGTGCCGAATCGAAGAAGGCGATGCGACGACGAAGGATCTTGATCTGTTGCATGAGATTGCAGGGTCGATGGGCATCATGCCGGGCACGACGATCTGCGGTCTCGCCGATGGCAACAACTGGGCCGCGCGGACGATTCTCAACAAGTACTGGGATGAGTTCGTGGCGCGCGTGAAGCCATATCACGTTCCCGTGACGACGCCGACGAACGGCACCGTTGTGACGGTTGGTGCGACGAGCTGAGCGGGTTGTGGGTTTCGGGTTGTGAGTGATGCGATCTTGTAGGGCGGACTTACCAGTCCGCCTTGACCACGCCGCACCTGAGTCAGCGAAGGTGCGGATCAACGGCGATGCCACTCGTATGCGGGGACCGTGCGGTGGGTTACTCCGATTCAGTCCGCCTGTTTCCCATTGAGCATGAAGTACTCGTCCGTCTCATCCGCCGATACGCAGGTGGTGTTTCCGCATTCCATGAACGACTCACAGAAGCCGTCGTCACACAGCGTTCGATATCGACCGTTGGTGCATTTACGGAATTCACACTTGGATCGTCGTGGCCAGATGCACTCATGTTTTGTGCCGAACATCTCGGTGTGCACGTGAACTGCAGTGGCGCCCCCAATGGCGGAATCGGCTTCATTCTCATTCTCGGTGTTGACGGCGCGGGAACGCTGGAGTCGTTCACAGCGGTAGACACAATGCCCGATCTTGCGGGGATTCGTCTGAGTGAGTGCCAGTTCACGTTTTCATAGATCCGACACTTCGCGATGCTCAGTGTCGGCGTGGTTGGAGGCGTGCTCTTGGTCGCGCAATGGTGGGTCGCTGTGGCGACCCACCCTACGGAATGCCGGTCGCCGCGGCGAGGGGCCTACATGAACTTCGAGGCATCATCGCCTTCGGCAGAGATCAAGATTCGACGGCGTGCGTGTTCGACTCGCTCGCCGTAATCACTCATGAAAGGCTCCGCAAGCGTCCGTTCGAGTTGGCCTTGAATCCGATTCATCACCCAATGCGCTGCTCGATCCGGCATGAAGTCGAGATCAGCATCGTCAAGCTTTGCAATTGCGTTATAGAGGGCGAGCGCTTCGTCCGGTTCAAGGGTAATTGTGACCGAAGAAGGCTGATAGTCCATACGAATGCCTCCGGAACTGTACGCGGCCGCAAGCAGCTGCCCTACGGGATGCCGGGTTCAACAGAACCCGGCCTGCGCGAATCAGAATTGGCGGGCTGGTAAACCCGCCCTACAAAGAGCTGACAGCTGAAAGCTGACCGCTCTCTAAAACGTCAGCTTGCCGCCGATGAACATGCCCTGCAGGCCCGCATCGGATTCGAACGAACCATCTTCGAGGTCCGGCTCGATCAATCGATATCCGACGTACGCCGCGAAGTTCTCGTTGAAATGGAACGTGAAACCGCCACGGATCTGCGCGAGGAAACTCGAGTCGCCGCCGAACGCAGGTCCGCCGGTGACGATGCAGTCGATCTCAAGTTGGTCGAGAATCGGGAAGTCGTCCGGGAAGTCGTGCCAGAGTTCAAAGCCGCCGCCGACATACAACGCGATGAAGTCTTCATCGACCGTCTGGCTGTTGACGCCGACTTCGGCGATCTCGTACTCGTAGTTCATCCAGCGCACACCGACGTTCGGGAAGAACCGGAAGTGCGTGTGCTCCGTCTGCACTGCCCACCACATGAGCGGTGAGAAATCGGCGGCGAGCGTCGTGATCTCGATGTCGGCACTGAACGTGTCGCCGGCGTTCAATTGCACCGCGCCGAAGTCAGCCGCCGCGCCGGCGAATGTACCGGTCGTTCCTGCATCAAAGGCGAAGCCGCCGATGAAGAACTCCCAGTTGTCCTCCGGATTGAAGATCTCGAGTTCGGCGTTGAACGTCGACTCGCGATCGTTCAGGAACAGCTCATCTTCGATGTCGAGCGTTCGCGTGGATGCGCCATCACCGAAACGAACGCCATCACCAAGCCGTGGCGCGTAAACGCCCGCGGTGAAGCTGAACTGAAGCGGTTCCTTGATGCGGAAGCCGTGATGTTCCGGGTCGCGCGAAGCGTGGGCGTCGTGCGCGATGCCGATGGTCGTGGCGATGAAGCAGAGTGCGAGCAGCGAGCGTCGAAGCGTCATGTTTCGGGCCTCGGAGTTGATTCGTGGAGCAGAGCGGTCATCATGCGGTGATGGACGAATCGTCGCAAGGTCGTTCGGCGAATGTGATTCGACTTGCTCGGCAGGCGTTTGTCGAGGAGTCGGACATCACGGTCACGTATTCACGAAGTTCCGGTCCGGGTGGACAGCATGTGAACACGACAGATTCTGCTGTGCGCATCACCCATGTGCCAACCGGGATTGTCGTGACAAGCTCTGAAAAATCGCAACACCGCAACCGCGAAAAGGCGATGCAGGTGCTCAAGGCGCGGCTCTATGACATGGAGCGTCAGAAAGTGCACGATGAACGCTCCGCTGATCGCGCGGCCCAAGTTGGGTCCGGAGATCGCTCTGAGCGGATCCGCACCTACAATTTTCCGCAAGGACGCATGACCGACCACCGCATAGGACTTACGCTGTACAAGCTGGACGCGGTGATCAATGGTGATCTTGATGAGATTGTCGATGCTTTGATCGCGGAAGATCAGGCGCGCAAGCTGGCAGAGATGAACGGATGACTGCCGGCGAAGCTTTGGCGGCAGCGGCGTCGCGCTTGCGTGCGGCAGGGATCCCCGATCCCGCGCGGGATGCGCGGATATTGCTCGCCCA
>JBCCFX010000296.1:0-2930 GCA_039029515.1 Planctomycetota bacterium
GCGCCTGGCGTTGCGCGGGCATCACTATTAAGCAGTGTGTAGTACTCAGCGCTCTGTGCGGCCACGCCAATGTTGTTCCCCGCAGCGAAGCCACCATTCATCTTGGAATATTCGACGCGCGCCCATGTCCAGTGTCGATCCTTGATCGCCTTGGCAATCACGTCGCCCGAGCCATCATCTGAGCCATTCTCGACGACGACCGCGCACCAGTCAGGATTCTGGCGCATGTCATCCTCGAGTGATTCGAGGCAGCCGATCGTCAGTTCAGCCCGACGATAATTCAGGATGACGACGCAGAGTTCCTTCATGACGCCGCTCGGTGTGCTCGCATGCCGGCGCACATCTTCATGTGCTCAACGCGGTCCTTCATGGTCGATTCAAACGTATGTCGGGCTGCAATGTCGCGAGATTGGGTCGCCATCGAGATCAGTGCGGACCGATCCTCATGCAGTCGAGCAATGCGTTCCGCCATCGCGTCCGGCCGATCGATGGGTACGGCCCAACCGACGCCGGTCGTTCGAACGATGCCTTCGAATGCCTCGTTCATGTACCCGATGATGGGTGTCCCACATGCCATCGTTTCCATGTAGGAGCACGACGGATCACCCTGACGGTGACAACACACGAAGAGGTCGACGTTGTCACGAACGTACGGGAGCAACTCCGATCGGAAGTCCAGTTCGCCCATGAGTTCCACAACATCGCCAAGATTATCGCGGTCAATCTGCGCCTGCAGCGCATCTTCGAGTGCGCCGGCACCACAGATCTTCATCGTGAACGGGACATCGGCATCGCGCAGCATTGATGCCACGCGCGGCAGATGGTCCACACCCTTCATCGCAATCAACCGGCCGGAATACGCAAGCCGAAGCGGTTCACCGCTGCTCACCGTAACCGCGCGAGCTTCGATCGCCTCATCGGTCGCCACATCGGCGGCGGAGACTCGCGTATCGAAATACAGAAGCGGGTTCTCGTTGACATCCCGATACGCATCGTACGTCGGCGTGCCGTTGCACTGAATACCGGTGGCCATCGGCACCGCGGCTTCGACTCGTTTCTCAAGCTGCGCTGTCCAGTGTGAGCGTCGCATGCGAAGCAGAGGATTGGACGTCTCACTCCGAATGATCTGCTTGCGTGTCTGCAACGTGTATTCGCTGACGAAGATCAACGGGACTGAATGTCCCGCGAGCGCTTCGGCGAGATGCAGATGCTGATCGACCAGGCTCGCGAGCACGAGACGTGCACCGGACACGTTTTCGACGACCGATGAAGGATCTTCATCGAGCCATTCGAACCGGAACGGCAGATCGCAAATCGGGATCGTTGTTTCCCCGAGGTTTCCGCTCTCGCGGTCTGCGGGATACATGCCAACGGCCACCTGGCCAGGCCAATGTTCCTGATACTGCCGAATGCCATCGACGAACTTATGCGTCAGCACGATCGCATCATCATCGACACGACGTGCGGCAAGCGCGGGCAGGACCCAGAGTGTGTTGCTGCCATCAGACATGTCACGCGCTCCTTCGCGAAGGCGATGCAGACGGAGGATCGTCCGCGATCATTTCAGGTTGATTCTGCAGGAAGAGGCGAACCGCTTTCTTCGCTGATCGTGTTGCTTCCAATCGTGCCATGGCCATGGCACGTTCCTGCGGGAATCGAATGTACAGACCGGTCAGACCACCCATGATCAACACGAAGATCGGATTGAGCATCGCGTTCAGGAGGTTGTCCATGGAATACAGCACGAGCAGCATCGAGAGGCCGGCGGCTGGCGCTGACGCCGGGAGCGACCAGTGTCGCACCCCGATTCGACGTATCAGGAGGAGCACAGGCAGCAGCAGCATCATGGTCAGTGATGTCAGCCCGACCAGTCCGGTCTGACCCATCGCAATGACCCACATGCCATCGGACACCGTAATGTCCTCGCCCTCTTCGTTGAAGATGCGCCATCGATCCCATGCGCCCCAGCCGACCAGCGGCCGTTGCATGGCGCGCGCTGTCAACTGATCTTCGTTGAGCAGACGGCCTTCGAGTGAACGTGCGCGTTCCTGGCTGAGCATCGCCGCGGCGTCGACCATGTCTTCACCCGTCCAGACTCCAGCGGTCCGCGCCACCATGTACGCCGGCGTGATCATCACCACGGCAACCATGGCCCACGATGTTCGGACGTACTTCAGCGCGAACAACGTGAACAGACCACCAGCGAGCAAAGCGATCGCACCCGTCGATCGACACAGGACGGCGGTACAGAACAGGATGCCCGCGACGACAATCATGGGCATGCCGTACATCACGCGAATCGTGCGCGATCGCCACAACCAGATGGCGAGCAGCGACGCACTGGTCATCCACATACCGAGCATCAAACCGTGGCGCATAAAGCCCATCGGTCGATAACTGTTGTATCGAATCGTCATCGCAAAGTGGCTCGGATGGAAGCCATAGACCATGCGATGCAGCTGCGGACTGAATCGGATTTCGAACAGACAGAGCGGCACGTAGATCAGGCCACCGATGATGATTGCAATCGCCAGATCCTGAAGCGCATCGAGCGAAGTGAAGTACATGCGGCCGATCATGTACGGAATGCCCCAGGTGAAAAACTCCTGCAGGCAGCCGGACGCACCGTCGTACGCGCCGTAGCCGTTCTCGACGGCCGAAACCAGCGGCATGATGCACCACACGACGATCGGTAGGTCGACAAGATGCGGACGCAGGTAGCGAAGCGAACCGGGATCGAAGATCAACACGCCGAGCAATGTCCCGAGGCTGGCAGCGGTGCTCTTCGTGAGATCGGGAATGCCGGGCATCGAGATCTCGGCCACCGGCAGGAACATCCATGCAATGAGATACGACGCCAGCACGGCTCGACGCGGTGTCAGCAGCGTGAACATGGCGATCGCAATGGCGATCCAGCCAAACAGGATGAC
>JBCCFX010000297.1:0-2909 GCA_039029515.1 Planctomycetota bacterium
CCGGCTCGACTTCGGCAAACGTCCACTGGTGCGTGAGTTGATCTGTCAGGCTTTCACCGCGCGCCTGGATGTTCGCCATCGCATCCATCTTGCGATCGCGCTCGCCTGCCTGCCGTGTGTTGGTGAATTGCTGCGACGAATATTCGTTGTCGAATGCTTCGCGATACGACGACTCCATTTCATTGAGTCGTTCGAAGTCCTGTTCGCTTTCCGAAGCGGTTTCGGTCGGCGTCTAGGTCGCGGTGCTCCCTTCGACCTGATCGGCGCCTGACTCTGATCCGGTCGCATCATTGCCTGGTTCGACCTGTTCAAGGGCGATGTTGGATTCGAGTTCCTGCTCAATGCGTTCCTGCAGCGCGAGCATGGGCATCTGCAGAATCTCCATCGACTGGATCATCCGCGGGGACAGCTTCATCTGCTGTCCGAGCTGCATTTGCTGGTGCGTATCAAATCGCATCGAGGCCACGTAATCTCCCTCGGCGACCGCTGGCTTCCTGCCGGTCGTCGCGTACTGAATGGTAATCGGTTGAATCGGGTGGGTCGCTGGAGTGGTCAACAATCAGGGAGAACGCGATTTTCTGTCCGCTGACGGATGATTCCGACGCCTCGAATCAGTCCGCCATCTCCTGACGACCCTCAATGGCATCCGCGAGCACCGCCCGACTGGCGAATTCCAGACTCGATCCGGCGGGAATGCCACGAGCAAGACGCGTCACCGTAATGGACCGCGATCGCATCGCTTCCATGAGGAATAAGCCGGTGCTGTCACCTTCGAGATCCGGATTCAGACCGAGAATGACCTCGCGCACGGGGACGGTGCGGCAGTTCTTTGACGCATCATCAATCCGTTCCAGCAGGTCGGCAATTGTCAGATCGTCAGGCTCCACGCCGTGCAGCGGATCGAGTCGGCCCAGCAGGACGTGATAGACGCCTTTGAACAGGCCGGTTTGTTCGAGGCTGATCAGATCGCGCGGCTGTTCGACAATCAGAATCTGCGCGGCGTTTCTTCGTTCATCGCTACAGATCGGACATGGGTCAACGTCCGTCAGGTTGTAACAGATACCGCAGTACCGGACCTTCTCTTTGACATCGATAACCGCCTGCGCGAGCTGACGCGCTTCATCCGCCTGACCCTTGAGCACATGAAATGCCATCCGTTCGGCGCTTCGCTTGCCGATGCCGGGCAGACGCTCCAGTTCGCCGATGAGACGACGAACCGGTTCCGGGTACGCGCGATCGGCGGAAGAACCTGCCATCAGCTTATCAAGCCTCCGAGACCACCGGGTGGAATCGGAAGATTCAGTTCCTCGGCAGCCGTCATCATTTCCTGCTCAGCGCGTTCGCGCGCTTTTTTCATGGCTGCGTTCACCGCACCCACGATCAAGTCTTCGGCCATCGCACGATCGTCCGGGTGTTCGACATCAACGAGACCCGTGAGCATCGCAGGATCGAGACGAATCTCGCGCACATTCAACTGACCGTCCACCACCGCACGCACCGCGCCACCGCCGGTTTCGGATTCGACCGTGATGTCGGCAAGCCGAGCTTTGACTTCTTCGACCTTCTCCTTGATTCGAGGAAGGTCCTTGAGAATGCCGGCCATGCCGGAGAGGTTCTTGAGGGAATCAAACATGCGTGCGGTTTATCTCCTGATTCATCATCCTAGTCGTCCTCGGCACGCTCGTCGTCACGCACATCGATGACGGACGCATCAAAGAGGTCTGCGGCCTTGCGAACGACCGGATCATCGAGCGCCGCCTGCTTGGCGGATTCGCTCATCTCAACCTGCGTCGCACGAGATTCCGGCATCGCCAGATGAACGGCTATCTTCCTGCCGCAGGCTGCGGCGACGAGCTCAGGCAGCGTTTGCGGATGCGCATCGAACCAGCGCGCCATCGATGCACCATCCGCGCGAAGCGCGAGCTTGAGCGTGTTGCCATCCCAGGAAACGAGCTCGATGTGCTCGACCTTCGCCTGCAGCGCCGGCTTGGACTTCGCTTCAATCAGCACGCATTCCCATGGATGGTCGTGACGAGCGGCGACCGGCTTGACCTCGGTCACACGGGACGTAGACGTCGGTGCCGCCTTGGCGGGTTTCGGCGTGGGTGGCGATGCCTTTGGCGTCGGCGCTACTGCTTCACGGGTTGACGGGGGCGCGCTGACTTTTTTTTTTCGTGTCGTGGCGGCCGGAGCGGCAGGCGCACTGCCGTCGAGCAGCGATGCGATATCCGCCAGTCGTTCCGCAATACACAGGCGGACGAGCACGGCATCAAACATCGCCCGTGCAGACGCGGATCCGCGCGCGTTCCGCGCAACTTGATCACATAACGCGATCATATGCACGAGCGCCGGCGCATCGAATTGCGCCGCCTGCGCGCCGGCACGTTCGAGTGCTTCAGGCGAAAGATCAATCAGCGACTGATCTGCACCACATGCGGCGATGACCATCAGTGTTCGAAATCGTTCAGTCAACAGTTCGAGCGCCTGCTCGACCGTGACGCCGGCGTCCATCAACGCGGCACCACACGTCAATGCGGCCGATGGATCTGCATCAATGATGGCCGTGACCAGATCCTCGACGAGCCGTTGCGGCGGCAGTCCGAGCATTTGTTCCAGCAGGTCATCGGTGATGGTCTTTTCGCCTGCGGCGAGTAGCCGGTCGAGCACACTCAGCGCATCACGCATCGAACCGTTGCCAAGCTGGGCAATGTGAAACACGACATCGTCATCTGCGGTGATCGACTCATCATTGAGAATCGTGCGCAGATGGTCGGCGATCTGCGTGGCGGGAATCGCGCGAAAATCAAATCGTTGACATCGGCTCTGGATCGTCGCCGGCACCTTGTGCGGCTCGGTCGTGCACAGGATGAACTTCACGTGCGCTGGCGGCTCTTACATGGTCTTCAACA
>JBCCFX010000298.1:0-2878 GCA_039029515.1 Planctomycetota bacterium
ACCGCCGATGCGCCGCGTCGTGCCTATGTGCCATCGCCCGGGCAGCGGAATGTGCGATTTCGTCATGAAGTCGAACACATGCTGAGCGGCGTGCTGCACGCCTCGGTCATCGCCGGCTGCATCCTGACCTGGATGCAAGCGTGGATCTGGGCGACGGTCTTGCTGTGGTGCCTGCTCGCATGGCTCAATCACGCTGCGCTGACAAGACTGCACGAAGCCGCGCACGGCAACCTGTCGCGGTGGCGTAGGCTCAATGAAGTGCAGGGGCAACTGATCGGCATCCTGTCGTTCACACTATTGAGCGTCTACCGATATGTTCACAGCATGCATCATGCGCATCTTGGGCGCGAGCGCGATCCGGAGTTCTGGCCGTACAACATCACATCAACATCGCGGGCGCGCCGTATCGCGTATGCGTGGTCAGAGTTAACGATCGGCTGGATCTTCACGCCGGCGCTGTATTCACTGCGTACGGCTCGTGCGTGGTCGAATCTATCGCCACGCCGTCGAGCACGTCTGGGTGTTGAATGGTCGCTGCTCGTGATCGGGTGGAGTGCGATCCTGTTGACGATGCACCTGCAATCATGGTGGTTGCAGTTCATCGTGGGTTTTCTCATCGCGGCCTGGATCGCAGGGACGTTGCAAACGCTCCGCAAATTCATCGAGCATCTTGGCATGCATGGCGACACGATTCTCTCGATGACACGCACGGTCGTGTACGCGCGGTGGGGCGGGAAAGCAGCCTCGCGCTCGCAGTTGCACGTCGATCATCACGGCAAGCATCACCGCTGGGCACGTATTCCGTACCATCGACTGCCCGAAGTCACGCCGAAGGCGTATGGCGAGGACGCGGATGCGCGCACGTTTCCGAGTCACATCCATGCGATCGCCGACATGCTGCCGCATCTGTTCAATCCGACCGTTGGGCCGCAATGGATCAGTGGACGTGAGCGAGTCGCAGCAGATCGTTCTCGACGCTCAGTCCGGGCGGATGACGCCGCGTCCTCGTCGGATGGCAAGCCGTAAGACCGTTGGGCTTGCTCTGAGCCGGTGGCCTTCTCATACTGTGGATTCTCCGTCGACGCCCGATGGAGCGGGAGGCGTGGCGTGGCCGCGGAGCAGTCCACAGCAACACATGATGGCCACGGGGACATGCCCGAATCGCACGAGGTGGCGGGGCGATCGGTCCTCGCATGCCTGCTGCTGCCTGCGATCGGCGTGGTGTGTGCGTATCTGCTGCTTCGCGTCGCGGTCCTGCCCACGATCGGGTACGGCTACGCAGAACGATTGATTGCCATCGGCGAACGTCTTGATACGTCCATGGCCGATCAGCCCACGGCGATCTTCCTCGGCAGTTCGGTCGTGGTGGAGGGCATCGATGCTTCCATCGTCGAAGATGCGGCCCCGGGTTGGCGCGCCCTCAACTTTGCGATCAACGGCTGCGAGATCAACGAGCAGCGGGTGATGCTCGACAAGGTGGTCGCCGCACAGCCGCGCGCGGTCGTGCTGAACCTGCGACCAATCACGATGGCGATGCCCGGCGACATTCCTGCCGAAAAGGCATATGGCTACGCGCTCGGCGGCTTTCCATTGTCGTGGCGAGATGACTTCACGACGGAAGCCAACTTGCCGTTGATCAGTGAGGAATCGCTCGATCGCCTGACATCATCTGAGTTTGAAGCGCAACTGCATTTTCGACGCGCGCCAATTCAAGCAATGAACGATCGGGTGCGGCGCGTGGTTCGGCGCGGCTTGCGCAGCGTGCCGCCCGATGAGTTTGCGCTGCCGAATGAGATGTCAGATGCCATCAGCGGTTCGACGCTCGACAAGCACATTGGCGACATCATCGACGAGAACATCGAACGGACAGCGTCGTATCCGCTGCCGTACGGTCGTGAATTACAGTTCGCCATTGACACGATGATTGACGCGGGTGTGACGCCGGTACTGGTGATTACACCGCAGCACCCTGACGTCGCGCCGGCGATCGCAGAGCAGACCGCAGCATTGACCTCGTTTGTTCGTGTCATTGGCGACAACACGGGCAGCGTCGTGCTCGATGCGCATGATCTGGTTGGAGCGGAAGGATTCGCCGACGCCTTGCATCTCGGCACAAGCGGTCGGGCCGCGCTGAGTGAGGCGATCGCCCGCGTGCTGTCAGACTTACCGGAATCGGAGTCGTAGGCCGATATGCTTTTTCAGACCTACGAATTTCTGATCCTGATGCTCGCCGTGATGGTGGGCATTGCGTGTATCCGGAACCGACGACAGCAGCACATGATGTTGTTGTTCGCCAGCTACGTCTTTTACGGCTGGTGGGATGTTCGCTTTCTGATGCTCATCGTGCTGAGCACGACCATCGACTATGCCGCAGCGTTGGGCATGGATGGCATCAAGCTCAGTCATAAGCGCCGCGCGATGATCAGTGCGGTGATCCTTGGCAGCATCGCGTTGTTCCTCGTCCCGAACTGGCCGGCATTGCAGAATGGCGTGACGCTCGATTCGATCGGCGCGTTTTTTGTGCCTTCGTGGACCGGCGCGGTTGGCGCGATTGGCGCGTGTGCGGTGTTCGCGATCATCGGACCGTTGTTGTACGGCGTGATCTTTGACCTGCCGGAAGCGCGTCGACGCAAGCTGTTCATGTTGATCAGCGTGATGGCGAACCTCGGGTTGCTCGGCTTCTTCAAGTACTTCAACTTCTTCACGGACAGTGTCGTCGGGCTGGCAAGTCTGATGGATGTTGATATTCCTCGCACGACGTTGAATATCCTGCTGCCGGTCGGCATCAGCTTCTATACGTTCCAGACGCTGAGTTACACGATTGATGTCTAACGGAAAAAGATTGAACCGTGTCACGATATGATTGCGTTCGCGGCGT
>JBCCFX010000299.1:0-2850 GCA_039029515.1 Planctomycetota bacterium
GCATCAACCGCGTGGTGTACGACATCAGTTCAAAGCCGCCTGCGACGATTGAGTGGGAATGATGCCCGCACGGGCAATTTGACCGATCATTCGGTTTGAGCCTACGCTTCGGCATGCGCCCACCGAAGCTGTCCGCGGACGATGTCAACGCGATCCTCATTGAGCTCTTTCGCACCCACGGCTACGAGGGCACGAGCCTCTCGAAACTCGCCGAGGCATCCGGCCTCGTGAAGGCCAGCCTGTATCACCGCTTTCCTGGCGGCAAGGAACAGATGGCCAACGCGACCATGGACGTTTGTCTAAAGGATTTTGCCACCGCCGTCCTTGCCCCATTGCAGGAGTCCGGCGAGCCGGCTGACCGCCTTCGACGGACCGCCCGCAACATCCGACAGTACTACGACGGCGGCGAGCAGCCATGCCTGCTCGATACGTTGTCGCTTGGGGAGATCCCGGACAGTGTGGCTGAGCGCGTTGCCTCCACGCTCGAAGCGTGGATCGGTGCGCTCGCTGCCGTGGCCCGCGAGGTGGGTCATGCGCGGGGCGACGCACGTCGGCGGGCTGAAGATGCCGTGGCGGCGATCGAGGGTGGGCTCGTGATCAGCAGGGTCTCGGGCCGGACGCAGGCGTTCGATCGGGCCTTGAAACGGCTTCCAGAGGCCATCATCGGCGATGCGTAAAAAATCTCCGCCATGATGTAACCGAACGATCGGTCTATAACTCTGAAGGGGTGAGGTGGCTGAGACCACCCGACACGAAACACCCTGTTGGAGATGGACCCATGACACGCACCAGTACGATCACTCGAATCGCTCAGACCACGACCGCAGCCTTCATCGTCGCCACCGGCGTCTACGCATCGGCCAGCACGTCAGCTGCGCAGTCCACCGTGTCACGGACAGACGGTATGGCAAAGCTCACCCAGACGCTTCAGGCCCACGGCGGACTGGACCGCTGGAACGCGATCGGTCAGTTGCAATACACCGTTCCTGACTTCCCGCTCGGTGCCAAGGCACCGATGAACTTCCGCCACATCGCCGACGTCAAACTCCGTCGACACCTCATGGTCAGCGATGACTATCGGCTCGGCTTCGACGGGAACAACGCGTGGGCGATCAATGGTGATGCCGCCGGCATCCCCGCACGATTCGTGACCCACGGAAACTCCTACTTCGTCATGATGCCGTTCGTGTTCGCCGACGCCGGCGCCACCGTTACTGATCTTGGCACGCGATACCTCGATGGGGCAACCTACGATGCGCTCGGCGTCTCATATGCCGATGGCGACACCGCGGACGATGATTACGTGCTCTTCATCGATCAGCAGACGCGCCGGCTCAAACTCATCCACTTCACCGTGACGTATGCTGCGATCCGTGGTGACACGCCTGTCAACGAAGTGCCGCGCAAGGCGCTCGTCTTCGACAACTGGCAGGACGTCGATGGCCTGCTCCTCCCGCAGAAGGCCACTTTCTACGGCTGGGCAGACGAGACGTTGCAGGGTGACGGCAACAGCTTCACCGTCACCAACGCCGTTGGCTTCGAGACCCGCCCGAACGCATCGATCTTCGATCGGCCGTCTGACGCCGACATCGATGCCACGCACATCGCCAACTGATCGCAACGCGACAACCTATTCAACCCGCGCCGACCGTGACAATCGTGTCACGGTCGTTTCTCATTGTGAGAGAACGGACTTATCGCCTCGGATTGCGACGTGACCGCGGCGTGCCGGTTCGCGGCGGCCGCTCTGTCTGGCGTGGTTGTGACGTCGCCGAACGCGCGATGGTCGATGCATCATCGCCGTCCGCAGGATCCGCGTCAGTTGACGTCGCGGGACGTTCGTCATCGCCAAGTGTGCCGAAGATCATCTTGCCGGCGCTGGTCTGCAGCACATTGCTGACCGTGAT
This sequence comes from Planctomycetota bacterium, assembly GCA_039029515.1. Taxonomy (GTDB): domain Bacteria; phylum Planctomycetota; class Phycisphaerae; order Phycisphaerales; family SM1A02; genus JBCCFX01. The sequence goes on from JBCCFX010000299.1 coordinate 1,908, forward strand.
ATCAACCGTATCCCCGATGCGGTCAGCACCGTGTTCGATGACGACCATTGTTCCATCCGGCATGAATCCGACGCCCTGGTCATCGTTCTCGCCGCGCCGCATGATTTCGACCGTGAGTGCTTCGCCGGGGACGGCTTCCATCTTGAGTACGTTCGAGAGATCGTTGACGTTGAGCACAGCCACGTTTCGAATCTGAGCGACGCGGTTGAGGTTGTAGTCGGTGGTGAGCAGCCGGAAGTCCTGCTCGACCGCAAGCTGCACGAGCTTCTGGTCGACATTCGGTCCTTCGACGTCGCTGTCATCGATCGAAAGGCTGACGCGTGGATTGTTCTGCAGGGACGTGACGAGCGCGAGGCCACGCCGGCCTCGAGCACGCTTCAATCGGTCGGAGGAGTCGGCGAGCGTCTGGAGCTCATCGATCACGAACTGCGGCAGTACGAGTGGGGCGTCGACAAAGCCGGTCTGACTCAGTCCCTGCAATCGTCCATCGATGAGCACCGAGGTGTCGACGACCAGCGGCCGGACACCACGCACCTGCTTCGCGAATTCCACGTATGGGATGACGAGTCGAAAGTCATCTTTCGTGGTGATGACGATCGACACCGCGACGTAGCAGAGCGTGATACCAATGGCGAGTTTCGCGAGCTTGAGATACGCCTGCTTCTCGTCGTCGATGAGATTCCAGGAATCCCAGATCAGGTCGAGAAGCGCACCAATGGCAAACGCGGCCACGAGGCCGGCACCGATGCCGAGATAGACGCCGAAGACCGCGGACAATCGTTTGTTGGGTGTCGCGGCATCGACGAGAATGATCGCGAGGCCGAACACGAAGACGATCAGAAACGTGCCGATGTAGTCAAATACGCGGAGGTTCGCATCGGCGTCGTTGGTGAGCTCGCCGACGAACGGGAGGAGCGACACGGTGACCATGAGGATGAGGTAC
>JBCCFX010000300.1:0-2841 GCA_039029515.1 Planctomycetota bacterium
CAGCGGCTTCTTCTGCGCCTGATTCTGCGATGCGAGCATGAGACCGCCCGCGACCAGCAGGACCGCAAGCGGGTACAGAAACATGCGATAGGCGACGGCGCGTCGGATCATGAAAGGCGTTTCGGTCACAGGCGAGAGGCTCGAGCCGGCGGCATGATATCGTGGCAACCATGAAACGTCGGAACTTCTCTACCGGAACACCGTGGGAAAACGAGGTCGGCTATTCGCGTGCCGTCCGTATCGGGCCGCATGTGATCGTCACGGGAACCCTCGCTGCGGACAGCGATGGCAATATGCTCGGCGGCGATGATGCCTACGCGCAGACCGTTGCGGTCATCCGCAAGATCGAAGCCGTGCTCAACGAAGCCGGCGCTGCCCTGACGGATGTCGTGCGAACGCGGATGTACGTGACGAACCTCGATGATGCGCCAGCGATCGGCCGCGCGCATCGCGAGTTCTTCGGCGATGTCCGCCCTGCCGCGACGATGATCGAAGTCAGCCGGCTGTTCACACCGGAAGCGCTGATCGAAATCGAAGCCGATGCGATTGTGGCGGAGTAGGGATTCGGGATTGGAGATTCGGGGTTCGAATCAGCGTGTCGGTGCTTCCGGCACGATTTCATCTGCATACAAGACGTACGTGCTAACCGAATCAAACGCACGGTTCAGCGCCATGTCGAGTTCAGCCGTGAACGGATACGGTACGTTTGGCCGTGCGTTCTTCACCTGCACGATCTCGTGGCCGACCTGATTGCCTGACTCATCGAAGAACGTGATCGCCACGCCGATGTTGCGGACCTGTTCCGCGGCGTTGAGCACGCTGCCGGACAACGTCATCTTCGAGAAGTCGATGTTCGTAGTGGTGACGTAGTCGTCGTACCAGCCGAACGCGGGATCGAACCTGCTGGTTCGTCGTTCATCTTCATTCGTCTCGTACGCGTATGCCATCCGGCTCGTGTAGACATCGAGACCGATCGGCCCGAAGCCGAGATCGGAGTAGTACTTGTTGCGTTCCTGCGCCGCCTTATCGCGGTTGCGTTCCGCGAGCGCTTGTTGACGCTTCGCATCGCGCTCCGCACGCTTCTGATCGCGGCGACGCTTGATTTCTTCCTGTTCGAGCTTGCGCTGTTCAGCCGCCTTGAGATCCTGGAAGTACTTGTACTGTTCGAAGTCGTTGCCGTACTCATGGTGGTCGACGATGAACTGGCGCAGTTGCTCCAGCTCCTGTGTCGCGGTCTGCAGATTCAATTCCGTCTGTGCGAGCGTGTTGCGCAGCACGTTGTTCTCCTGATTCAACGTGTGCACGCGCTGCTCGAGCAACTCGACTAGTTCGGAGTCACCCGGCGCGGCGGCCGGCTGCATGATCGGGGCCAGGGCGAACACCCCGAACGAAATCACAGATGCCGACACGAATCCAGAGAGTGATTGACGCATAGCAAAGACCTCCACCATCTACGACACATCGCAGACCATTGTCATTCTAGGAGGATGACCATGGGCGGAAGAACCGTCAGGAAATCGCGTTTTTGCGTCCGTCAGCGCTGTCTCAGGGCGTATCAGCGGCGTCGACAGTCGATGTCGGCGCCTCCTCGTTCGCGGATCGCCGCATCGCATTTGCCCGATCCAGCAGGGCCGCGGGATCGTTCTGTTCCGGCTCCAGCACGTAATGCCATGTTCGGGTCACGCGACCATTCGGGTTCGCTTCGAAGATCAGATCCGGCCCCGGGACGTCATACCACGGCGCATCGGCATGTCCCGACGTCATGATCGGCTCGAACCCATCGCGCTCGAGGCGAACGTCGTACGTGCCGTAGTCGTAGAACTCGACTTCCACCGGCGTGCGACCGATCTCACGGTCGTTGAGCCAGACCAGCGCGCCGTCAGGCTCGGATGTGATGACCAACGTGCGCCGCGCGCATCCCGACAACGCGGTCAGCGCGCACAGGCCGAGGAGTGGCATCACGTGTCGTCGCAACATGGAAGCATCGTATCGCATGGTCAGCTCGCGTGATGATCGTCGAATTCGTCGCCGCGGAACGTCGATGCAAGATACGCATCGCGCACCGTGGGATCGTTGATGATGTTCTTCGGCGTGCCTTCGGCGAGGTTCCGACCCTTGTGGATGATGTAGGCGCGATCGCAGATGCGCAATGTCTGTTGCACGTTGTGATCGGTGACCAGCACCGCGATGCCGGTGTCGGCAAGCTTGCGCACTTCTGCCTGCAACTCCTCGACCGTATGCGGATCGACGGCGGCGAAGGGTTCATCGAGCAGGAGCAGCTTGGGTCGGGTGATGAGCGCGCGGGCAATTTCCAGACGTCGGCGTTCACCGCCGGAGCAGGTCTTCGCGAGATCCTTCTTCTTGTGCGTGAGGCCGAACTGTTCGAGCAGTTCCTGACATCGATCCTGTCGGAGCTTCTTGCTCAGGCGCTGTGTTTCGAGAATGGCGATGAGGTTCTGCTCGACCGTGAGCCGCTGAAAAACGCTCGGATCCTGGCTGAGATACCCCATGCCCGCGAGCGCGTGCTTGTACATCGGCAGCGTCGTGACATCGCGATCCTGAAAGGCGACCTGGCCAGCTTCGGGGGTGATCATGCCGATCGCCATGCGGAAGCTGGTCGTCTGTTCCGACTGATGGTGAGCCATGTCGAACTGACGACCACACAGCTCCTGCACCGTTGGGGGGGGGGACTCTGTTGACATCCCAGAGAAGGTGGTGGCCAGAAGATTGGAGTGGCTCGGTCATCTTGTGCGTATGGAGGATGAGAGGATCCCGAAGTGCTTGCTATTCTCCTCCCTGGAGAAGACTCGCCCTGCTTGTGAACCCAGGAAGCGTTGGCGG
>JBCCFX010000301.1:0-2793 GCA_039029515.1 Planctomycetota bacterium
CGAAGACCCGGTATGAAGCTGCCGTTGTCGCGCAGCTGCCGGGACATTTCTTCCGGGCTGAAGACGACCGTCGTCCAGAAGTAACTGAAGAAGTAGATCATCAGGATCTCGATGATCACGTACGGATACTCACCCATCTGCAGGTTGTTGAACAACCACGTCGTGGTGCTCGCCCACCAGCCGCCATCGCCGCCGGCGTTGGCCGCCTGACTGAAATACCCGATGATCGCCGAGGGGAAGATCAGCAACGAACTTGCAAAGATGATCGGCATGACGCCCGCGTGGTTCACCCGCAACGGCAGGTAATGCTTGGACGTGCCGAACTGCTGTCCGCGAACGTGCTTCTGCTGCTGGATCGGAATTCGTCGCTGCGCGACGGTAATCACGATGGCACCGGCCACGACGAGCACGAACGCGCCGACGAGGAACAGGACACCGATCACATTGATCGATCCCGGATCGGTGCCGGTCGGATCGAAGTTGCTCCAGACCCAGATGATCGCTTCATCCATCTGCGCGATGATGCCCGCGGTGAGGATGAGGGAAACACCGTTGCCGATGCCGTACTTGTCGATCTGCTCACCGAGCCACATCAGGAAGATACTGCCGGCGGTGAGGCCGGTGATCCCGGAGATGTAGAACATGAGACTGCCGGTCGGCGTCGTGAATTCCGGCTGGACGAGTCCGGAGCCCGCAAGGTACTTCAGCCACATGAGCGACTGAATCACGCACATCGCGATCGTCGCGTAGCGCGTCCACTCAGTGATCTTCTGCTGGCCACTGGCGCCTTCGCGCTTCAGTTCCTGCAGGCGCGGGACCGCGGACTGCAGCAGCTGAAAGATGATGGCCGCCGTGATGTACGGCATGATGCCCAGGCCGAAGATCGTCGACTGTTGGAATGACCCGCCGGAGAATATCGACGTGTAGTCAATGATCGCCCCGAAGGCGTTGCCCGCTTCTCGCGCGGACTGTGCCGCTTCCGCCATCTGCGTCTGGTCAACGCCCGGCAGCGGGATCCAGAACCCGATGCGGTAGATCACCAGCATGCCGAGCGTGAACAGCACTCGGCTGCGCAGCTCGGGGATGCGAAAGATGTTGAATGCCGCTTGCAGCATGATGGTCTCCGCTGAACGTCAGGTGACGTTTCAGCCTTCGCTCGACTCCGTGGTGGTCTTCTTCACCTTGGGCTTGCGTTCGCGCACCCACTTCTTCTTTCGGACTTCCGAGACCGAACCGCCCGCACCTTCGATCTTCGAACGGGCCGACGCCGAGAACTTCGCGGCCGTGACGTTCAGCTTCTTGCTGAGGTCACCTTCGCCGAGAATTTTGACCGGCATCTTGGTGTCTCGAATGAGGCCGACTCCAACGAGGGTTTCCGGCGTGACATCCGCACCATCGTCGAACCGGGCGTCGAGGGCCTGCAGGTTCACGATGTGGTAGTCCGTCCGGAACGCGGCGTTGGTGAAGCCGCGCTTCGGCATACGTCGGACGAAGGTCATCTGACCGCCTTCGAAGTACGCGCGTCGGGAGTAACCAGCACGCGAGCCGGCACCCTTGTGACCGCGACCAGACGTCTTGCCATGGCCGCTGCCATGACCGCGCCCGATGCGCTTTCGCGCCTTGTACTTTCCGACCTTTTCGGTGATCTCATGGATCATCATGATGACGTTTCTCCACCCGATTCGACGGATCGAACCGGGATCAATGCACGGATTCAGCCGTTGGTACCACCGGCATCCGCCGGCGCCTCTGCGGCGGCCATGGCGGGTTCTTCGGAATTTGCCCCGTCGCCTGTCGTCTTCGACGACAGAATGGCCTCACTTCGTCGAATTGCTTCTTCCACGGCTGTCTCGCCCAGCGACACGCCACGGAGTTCTTCGATCATCGACTTGGAGCGAAGCTGACCAAGACCATCAAGCACGGCGCGGACGAGGTTCTTCGGATTCGTCGATCCGTAGCACTTCGTCAGGCAGTCCTGCACACCCATCATTTCCAGCGGTGCACGAACGGCAGCGCCGGCGATGACGCCCGTACCCGGCGAGGCGGGAATCAGGCGAACAGAGCACGCGCCGAACCGGCCCGTGACCTGGTGGGGAATCGTCGTGCCCTGTGTCGCGAACTTACGCATCGAGCGCTTGGCGACTTTCTGGGCCTTTTCAATTGCGTTGGGAACCTGGTTGGCCTTGCCGTACCCGATACCCACGCTGCCGTGGCGATCGCCAACCACGACCATGGACGAGAAACTGAACCGTCGGCCACCCTTCACGGTGGCGGCGGTTCGGTACACGCCGATGGTCGTTGACTCAATCGCTCCGGTTTCGTCGATCATCTCTGCCATTGCTTCGTCGTCCTCTTGCCGCGCTTCAGGCGGGGTGGATCAGAACTTCAGTCCGCCTTCGCGGGCACCGTCGGCCAGCGCCTTCACGCGACCGTGATACTTGTAACCATTGCGGTCGAACGCGACTTTCTCGATGCCGGCATCCTTCGCTCGCGATGCGAGTCGTTTGCCGACCTCGGTGGCCGCGGCGACGTTGCCGCCGTTGTCGGGCCGACCTTCCTTGTCCAACGACGATGCGGCAGCGATGGTGCGCCCCGCAAGATCGTCGATGACCTGCGCGTAGATGTGCTTGCCGCTGCGGAAGACCGTCAGTCGCGGTCGCCTGGGCAGCCCGAACACGCTCTTGCGGATCGAGCGCTTGCGTCGGAGTCGGCGTACGGTTCGAAGTTGAACGCGATTCATATCGATTCGCTCCTCGCTCGGCCTTACGAGCCGAACGCTTTGCCTTCCTTGCG
>JBCCFX010000302.1:0-2700 GCA_039029515.1 Planctomycetota bacterium
GATGAATGGTCGCCTGACCGGCAGGAGAATTGGGTCACGCGCCTATTTGCCGTGTGCCTCTCCAAGCCATTCGTCGAGTCTTTGTTCTGGTGCAATCTCTACGATCACGATGCGGCAGAACTCGAGTCGGGTGGTCTCGTGTCAGCGACGGGACATCTCAAGCCTGCGGGCCAGAGACTCATCAAGATTCGCCGACGATTCCGACGCCCGCTGGGCGAGTTGAAGCTCAGCGGTCGGCTTGCGCCGCCAGCAGCACCATGATGCGTCCACCTGCGATGCCCGGTCTGACCGGCCATCTTCTTGTGCTGACTGTGCTGGCAATCGTGATGGGTGTAATCGCGATCGACCATCACGTTGCGCCGCAAGTGCAGTACGTGTCACCCGCAACGCGTGTGAGCCTCAACGATGCCACGGCGGCCGAACTCGCATTGTTGCCGGGAATCGGACCACGACGCGCCGAAGCCATGATTCAGTGGCGCACACTGCATGGTCCGTGGACAAACGTCGATAACGTGGCGAACGTTCCGGGCATCGGCCCGATCACCGTCGCGCAAATCGCGCCGTGGGCTTCGGTGGAGATGCCGGCTGGCGAGCCACAACCATGACGTGGCTCGAACGCGTCGCCGAGACGTCTGCAATTGTCGAGTTTCAGAAACGAATCCATGCGGGTGGACACATGATCCTGACCGGTGGATCCGGTTCCAGTCTCAGTGCAGTGTGCGCGGCGGCGGTACAGAACGATCACCCCATTCTGCTGGTCGTCGCTCATCTCGACGAAGCCGATGAAGCGCGCGATGAACTAGAGGGCTTTGGCATCACGGTGGCCAAGTGGCCCGCGTTGGAAGTCCTGCCCGGCGAAACGAGTCCCGCCGTCGACCTGCTCGGTGATCGGCTGAGTCTCCTCCGGCAGATTGAAGACGACGATTGTCCGGCGGTGATCGTTGCGCCGATCGCAGCGCTCATGCAATCGGTCCCGACGGCTGAACGCGTGCGCGAACTGGTTCGCGTGATTCGAATTGGCACGACCGTCGATACTGATGAGTTCGCCACCTGGCTGACCGAAGTCGGCTACGTCCGAGTCGAAACGATCGAGACTGCAGGCGAGTTCGCAATTCGTGGCGGCATCATCGATCTCTTCCCGCCCGGCGGCGCGCCATGCCGCATCGATCTCTTTGGAGATGACGTCGACGCCCTGTACGAAGTGGATCTTGCGACCATGGGTTCGGATCGACGAGTGGATTCGATCGAGCTGCTTGGCGTCAAGATCGATGGTGCATCGTCGAAGAACGCAAGGACGTCGTTTGTTCGTGCGCTGCCGGACTCGACCTGTGTCGTCCTCGGTGAGCTGAGCGAAATGAACGAGCAGGCGCGCAGTTACTACGATCGTGTCGCCGACGCGGATGGCATCTTCAGCCCATCCGACGTGCTGAAGACGATTCGCGATCACGCACACATCGTGGTTGAACGACATGTGTATGGTGCGGCATCGGGAGACGATTCCGCCCTCGAGATTCCTGCTCGCGCGCTGCCGGTGTTCGCAGAGAACGCGGCGGAGGCGGTCGCTGAACTCGGCGAACTGGCATCGGACCATGATGTTCTGGTCTGCGTGCAGAATGACGGCGAAGCGGCACGGATGGGGGAGTTGATCGAAGAGTTGATTCCCGGCGCGACAATCACGGTGCTCGTGCAGTACATCCATCGCGGCTATGTCTGGGAGTTTGGTGCCGGCACGCGTCCGATTGCGATTGTGCCGTACCACGAATTGATGCATCGGTATCACACACGCCGGCGTGTGCGCCGGATTTCAGGCAGCAAAGCGCTCGACAGCTTTGTGGACCTGGAGCCGGGCGATTACGTCGTGCATCGTGATCACGGCATCGCGCAGTTCACAGGCTTGCGCACGCTGAAATCGAAAGGGGCGCAGCCAGCCGAAGAGTACATGACGCTTGAGTTCGCCAAGAACGCGAAGCTGAACGTGCCGGTGACGCATATCGACCTCGTGCAGAAGTACATCGGTGCCTTTCACGGCCGTCCCGAACTGTCCACGCTTGGCGGCAAGCGCTGGAAGATGCAGAAGGAGCGCGTTGCCGATGCGGTGCATGATCTGGCGGCAGAGATGCTGCGCATGCAGGCAGTCCGCGAGGCAATCCCCGGCATTCGTTATCCCGCAGATACAACGTGGCAGCAGGAATTCGAAGCCGAATTTCCGTACGACGAAACGGAAGATCAGGTGTCGGCGATCCGCGCGATCAAGAAAGATATGACCGGGCCGAGACCGATGGATCGTCTGGTGTGCGGCGATGTCGGTTTCGGGAAGACCGAGGTCGCTATTCGCGCGGCATTCAAGGCGGTGGAGTTCGGGAAGCAAGCGGCAGTGCTCGTGCCGACGACAGTGCTCGCCGAACAACATGAACGCACGTTTCGAGATCGATTCGCGGACTATCCATTTCGGATTGAAGCGTTGAGTCGATTTAAGACCAAGAAGGAACAGACGGAGATTCTCAAGCAGGTCAGGACCGGCGAGATCGATGTCATCATCGGCACACACCGGCTGCTCAGTAAGGATGTCCATTTCTCTGATCTGGGCATGGTCATCATCGATGAAGAGCAGCGGTTCGGTGTCGAACACAAACAGCGATTGCTGGAGTTCCGGACGACCGCTGAAGTGCTGACGTTGAGTGCGACGCCGATCCCGCGAAC
>JBCCFX010000303.1:0-2626 GCA_039029515.1 Planctomycetota bacterium
CAACGGCGCGGGTGCTCTTGACCTCGTCGGCGATGTGCGATCGGAATCCCGGCCGTCGTTGCGACAATTTGACACGCTGAGTGGCGGATCACTTCGCATGGAGTTCATCTTCACCAATGAGGATGACGTCGCCGCGCCGGCCGACACGACCAATGCCGCATTGATCGCACTGGATGATGATGGTCCGCGCGAGCTTGGCGTCATGCTCGCGGAAGACGATGCACGACTCGAAAGTCGCGTCTGGCAGACAGATGACCAATCCGATTCGCCACGCATCTATTACATCAGCGGCACGTCACTGAGGTATGACAACCAGCATGGTGATGCCGCCGTTGACGGTGCCGGCGAGATGCTCATCCGCGATCTTCAGGCGTCGGATGAAATCGGCGGTGATGACACAGCCCCCTTCTCAGCGCAAGGCACATCGCGCTTCCGCTGGAAGACGAACCTCACCATGGTGCATGCGTTCGGCGACCGCTATGACATCACGATGAGCAGCGACGTCGAGGTCGTCCATCGCAGCCTGCTCGACGAAATCACGACGGTCACCGGCGATCGACTCGGCTTGACGATGCTTCGGCAGTCGGTCGACAGTGACACCACTGCGGCTGACACTGCGTCGTCCGATGCACTTAGCTTTGGTGGCGATGTCGATGTGCGGCGCCTGTGGGGAGAAGGACGAATTTTCGTCCGTACGCCGGAACGCGAAGTCGAATGCGACCGGTTTGACTACAACCGCTACACTGATCTCGCTCGTCTGGAAGCGACCGGCAATCGGCGCGTCACGATCAAGAGTCGCGGATCAACACGACCGGTGCAGGCGGAAGTCATTCTGTGGAACCTGCGCGATGACTCGCTCACGATCGAGCGCGCCGGCAGTTGATAGACACGTCACGCCGCGTCGTTATGCGTCGTCTCGGTCCATGACCTTGTAGCGTTCGCGTTCACCTCGACCACGAAGCGGATAATCCTTGCGCAACGGAAACGCTGGATAATCTTCCCAGGTGAGGATGCGCCGCAGGTCCGGGTGATTCGCGAATGAGATGCCAAACATGTCATAGACTTCGCGCTCGCGCCATTCCGCGCCTGGCCAGATGTCCGTGACCGTATCCACCGTGAGCTCCGGGTCGATCTCATTGCCCGACGTGTCGATCGAAGGATCGAGGTAGGTCTTCACCGTCAGACGGCGATCGTGCTCGTGACTCACGAGCAGATACACGACACCAAAGCGTCCCGGCTGATCGACCGGATACCCCTGGTAATCGACTGCGGTCACGTCACTGAGGAAGTTGTACGCACATGCCGGGTCATCCCGAAGGAAGCGCATGATCGCGTGGAGATCATCAGGCGCGACGATCAACGTCGTCTGACCGCGGAACTCCGTGGCACGCAGCGTTGCCTTCGGAAAGGCAGCCTTCACCAGCGGAAGCGTGGGATGATCGAGATTCGGGGTCGCGGGCATGCGGATCGCTCCTTCTTGAGATGGCATTGAAGCCGATTCGATCCGCCGGGACAAGTCAGCCGGGCAGACCAGCGACAGATCCTTCAACGGTGACCGCATGAGACCGTCGATGCGTGGCCCACAGCTGGAGCATCTGTGACCGCGATGCGGGATCCGCAGCGGGGTCGATTCGCATGCCCCACGCCTGTGGCCCTGCAAGTTCCACGATGCGTTCGAGATGCTCCTCTCGTCGATCCTGCATGTCTTCAGTAATCAGGTGCCACGGATCGATGAGGATGCCAAATGGACCGTTGGACCACCGCTCCTGAAAGGCACGTGTTCCCGGCGCATCCGACAGGATGTGCAGAGGCGACGGCACGAACACCATCATGCGATCGGCCGCGACCAGTGCATCACGCAGCGCCACGCAACGCTCCTGAAACGCCTCATGACCGACACGCATGAAGTTCCGCGGATCCGCTTCGTTCAGATCGTCCGACATGCTGCCCGACCATGTGATCAACGCCGCGTTCACGGGAAGGTCGTCGACGTCAGGCGTCTCGCGCATTGGATTCGACCAGCGCACGACGCCAATGACGTCCTGCTGATCGTCAGTCGTACAGACGACGGCTTCGCCGCGCATGGCGCACGAGGATGCAGGCGCTTCAATACAGGACATCACGACGCGTGACCCGACTGATCAATCGCGCGAAACTCGCAACGACTTTCGCACGTTTCGTACACGTGGACTTCCGCGAGCATTGGCAGCGCCGGCAGAAGCCGGTCCCAGATCCACTTTGCGAGCATTTCGCTCGTCGGATTCTCCAGTCCTTCGATCTCGTTCAGGCAATAGTGATCAAGACGATCGCGAATCGGCGCGATCGCCGCCTTGATCTCGCCGTAGTCAATGAGGTGATGCTGGCCGTCCGGCACTTCGCCGGCCACGATCACATCAACCTTGAACGAATGACCGTGCATCCGCCGACACTTGTGGCCTTCCGGGAAAGACGGCAGGAAGTGAGCGGCTTCGAACGAGAACGTTTTGATCAGGCGGATAAACATAGATGGACGTGAGGATAGCCCGGATCGTGTCAGAGTTCCTTCGCCGTGGGCAAGGTCACGTTCGCGAGGAACAGGCCGAAGACGATCGAGATGGCGACCAGGAACATCCGGAATGCTTCCTCG
>JBCCFX010000304.1:0-2618 GCA_039029515.1 Planctomycetota bacterium
CACACAACATCGCCACCGACGACCGAGTGATTTGATTCTCTTGTTGGGCGGTCGCCGCGGCGACCGCCGGATTGATGTCATTGCCACCTTCATCATGGTGGGTCGCTGCGGCGACCCACCCTACGATCCACAGAACCCACAACCCAAAACCCACAACTCTTGCTCCGCACCAAACGCATCTACGAACCGCCGGCTGACGAGGATGGCATCCGCATCCTCGTCGATCGCATCTGGCCGCGCGGCGTGTCAAAGGATGCCGCTCAACTCGATCTCTGGCTCAAAGAGATCGCGCCGAGCAAGGAACTTCGCGTGTGGTTCGGCAGCGACACGGACAAGTGGGACGAATTCAAGCAACGCTACTTCCGCGAACTCGACGACAAGCCGGAACTCGTCGATGAGATCATGTCACGCGCGAAGAACGACACCGTGACATTGCTGTTCGGCAAGAAGGATGAGCACTACAACCAGGCCGTCGCCTTGCTTGAGTATCTGGGAGCGAAGTCGTAGGGCGTCCGAGTCCCGTAGGGCGGGGGCTGTGCTCCCCGCCGGGTTGATGTCATTCACAGCGTCTTAGTAGGGCGGGCTTACCAGCCCGCCGCAGAGTGTGCGATACCGAAAACGGCGGACAGGTATGTTCGCCCTACGATTCCCACAGCCAACAGCCAACAGCCAACAGCCAACAGCCAACAGCCAACAACCCACAGCCCACAGCCCACAGCCCTACCGGCACGGCCCGAAGCGATTGATCACGCCGAGAACGTCATCGATGTTCACGATGCCGTTGCCAAACGTTCCATCGCCGTTTGTTGGCGAGTTGTCACACGGTCCACCGGCATCGCCGAACGCGTTGATCACTGCGAGCAGATCATCGATGTTCACGACACCGTTCCCGCCGGTCGGTGCGCAGTCCCATGCGCACGTCGGTCCGACATTGATCCACATTTCCGTCGTCTCGCATCGTCCACTCAGCAGGTCGGGTCGGCCATCACGATTGAGATCGAGCACCGCGATGTCATGCGTCCCCGTCGCGACGTTCGTGTCAATGACCGTGTCTTCGGTGAAGCCCGGAATTGGCTGCGTGCCGTCATTTCGGAACATTGCCAACTGACGATTGCAGCCGGGAATCTCGATCTCCACATCGGTGATCAGGACGTCATTGTGTCCATCACGATTCAGATCGGTCACGATGGCGTCGCCGCCAAAGCCGATGGTCAGTGGCGAGTTGAAGACTGACGTGAAGAACGTCGCCCGACCGCTCGAGTCAAGCCCTGCGTTGATCATGTACCGATCCGCACCATCATCGACGACGACAAGGTCGAGCAGGCCATCGTCGTTCAGGTGCGCTGATTCCACGTAGTAGCCCGAGAGGTTGTAGACGATGTCGTAATCGTTGAAGAGCCCTGTATTCGCATCGTTGCCGAGGTTGTTGTAGATCACCGCGACGTGACTCGGTGCATTCAGGGTTGTCAGCTTGATGACGTCCGCCTGATCATCGTTGTTGACGTCAGCGATCGCGCCGGTCGTCCCGAAGGCGCTGAAGAGAAACGTCTGCGTACTCGTCGGTCCGCCGTAATCGAACATCATGCCCATCGACGACTGACTCTCATCGGTGAAGTGGCCAGTACCATCGTTGATGAGTAACCGATTGTTGTAATCGAGCACCTGCGCGAAACCGCTGTCAAAGTCAGTGAAATACAGGTCGGCGAAGCCATCGTTGTTCACATCACCTGCAGACACCGAGGCGAATCGCGGGCCGGCGAGCGTGCCTTCATCCATCTCCGGAATACGACTGGCTTCATACCGAAAGCCCAGCCAGGTTCCGTTGTCGAGCCCGAGGTTGATGTACACGCGCGGATGCGAGAACACCGGCCGTTCGTTGTCCATCAGTCCGGTCGCCGTCACGACGTCAAGGTCGCCGTCGTTGTCGACGTCGATCGCGATGATGTCGAAGTCGTTGGTCGGCGTCAGGAATCCCATATCGCCAGCAACATCGGATGCGGTGGCCAGTGTGAGTGTGTGATCGACCAGCACACCATCGATCGCATGACCATCGTCGATACCTTCGTTCAGGAGAAGGACATTTGTGCGCCGGCCGGTCGTGATCCACGGCGACTTGCGCGCCACGACGACGTCGTCATCGCCATCCATATCGAAGTCGCCGACCGCGTACGCCTTCTGCGCTTCGTCCTGTGATGTGACGAACGGATCGTTGGCAGGGACCGCGAGTCGGGTGGACGTTTGATTGTCCAGCTCGACCCATGCATCGCCCGCGTGCGAAGGTGATGACAGAATGCAGAACGGCATGAGAACACCAGCCGTCACGGAGAACCGCACGAAGTGCTGCGTACCTGGCATGAATGGCCCCTTCCCGGGCGATTGTTGCGACGCCCCGCGTCGCCGAACCCACGGCCGCATCGTACCGCTCGTGATGGACGATCGTCCAGCATTCTTCATGAACGCCAGAGAATGCAAGGGACAACAAATATTGTCAATACAGTGTAATCTGGTTAAGTCCCTCACTTTGGGACTGGGGCCAAGTGTGCGACTTAACATGAATGAGGGAATTAACAGAGAACCGTGGGAGTTGTCCTCTCTCCGTGTAGCCAGAGTAAAAGTGC
>JBCCFX010000305.1:0-2549 GCA_039029515.1 Planctomycetota bacterium
GTGACAACCTCACCATCACCGTTTTCATTCAACCTATCGCGGCGATAGGGCAATTGGATTGCTTCGCGCGAAGCAATTCATGTCGTCGTGGCATTGGTCGGGCGAGGCAGGCAATTCGGCCTGCTCGCAGCACACACGATCGTCAGACCAGGAGAACACCAATGCGACATCACAACACCACCCGAACCATGAGCGCCATGTTGATCGGTACATCGATCATGAGCCTCGCCGGCCTGTCCGCGAACGTCGAAGCGACCAATCGTCGCGCCGTCGTCGTCACCATTACGAACAACGCGCCGGAGAACGGTACGTTCCAGACGCCGGTATGGGTTGGCTTCCACAACGGTCAGTTTGATTCCTATGACGGCGGGACGTTTGCCGACACGCTTCCGATCGACGGTTCGGATGCCATCGAACGCCTTGCCGAAGATGGCACGACCGGCCCGATCTCCGATGACTTCGATGAACTCGTTCGCCGTGGCGCGCAGGCGACGGTTGCCTCGCGCTTTGAATCGCCGCCGTTCGCGCCGGGTGAACGCGCCAGTTCATTGTTCCGTCTTCGTTCGAACCGGAACCGTTACTTCAGCTACGTCAGCATGGTGCTGCCGAGCAACGACTTCTTCGTCGCCAACGGTGGCCCGACTTCGCACGAGATCTTCGATGCCCAGCGCAACTTCGTGGGGGAGAGCTTCGTCGTTCCGGGCACGCTGGTCGATGACGCCGGCACGGAAGTGAACGATGAACTGCCTGAGAACACCGCGTTCTTCGGTCAGCAGGCGCCGAACACCGGCATTGATGAGAACGACGTCATCTCCACGGGTCTTGGCGGCGCGCGACCGGTGACGAGCTTCATTCCGGGTGGACCGATTCTCAGTACGCCGGAATTCGCGAATGCGGACTTCCTCGCTCCGGGCTACGAAACGCTTGGCTTCCGCTTCACGGAGATCGATCTCAACGCATCGCGCTTCAACACGTTCCTGCAGGCGTCGAATGAAGTTGAAGACGTCGTGTCCGGCGCGTTCGGCGTGGCGAACCTCGCGCTTCGCGCCAACGGTCGGCGTGTGAACTTCAGCATCGTGACCATCGGTCTCACGGGTCCTGCGACCGCCGCGCATCTTCACCTCGGCACGGCGGGCGTGAACGGACCGGTCGTGGCGGATCTTTCGGACTCGATCATCAACCTCGGACCGGTGACGATCATCTTCGGTCAGCTTCGCAAGAACGACATCGTCGGCCCGCTCGACGGCGCGGACCGGCCGGTGGATGAACTCACCGCCGAGATGGTGGGTGATCAGGTGTACGTGAACATCCACACGGACGAGTTCCCGACCGGTGAGATTCGAGGTCAGGTGTCGCTGGTGAACTGATCGCCGCGTGCGAGTTCAGTTCCGCGCAGGCCCCTTCCGGAGGAGGGGGCCTGTTTTTGTTTTGAGATCCTGTAGGCTGGCATCGCTGATGCCGGCGTGAATGACCGACGCCGTCTATGCCGGGTTCAGCAGAACCCGGCCGACGAGACTGACACACGATGATCTTGTGCAACTTGAACGGCAACTGGTACCTGACCAGCGGCGTGAATTCTCAAACAGGTCAATGTGGGCTCAGGTGTGCCAGTGATATGCCGCACGGGCCTGGCTTTCGTACTCTGCCTCCGCTAGGACGCCATGTCGTGGGAACAACATCGAACGTTGGTCAGATGGTCGCATATCCAATACTCCACTTTCGTGGTTGCGAAGTATGGCCGTTGTACTGGGTGCATGGTTCAAGCAAACCTACGCTACGTTGCCATGCTGGACCGAGCTCGTTCGAAGATCTCGGCGGTGGCTATTACGCGGAGTTACGCCAGTCGATCTCAGCGAAGTTTCCGGGAGAAGTATTGCGTGCGGCGGGCTGGCAGCAGGTCGAGCGTGGCGGATTTGAGAAGTCAATCGGTGTCCATGAACTCGAGCTTCACGAAGGACCTCTGCCATGCATTGACTAAGTCGTGAACGGGCAATGTCCATGCCGGTCGCCGCGGCGACCGGTCTACACGAATCGTTGACGTCGAGAGATCGGCGGGTTTGGGAAACTCGCCCTCCGAAGGCTAAACAGGAGGTCAGGTTGTATTGGTTGCTCATCGGATTCTTGGTATCGATTGTTGCTGGCGTCGTAGGGTTCGTTGTGTTTTCGATTGGTCCAACTATTTACGAGCATGAGTCTGAGGATAGTCGTGTAAGCAAAGAACCGCGTTCTCGAGTCATCATGACCACGATTCTCGTTGCCATAGTGGCGTCGATCGCAGTCGATTCTGTCTACTTTCTCTTTGCCAAGGTCGTTGCGTCGGAAGGCAAAGCGTTGACAGCCTTCTTTGTACCTGCCCTCGTTGTTAGTTTTTGTATCGTTGCGACGCCTTTCGTAGCACTAACGACTCAGAGTATCGCGAGACTTCATTCGATGAAGGCGCATGTGTTGGTGTGGGCTCTCGCATTGGCACAGTCGATGGTTGCATCGAGGATTGTCTTCACCCAAGTGTTCTCTGAGATGAGTCTGTACTGAGACCGCATTGATCGGAA
>JBCCFX010000306.1:0-2546 GCA_039029515.1 Planctomycetota bacterium
GGCTGAACGCCCGCCCTACGATCCCGCCAAAAGCCAAAAGCCAAAAGCCAAAAGCCAAAAGCCAAAAGCCAAAAGCCAAAAGCCAAAAGCCAAAAGCCCACAGCCCTCACCCCCGCAGGATCGCCGCGATCACCGGCGGGGCGTCGTTCAGCAGCCGTTCGCGATACGCATCGGAATCGTCATCGGGATATCGCATGACCGCGCCGGCATCCAGCAGCATCCGGACGATCGATGCGTAATCGTCCAATCGTGGTTCGGCATCACCTGAATACCGCGCGCCGTGCACGGCCCAGCCGAGCGGCGAACTGGCATGCACGCTGTCAAAGACCTCCAACGGCGCGCCGGCATCGATGAGTTGATGCGCATTCGCCGGTTGCCCGAACCATGCCGCCATGTGCAACGGCGTGCCATCGTCCAGGCCGCGCGCGTTGAGATCCGCACCGGCGTCGATCAGCAGCCGAACTGGTTCCGTGGCGGGCCGTCCGGCAACATCCGCGAGCAGTCGGTCCTCTTCCGGGTTGCCGGTGCGTGCGATGCCCGGCTGCGCGGCGAGCAGTCGGCGCGCTTCATCGAGATTTCCTTCCACGACCGCAACCGCAAACTCATCGGCTGGAGTGAGTGCACGATCTGCGCCGTAGACGTTCAGCAATTCAACGATCTCATCGAAGCGCCGCCGAATACTGTGCGCATAGGCTGTCTTGCCGCCGCCGTTTCGCGCATTGATATCTGCGCCGTGTTCGAGCAGCACGCGACATGCATCGAGTCGTCGACGGCGCGCGGCGACATGCAACGGCGCTTCCGCGAACGTGCCTGCCAACGCGTTGACATCAGCGCCGGCGTTCATACGGTCGGTCAACACTTCGACGCCATCGGCACCGAATGCAATATCAAGGAACTCATGCAACGTCATGGTTGCGACTCAATGGCCTGCTCGATCAAGGCGTTGAATCCCGTCAGCGTGTGCACAGCTTCGAGGGCATGTTTCGCAATGCCGCCGAAGATCAGGTCGCCGATCGGCGTCCAGAAAAAGATGATGATCAGCGCAAACAGGCCGATCATCGCGGCCTGCGGCTGCGCGTAGAACATGCGGATCCGGAACGAGAACGCACCGAGAATCGTTGAGCCATCGAGCGGCGGAACGGGAAGCATGTTGAGAATGAACAGCGCGAGGTTGAGATACAGGCCCGTGAACATCACCTGGCCGACCGGCGAGGCAAGCGGTGAGAACGTATTGGTCGCGCGCACATACACAACCGTGGCAATCAGACAGATCAGCGCAAGCGCAAGGTTGATCAATGGGCCAGCGGCAGAGACGAAGAGTCGGCCCCATTTGTGACTGCGAAAGTTCGCAGGCTGCACTGGCATCACGCCCCATGCGACACCGCAGAGCGCAAAGAGGATCAGTGATGGTACGCCCATGTGCACGACCGGATTCGCGGTCATGCGTCCGAGTTGAATCGGCGTTCGATCGCCCTGCCAGATCGCGGCCCAGCCGTGCGCGAGTTCATGCAGCGTGATCGAGAGCAGGACCCAGAAGATCCACGCGACGAGCTCAACGATTCGTCCATCACGAACCATGCTCTCGACCCACCAACCATCCATGCGTGTGCTCCGTTCGGGTATGCGCGCAGCGCTGTGTGTTCGATCAGGGTGCCGACTTCGAGAAGACGACGAGCAGCAGCAGGTCTGAGGTGATGTCAACGAACCGATGCTCAACCAGTGCTGGCACGTACAGCGTCGCGCCGGGTGCGGCGTCGTGTGGTTCGCCATCAATCATCAACGTTGCGGTTCCCTCGATGACAAAGTAGACCTCATCATCATCGTGTGGCGACTGGAGATCAGGCTCGCCGGCCCGCAGCCGATAGAGTCCGCATTCCATGGCTGGTTCATCGAGGAACTTGAGATACGAACCGCCTTGCTCATCGAGTTGTCGAGTGAGCAGCTCGAGATCAAAGCCGAATGACTGGCCGGCGTCGGAAGGCGACGGTGTGGACATCGCGGCGTGCTCCATGGTGACGAGGTCGTGCGATTCTGATCACACGATAGCGGTGCATTCCATTCGCGTCCTGTGTCGGCTCGCGTAGACTGCCGGGATGAAACGAATGCTCCTCCTTGCCGGTGTTCTGGTGCTCCTGACTGGTTGCGACGCGATGCGGACCGGCGAGTTCGATGTGGGTGATGACCAGCACACGGTTCGGCGCGCGATGGGTGAGCCCGCCGCGGTCAGCGTGACGGTGAACGGGCAGACGCTGACGATGCGCCGCCGCACATCCGATCCGGATGTTCCCGCACCAGAATCGATGACATGGTTTTATCCACAGAACGACGAGAAGGTGATCTTTACCAACGGCATCGTGGACGCCATCGTGCCGATGTCCGCGAACGATCAATGGATGTTAATGGACATGCCGAGCAGCCGGCGACGCGTCGGCGATCGACCGGAAGGATGGTAGACAGCGATTAGGTGTTAGCCGTTAGCTATCAGCTGTCAGCTATCAGCGATCAGTGAGTCGTTGTCCGAACATGTAGGCCGGGTTCTGCTGAAC
>JBCCFX010000307.1:0-2532 GCA_039029515.1 Planctomycetota bacterium
CCCGGTTGCTCGGTGCCCCGAATCAGCCGGCCGTCTTCTGTGCATTTTCCCGCGATGAAATTCGCGAAGCAGAACAGTTCCTCGTTCGACTCGGCATGTTGCCGGGCATTTCGCAGGAACCCGAATCATCGACCTGAGGGCGTCCTCGAACGCCCGACACCCGTGGAGGAAACATGATGCCTGACTCTCAAACGACGAACTGGCCGGATCTCGCAATCGGACTGTACGACCGCCTCACCGGGCGTAATGCCGAGATCACGTACGAATTCTCACAGATGAACGTGAGTATTCCGAGCGGCACCGGCACGACGGCAGAGCACGCCAAGTGGGCGCTCGACGGCACGTTGAAGATCCGCACGCGAGATGCAGGCTCAGTCCCAAACTGAGTGTGGTCGGTCGACTGGACGGTTCTGTCCGTGACCGACCCATGATGGTGGAAGCAAGTGGTGACACGATCACTGTTCGGATCGCAAGTGTCCGAGCAGCCCGAGATATGCAATCGGTGCTTTCGCTGATGAAGCGTGCCCTGCAGTTGCTGCCGGACGACGTCATGCCAACCATTCGTGCCAAAGTCGGATCATGGCCGACGATAGAAATCTATCCGCATCCGTCGCGGCTGATTGCGCCCTTCTTTGGCTCCCGATGATCGGGACACGATGACTGACGAAGGCACGACAACTCGAATCGCCGTCACCGGAGCTTCCGGCTACGTCGGCGGTCGGCTTGTACCGGCGTTACTTGACGCCGGTTATGCCGTTCGGTGCGTCGTTCGATCGCCTCGCAAACTCGAGGATCGGCCATGGATCGATCGCGTCGAAGTCGTGCAGAGCGACTTGTCGAACGCGGAAAACACCGCGGCATGTCTTGAAGGCTGCAGTGCGGCGTACTATCTCGTCCATTCGATGGAAGTCAGCGGCGATGCGTACGCTGAACGCGATCGCGCGTTGGCACAATCGTTCGCTGTTGCCGCAGAACGCGCGGGCGTCGAGCGGATCATCTATCTCGGTGGACTGGGGGAACTCGGTGAAGGGCTGAGCGAACATCTTCGGTCCCGTCGTGAAGTTGAATCGGTGCTCGCATCAACCGACATTCCGGTGACGTCGTTCCGGGCGGCGATGATCATCGGTTCCGGCTCGGCATCGTTCGAGATCCTGCGATACCTCGTTGAGCGATTGCCGGTCATGGTCACGCCACGATGGGTGAAGACCGAATCTCAACCGATCGCGATCGCGGATGTTCTGCATTGGCTCGTTCGGTGTCTTGACGTGCCGGAGACTGCTGGGCGAGCGCTGGAAATTGGCGGCGCGGATGTGCTGCCGTACTGCGAACTCATGCGGATCATGTCCGAAGAACTTCAACTGCCGCGACGGCTGATCATGCCGTTGCCAGTCCTGACCCCGCGATTGAGCTCGGGGTGGATCAGCCTGGTCACGCCGGTGTCGTACCGCATCGCGAGGCCGCTCGCGGAAGGATTGAGGAACCGCGTGGTCGTGACGACCGATGATGCACAAACGTTGATGCCACACCATGTCATGGGCGTTCGCGAGTCGATCCGCAAAGCGCTTGACCGCGTGCGAACGCACGACGTCGCCACGCGATGGTCTGCGGCGGGGACCGTTCCCGGCGACCCTGACTGGGCCGGCGGTACGGTCTTCACCGATGCACGTTCGATCGTTGTCGACGCGAGCGATTCGGACGTGTTCAAGGCCGTATGCCGAATAGGTGGCGGTCATGGTTGGTACGCAGGCGACATTCTCTGGCGGATACGCGGCTGGATGGACACGATCGCGGGTGGACCTGGATTGCGCCGTGGGCGTCGCCATCCCGAACACGTTGACTTCGGCGAAGCACTCGATTTCTGGCGCGTGATTGGCATCGATCAGGATCGCATGCTCACGCTGCTTGCCGAGATGAAACTGCCTGGTACTGCGACGCTCAATTTCGAGCTCGAACCGACCACGCCTTCGCACGAGGAATCAAGTGCGAATGAAACACGACTGACAATGACCGCGAAGTTTCGGCCCAAGGGAATCCTCGGCATTCTCTACTGGTACACCGTGCTGCCGCTCCACAATCTGGTTTTCGGTGGCATGCTGCGCGGTATCAAGCGCGCTGCAGAAGTGGATGCGATGAACGAACAGGACACAACGACAATCGGTGATCACGGGTATGGTCGCGCTCGACTCTGGCTTGGCATGTCTGCAGTCGGCACGATCGTGACCTTGTCAGCGTTGGCACTTGGATTCGGGATTCCATCCCGGGCCGCAACATGGTTTGATGCATCACTTGGCGGTCAGTTCGCAATGATCGCCGTGTTCGTCCTTGCCTACGCCATGGTTCACCTTCCGTTTGATCTGTTTGGCGGCTACCTGTTGCCGCGCCGTTTCAAGCGCCTGCATCCCTCGCTCCCAAGATTCATTACGACGCTTGTCCGTGGCATGCAGGCGCTTGAAACGGCGCGGCAACAGGTAGCCGCCAAACAGATCAAACGGAAGGTGAACCATGGCGTAGGCAAGGACGAACACGGCGATC
>JBCCFX010000308.1:0-2507 GCA_039029515.1 Planctomycetota bacterium
GATGCCGATTCGCCGATCACGAAGGAACTCGTCACGCACGCGCAGGTGCGCATCGTGGATTACACGGGAAGTAGCGCTTTCGGCACCTGGATTGAACACAATGCGACACAGGCGACGGTGTACGCCGAGAAAGCTGGCGTGAATTCGGTCATCGTGGACAGCGTCGACAATCTCCGTGCGATGACATCCAACCTCGCGTTCACACTCTCGCTCTATTCAGGTCAGATGTGCACGACGAGCCAGAACATCTTCATTCCGCGTGATGGCATCATGGCAGGCGGCGAACACGTCTCGTTCGATGATGTCGCCGGTGGACTCATCAAGGCAATCAATGGCCTGCTCGGCGACAACGCTCGCGCGTGCGAGGTTCTCGGTGCGATCCAGAGTCCCGCCACAGCCGAACGCATTGAGAAGGTGAAGGCTGATGGCGGAACAGTGCTCCGCGATTCAGAAGCGGTGACCGATGAACGGTTCCCTGAGGCGCGCATTCATTCGCCGTTGATCATCAAGGTTGATGCGTCTGACAAGGCGCTGTTCGAACGCGAAATGTTCGGGCCGGTGACCTACATCATTGCGACGAACAACACGACGCAGTCGATCGAACTAGCGTCGTCCATTGCGGCTGAGCACGGCGCAATCACCGCGGGAATCTACTCGACGGATACGGCGACGCTCGCCGCGGCGGAAGACGCTACGGCGCATGCCGGCGTACCGTTGTCATGTAATCTCGTCGGTGGTATCTACGTCAATCAGGCGGCGGCATTCAGTGACTACCACGTGACCGGCTGCAATCCGGCTGGGAACGCGACGTTGTGCGATGCGGGTTTCATCACCGGCCGTTTCCATATCGTGCAGTCGCGCGTGTTGGTTCCTGTGGAGGCGACGGCCCATGCCGGCGTATGAGTTCGAAGGCGTTCGTCCCGTCGTGGATCCGACCGCGTTTGTGCATCCCACCGCAACGTTGATTGGCGACGTCATCATCGGTGCCGGTTGTCTCATCGGCCCGAGCGCATCGCTCCGCGGTGACATCGGGCGCATCGAGATCCAGGCCGGCGCGAACATCCAGGACAATTGCACGGTGCATTGTTTTCCCGGAAAAGCAACCATCGTCGAGCCGGACGGTCACGTCGGGCACGGCGCGGTGCTGCATGGGTGTCGAATCGGTCGCAATGCGCTCGTCGGCATGAACGCAGTCATCATGGACGACGCGATCATCGGCGAAGCGTCATTTGTCGCCGCGATGGCCTTCGTCAAGGCGGGAACAGACGTTCCACCTCGATCGCTTGTCGCAGGGATTCCCGCGAAGGTGTTGCGCGAGCTGCGCGATCAGGAGGTCGGGTGGAAGACGGATGGCACCGCGGTGTATCAACACCTCGCTCAACGCTATCTCGCGACGTCGTCCGAGGTGGAGCCCGATACGGAGGTCAGGCCAGACCGCGTAACGCTTCCGCCATTGAACTATCAGCCGAAGCACGAACAGTCATCGTGACGGGGTCGGCGGACCCGCACCGTTGCGTCGTGCATCGAGCGAGTTCTGGTACGACTCAAGACGACTCGGGATGCCATCGCGCAGGATCGGAACGTCCAGCCTGATCGCGATATCACGTGCTTCCGTAGCGAGGCGAATGGCGATCTCGAACGAGCCGGCTGACGCATGGATGTTGGCGAGCATGTCCAGGAACTGACATCGAAGCAACTCATCATCCGTGCTCTCGAGTGATCGCTCAAGGAGCGCGATCGATTCGTCGTAACGAACCTGTTCAAGCAACAGCCGCGCGAGCCGTGCGATGATTGGCGCAAACTCAGGTTCGAGATCGAGCATCGTGCCGTACACAATGATGGCATCGTCCAGTCGATCCTGGCGTTCGTAGAACTGTGCCAGTTCCTGCCAGTACATCATGTGTTCCGGATGCAAGTCGACGGCCCGACGGAATGACGTTTCGGTGTCGTCCCAGCGCTTCTGCAGATGTTCGAGGCGGCCACGTTTGAAGTACTCGTCGGCGAGTTCCTTGTGGCGCCGATCGACATCGGCACGGGCTTCGAGCAGGTCGATTGCCGTCTGTTGGTGATAGAGCGCCGTTCCGACGTCATCGATCAATCGGAACGCTTCTGCCGCGTTGCTGTGTGCGTTCGCGTGGTCAGGTTTCAATTCAATCGCGCGAAGTGCAAAATCGCGCGCCTCGCGTGCGAACGCGTGCTTGAGATCCGTGTCGCCTGCATCCATCGCAACGCCGGCGCGGCGAAGCATCAATGACGACATATTGTTGTTCGGCATCCATGATGAAGGTGTGCGTTCAATCGTGGTGAGCCAGAGTGTGTCGAGCGATTCGAAGGTCTTGGTGTGCTGGTGGCTCAGGATCGCGGCGACCAACAGAACGATGCCGGCGAGTACCGCACCCAATCGTGAACGTAACGTGGGGATCGAGGCCAGCGATGCGATGATCATCACAAGCACCGCGACTGAAGCCAGATAGATGAAGTGATCCGCGACCCACGAAAATCGGTGC
>JBCCFX010000309.1:0-2455 GCA_039029515.1 Planctomycetota bacterium
CTACAGAGATCGAGTCACCAATAAGGAAGTTCACAGGCAGCTAGTGCAAGCAGTGGGGCTATTCCAACATCTCCTTGACACCATTATATTAAAGTGGCACTCCCACCAAACTTTTCACAAGCGACTCGATGCGCGTGAACCGACCCTCTAATACCGGATCATGACTTGTGCAGACGAGCGCAGCGCCGTGTGCTTCGCATGTGCGCTGAATCATATCCATCGCTGCCTGTGTGTTGTCCGGGTCGAGGCTTGCGGTGGGTTCATCAGCAAGGACCAACGGCGGTTCGCACGCGATGGCGCGCGCTACGGCAACTCGTTGCTGCTGTCCGACGCTCATGCGATCCGGCGATGTGCCTGGATCATCGATACCCAGTTCGGCGAGCAGCGCGCCCGCGTGATTGCGATGTTCCGATTTTGGTCGATCGGACACCATGAGCGCCAGCATGACGTTCTCCAACGCGCTGAAGCCAGGCAGGAGGTTGAACGTCTGAAAGATCATCCCGATGTTTCGACCGCGATAGATATCGCGCGATGCGCCGCGACGGCGATGCATATCCTCGCCCGCGACTCGAATCGTGCCCTCGGAAGGATCGAGCAAGCCCGCAATGAGTTGCAGCAACGTGCTCTTGCCAAAGCCGGATCCACCCGTCAGAAGGATCTGTTCGGCAGGGCCGAGCGTGAGTTGATCCAGATCAATGACCCACGGGCCATCGTCGTACCGAAAGCGGAGGCCGGAGACCTCCAGCGCAGGCGTTGTGCCCGATGCGTTGTTCGTCGATTCGTTCATGGCACAAGTGTAGCCCGCATTCTGATCGTCCGGATCGTCGGGCCGCCGGTGGAGGGCTACGATCGGACATGTCTGTCTCCATTGAACGTCGTCCGCGGGGCTGGCGGCTCACCGCCCGGCAGTGGTTTCCTCAGGAACGCGATGAGGTCTTTCCGTTCTTCGCCGATGCGGGGAATCTGGAACTGATCACGCCGCCGCGACTCAGATTCGAGATCCTGACGCCGGCACCGCTGGAGATGGCGCCGGGGCTGCTGATTGACTACCGGATTCGCATCCGCGGCATCCCGGTGCGCTGGCAGACCGAGATCTCGATCTGGGAACCATCGATCCGCTTCGTGGATCAGCAACTGCGAGGTCCGTACCGGCTGTGGCACCATGAGCATCGATTCACGGATGTTGCCGGCGGCACGTTGATGCTGGATATCGTCGACTATGACATGCTCTGTGGTCGCCTGGCCCATCCGATCATGGTTCGCAACGATCTCCGTGACATTTTTTCCTACCGATATGACGTGATGGCGGAGCATTTCGGGGGCCGTGGACGCGAAAACGACCGTGATATCACGACGGCAGTCGAAACGACCGGAACCGTGGGCGACGCGGCCGAAAACGCTTGAATCCACGGTAGAAACGACGTCGAAGACTGATGAGACCACCAACTGTTCCGGTGGTGATCCCGTGCGACGCATCGAAGCCGATGCCGTCGCGGACGAACCTCATCAGGGCCGCCGACCATGAATCTGCTCGATTCACATGACTACCGACTCGACGACGACGATACGTCGATCGCGGTGGCGGAACAGGAGCGCATTGGTGACGGCTTTGGTCGGATCGGACGACTGCGAGGCGTCCATCGATCCGGTAGACTACGGCAATGGACAAACCGTTCCGGGACGCCCGAAATGGCGAAAGAGCATCACGACACCGTGTCTGAGATCCTTCTGACAAAAGTCGCTGCCGGTGACATGACGGCGATGCAGGAATGCATCGAGCGATACAGTGGTCTCGTCTACGGTTTGGCGCGTCGCCTGTGTCCGGTCGCCTCGGACGTCGATGATGCAGCCCAGGAAGTCTTCATCTCCCTCTGGGAAAACGCGAGTCGTTACGACGAGGCCATGGGCTCTGAAGTGACGTTCGTCGCGATGATCACCCGACGCCGGCTTATCGACCGAGGACGCAAGTACAAGCGCGAACGACGTCTGATTGACGAGGTCAAGGTTCGCGAAGAATCAGCGCCGGTCGACACGCGCGACACCGTGGAAACGGCCGATGCAAGTGCCGCCGCCGCCCAGGCGCTCGAAGGCCTGTCAACGGATCAACAACGTGTACTCAAGCTCGCCATCCACTACGGGTTGACGCATGAGCAGATTGCACGTCACACCGAGCTCCCGCTCGGCACCGTCAAGACGCACGCTCGTCGTGGTCTGCAGCGAGTTCGCGAGATGCTTCGTGAAAAGGATGCGCCTTCTCAGGTGGAGGTGGATTCATGAAGCATGCCAACGTGCCCAATTCGCCTCGCGCCCAGGAATTGCTCCTCGACCGCGCCCTGTTCGGCCTCGAGCCGGACGAATCGAACGAACTCTCATCACTGCTCGGTGAAGATGCTGACCTGCATTTCAGCGAGTTCGATCGGGTTGTCGCGGAGTTTGCGATCAACGACCTCGAAGA
>JBCCFX010000310.1:0-2407 GCA_039029515.1 Planctomycetota bacterium
GCAATTCTTGACGGAGATAATCGATTGGCGCGGGGTGACCGGAGGGATTCAGCGGTACTTCGTACGTCAATGCATACCGGTGTCGCGAACCATTGGTGGTATGCGTGTCGATGATGAGATCGGGATCCCAGCGGTTCAACACATCGACCATGCCGCGCGCTTCCGGTGATTCGAGCTTGACGTAGTCGCGATTGAGATCAAATCCCTGTGCGTTGGGCCGTTGTCCCATACCTTCGGCAGGTCCGATCTGGCCCGGACGATTGTCCAGCGCCATCACGTCATTGCCGTCAGGGTTGTAGTTCGGCGCGACGAGCAGAATGATGTCTTCGAAGATCATGTCTTCCGGCGACAACGCCCATTCGCGCATGAGCATGAGCAAGGCTTCCTTGCCGCACACTTCGCCAGCGTGAATGTTGCCGAACGCGAGCACGACGAGTCGGTCATCGTCATCGGCTGGCGGCGCCTGTAATGGAGGATTGGCGATGATCGCCATCGGAATGTCAAGGCCGTTAAATGAGCTGCCGAGCGAGTCCAGGTGCACGATGGCGGACGCATCGGCGATGGCGACCATCAACGTTTCAACCTCTGCGGACGTCGCGGTCGCCTGAAAGTCGCTTCGTTCCGCGACCGTCAGCAAACTGTCGGGCAGCGACTGGGCGTTCGCCGGGACAAGAAGCAGAAGCACAATCATCTGGAACACAATCCGTGGCATCATGCGTACGTTGTAGCAGAAGAACCATGATGCTTCGATGGGGCACGCATGACCCGACGCTCGGCCACGCTTGATGAGATTCGCCGTCAGTTGCGATGTCCGTCGTGCGATTACGCACTCTGCGGTCTGACCGGCGATCAGATTACGTGTCCGGAATGCGGCGTCGTGTGCGATGTCGCTCGTATGGCGACGCGCCGATGGACGCGGCCATGGTTTGATGCACCGGGCTTTCAGACGATTCTGATGCCCGTGACGTGGGGGGTGATTGGCCTGCCATTCTGGGCCGTCAGTCTGGGCGTGACGATCGGCCAGGGCTTATGGATATGGATGGCGGTCTTCACCGCGCTGTACATCGGCGGGTGGGCGATGCTGCTGCACAACGTTCAGCGTCGATTTCACGAGGGCGGCGGGGTCACATTGGCCTTTCTCGCGCACGCGTTGCTGGCAGGATATTGCGCAGGCACGGCCGGCGTCATCACGGTCATCATCTGGGTGATCGCGAACCCTCCGATCATCGTGGTGGCGATTCCCCTGGCTCTTGTGCCGGTTGTTGTCTTGATCTTCTGCCGGCGCGGCGAGCGTGCCATTGCCGAGCGCTGCATCCGGCGGTACCTCGCAGGCATCGACAATCCCGATACGATACGTTCATGAACCTCGAAGATGCTCGAACACTGATGCATGAATGGACGTCCAGCGAAGCGCTGCGCGTTCACATGGAATGTGTCGCACTCTGCACCGCGGCCTACGCCGACGTGCATAGCGTCGACGATCGCGAACGATGGATGATCGCCGGCCTGCTGCACGACTTCGACTATGAGCGACATCCTTCACTGGAAGAACATCCCGCGGTTGGTGTCGCGCACCTTCGTGCGCAGACAGACCTCGATGATGAGATCCTGGACGCGATCATGGCGCACAATCCCGCGACCGGGGTGCCGCGTGCCACTGATCTCGCCAAGTGCCTGTTTGCGGTCGATGAACTTGCGGGATTCATCGTCGCATGTGCCAAAGTGCGACCGAACGGCATCAGTGATCTCGCACCGAAGTCCGTGAAGAAGAAGCTCAAGGACAAGGCATTCGCCGCCGGCGTCAATCGCGACGATATTCGCATCGGCATCGAGGAACTCGGCGTGGATCCGACGGAACATATTCAGCGCTGCATTGATGCCATTCGAGCGGAATCCGAACGATTCGGCATCTGACGAGCACGCGTGCAGGACAAAAAGTATGCCGCCCGCGTCGATACCGACTGGTGGTGGGCAGTCGAGCACCGGCACGGGCAGGCATGAACGGGGCGGAACGTTGTGGTGTGACTTCGTGGCGTCCCGAGAGAGAGAGCAATTGGGGAATCAGTCGAATGCTGCGGTCACGGACGGCGGCTTGATCGACGAGAGTTCCAGGTTGGTGGTGATGCGGAAGTTCGACTGCGTTCGGTGACGTTCGGCGAAGAAGAACGAGAGTTGATATGTCTCGCCGTCAGTCAAACCCATGCGATCGAGATCGATGAACTGTTCGGTCGCGGCGTGGACGCCGCCGAGATCGATCGCGAGCTTGCCGTCGATGAAGACCCAGACGTCATCGTCGCCGACGAACTTGAAGATCTGCCCGGCAGATTCGTCGTACGTGAAGTGCGTGTGCAGCTCGAACGTAAAGTGGAAGTTGCGGTCGGGTCGTCCACCCGGATTGCCGAACAAC
>JBCCFX010000311.1:0-2228 GCA_039029515.1 Planctomycetota bacterium
ATCGTGCCGTCGATCACCCGAAGTCGGTTCATGACATCACCACTCGATGCCGCATCGAGGTCGATCACGACGTATCCCACATCGGCGTGGGTCTGAAGATACTGCGCCGCGATATTGGCGCCCGTCTCCGAGAACATAGTGTTGATTCGGCTCAACATGCCGGGCTCGTTGCGGTGGATATGCAGAACTCGATGCTTGCCGGGATGTGCCGGCAACGCGACTTCCGGAAAGTTCACTGCGCTCAGCGTCGAACCGTTGTCGCTCCACAGGATGAGCTTCTCGGCAACCTCTTCGGCAATGTTCGCCTGCGCTTCCTGTGTGCTCCCGCCGATGTGCGGTGTCAGCAGCACGTTCTCACACGCGTGCAGAGGCGTGCTGAACGTTGACCCGTCGTCGTTGGACTTCGGCTCCTCCGGATAGACATCGATCGCCGCCCCGAGCAGATGACCGCTGTTGATGGACTCGGCAAGTGCTTCAACATCCACCACATTGCCGCGACTCGCATTGATGAGCACTGCCCCCTGACGCATCGCACGAAGTTCATCCCGACCGATGAGGTTTGCGGTATCCACTGTCGCCGGAACATGCAACGAGACAACATCGCTCTGCTCGAACAACTCCGAGAGTGTCGACGTGGCCCGCGCGTTGCCCAGTTTGAGCTTGGGCACGACGTCGTGATACAGCACATGCATACCCATCGATTCCGCGAGCACACCCAACTGCGAACCGATGTTGCCGTAACCGATCACGCCAAGCGTCTTGCCGCGAATCTCATAGGCATTGTGCGCGCTCTTCTTCCACGTACCCTTGCGAAGCAGGTCGTGTTTCGCAGGCACGCCGCGGAGCAACAGGATCGCTTCCGCCAGGACGAGTTCCGCCACACTTCGTGTATTGGAGTACGGGGCGTTGAACACCGGCACGCCGCACCGTCGCGCGGCGTCGAGATCTACCTGATTCGTACCGATACAGAAGCAGCCGATCCCGATCAATCGAGTGGCGACATCGAGGACATCTTTGGTCAGTTGCGTGCCGGACCGTATACCGACGAGATGCGCGGTACTCATCGCGTGAAGCAAC
Organism: Planctomycetota bacterium; assembly: GCA_039029515.1. Taxonomy (GTDB): domain Bacteria; phylum Planctomycetota; class Phycisphaerae; order Phycisphaerales; family SM1A02; genus JBCCFX01. The sequence continues at coordinate 1,078 of JBCCFX010000311.1, forward strand.
TCGGGCGTCGGCAGCGCGTGCGGCATGTGCTGCACGTTGCTATACCCGGCGGCGCTGAAACGTGCTTCGGCGTTCGGATGAACGCCTTCCAGCAGCAGCACTTCCATTTTGCCCTTGTCGAATGATGTTTCAGCCATAACGGATCGATGCCCTCACATGGATGTCGGCGGCATGCTAGCAGGATTCCAGGTTCCAATTCATCTCATTGGCCCGCGCAGGAACGACCTCAACAGAAATTCTCACGCCCGCTGAAACCGAGTGCATCGATCGACGAATTGATCCCCGTTCGCTCGCCGCGAACCATTGCATTCACCTCAACACGGAGAGTCAGATCATGAGTTTCACGTACGCTGCCCGCGTGCTGTGCGCGGTCGCTGCGCTGTGCACGACCACTGCCCTTTCATCGGCCCAGACCATCACCGACATCGTCGCATCGAGTGGCGAATTCGATAACGATCGCCGCGATTACGACATCTTGCTCGACTTCGTCCTCGCCGCAGGTCTCGCGGAAACGCTGGCCGACGAGAACGCGAACTTCACCGTCTTTGCCCCGAACGATGGCGCATTCCTGAAGCTCGCAGCTGACTTCGGCGTCGTGACGAACGACGAACAGGTCGCCGCGGAAGCGATCAAGAGCGTGCTTGCCACGCTGGACGAGAATGGCGACTTCGTACCGCCACTGACGCTTGTCCTGACGTACCACGTCGTTCCGCAGCGCGTGAATTTCTTCGGCTTCATCGTCCTGAGCTTCTTCCAGGTCAACGTCGAAACCGTACAGGGCGGCACCTTCCTGCCCCGCTACTTCAAGATCGTGGACAACGATCCGGATTTCCGAAATCCGCGCCTGACCTTCCCGGTGAACGTGCACGCCGACAACGGCATCATCCACACGGTCAACCGCGTGCTGATCCCGATCGACCTGCCCTGACACCCTCGGGACGATCTGTCCCCACCTTCGAAGCTCCGGCCTCAGCATCGCCACATCGAACGGCACCCGCGTCCATGCGACGTGGGTGCCGTTTTCGATCCGAACAGGCTGAAACACCGATCGGATCGAGGCGGGAATCGGCGTTCGGAGTGAATCCAGCGGAGAGATCAGTCGAATTCGTTCGGGTCGATAATCGCCGGCTGCATATCGTCAGCGTGCGATC
>JBCCFX010000312.1:0-2135 GCA_039029515.1 Planctomycetota bacterium
CACGTCCGAAGTCGGTCAACGATCTCGGTGACGTCCTACGATCCCAGGGCGAGCAAGCGACGGTGCCGTGGTGGCGACGACTCGGTCGGAAATAACCGGCATCTGTGAGGCGATCTGACCTCACCATGACAAGCATGGAAGTCCATGGAAGCGCACGAAGAACGACGTGCTGCAGGCCGGAGCGCACAACACGTCGCGTGGGGATCAAGTGGGTGAGGTCGCGGTCAGCTCACGGTTTCAACTCAGGCGCCGATCGCGAGTCGAGCTGCCAGGACGGTGGGAAGACCTGCACGCTGCGTTGCGAGCTGGGCTGCGGCCACGTCGTAGGCTTCGCGATGCACCGTGAACGTGTTCGCTTCCAGATCGAGCAGCGCAAAGCTCGCTCGCGGATCACAGTCCCGCGGTTGCCCGACCGAGCCGGGGTTCGCGATATACCGGCAGGAATCCGAGAATTCGATGTCAACGCCGTCACGGAGAATGTGAGCGGTCACATCACCCGGGCGAAGATCATCCTCGACACGGTCGCTTGAGGTCTCGAAGACCATCGGCACGTGCGTGTGACCCAGCAGGCAGAGTGGGGCGTCGACGCCGCGGAATGCGATCGATGCAATCGAGCGGTCGTGAACGTAGTCCGTCGGTCCCGGCACCGGGCAATCGTGCACGCACATGATGCGCTCGTCGAAGTATTCGATCGTTCGCATGCGATTCAGGGCATCAAGATGTAACGGACTGATGCGATCCCGCGTCCAATAGATGGCTTCGCGTGCAGCACCGTTGAATGAATTCGCAGCGTGCGGATCAACCGCAGCCAGGTCATGGTTGCCCTGCACGATGATGGAGCAGTACTTGGTGATGAGGTCGAGGCATTCGCTGGGATACGGACCGTATCCGACGATGTCCCCGAGGCAGACCACGCCGTCGACGCTCATCTTTTCGAGACGTCGGAACACGGCCTGAAGCGCGTGCAGGTTTCCGTGAATGTCGGAGATGATCGCCAGACGACGCATCAGACTTCTCTTCCACCACGTCGTCACTGACGACGGACCCGAAGGGCCACCCGCGTACCGATCCCGCGGCCCCACCGGCCGCTCGTCGATCCTGCACCATTCGACTTGTTGCATGCAACGTGTCAGACGGTGTGGTACGGAGACTTGCCCCCCCAACAGAGGCGAGCACCACGCTCGCTTCTTCTATCGGATTAGACGATCCAATGTTGCCAATCTTCCACCGACATTGAGCAGAATTGCGGACTATTTTCGTTTCGTAAGGGCCACACCAGCACTACGCAGAATTCCCTAGTCCGGACTGCAACCTCCGGTCAACCCATCGCAAACACCACCAGAATTCGGGATGATGCCCCGTATGCATAACCCTCTTCGTCATTCCATCGTCGCCATCGCCATCACCTCGCTGACCGCCGTCATGCTGCAATCCTGCACGAAGCCGGTCCGCGCCCCTGAACTGGGGAGCATCTATGACCGCGCGGCGCAACACCATGATCCGTACCGCAATCCCGTCATTGTGATCCCCGGCATTCTCGGATCACAACTCATCGAAGATGAAACACAAACCATCGTCTGGGGCGCTTTCGGTGGTGGGGCCGCCAACCCCGACAAACCAGATGGCGCACGCCTTGTCGCGCTACCCATCGATGACACGACGCCGCTGCGAGAACTGCGCGATTCCGTGTCATCGAACGGCGCACTCGATCGCATCAAGCTCACCGTCCTCGGACTGCCCATCGAACTCGATGCCTACTCGCGCATCCTTGGCACCCTTGGCGCAGGGGGGTATCGCGATGATCAACTCGGAGACTCCGGCGCGATCGATTACGGCGATGACCACTACACATGCTTCCAGTTCGACTATGACTGGCGCCGGGACATCCCCGAGAACGCCGCGCGGCTGGATGCATTCATCGATGAGAAACGTGCCTACGTTCGTCAGGCCTATCTCGATGAATATGGCATCGACAATCCCGACATTCAGTTCGACATCGTCGCGCACTCGATGGGCGGGCTGATCACCCGATACATGCTCCGGTACGGCAGCGCGGATCTTCCCGAGGATGGCAGCGTGCCGCCCGCGACCTGGGCTGGCGCTGACGGCATCGACAACGTCATCCTCGTCGGCAC
>JBCCFX010000313.1:0-2127 GCA_039029515.1 Planctomycetota bacterium
CGGCCAACCAGCAGATCGCGGAACTGCGCCGCAAGAATCGACTCGATCAACGCGAAGCCGCTTCGCGCCAGGCCGCCGTGCAGGGTTTCCAGCGTGCGCAACGAATTCCCTGGGGCGTCCAGCGTGACGGCGATGTCCGAAATCGTCGCCTGAATCGCAACGCCGAATCATGGGCGAATGACAACGACGATTAACGATCGCAACTCGGAGACCACGCATGGTCACGTCATCGACGCCGGTGGTTGAAGCCGTCGGCCTTACCAAGGTCTTCAAAGACTTCTGGATGCGGACGAAAGCCCGCGCGGTCGACAACCTCGATCTCGACATTCAGCACGGTGAGATCTTTGGTCTGCTTGGCCCCAATGGCTCGGGCAAGAGTACGACCATCAAGATGATTCTCGGTCTGCTGCACAAGACGAGCGGTCGACTACTCGTGTTTGGACGTATGCCAACCGATGTCGCATCGAAGAAGCGCATTGGATTCCTGCCGGAAGAGTCGTATCTCTACAAGTACCTCAACGCGCGCGAAACGCTCGATTACTACGGCAAAATCTTCGGGCTCGATCGACGCACGCGCAAACGACGCACCGATGAATTGCTCGACATGATCGGTTTGTCGCAGGTTGGCTACCGGCCGATCGGCGAGTTCTCCAAAGGCATGATGCGACGCATCGGGCTCGCGCAAGCGCTCATCAACGATCCGGACTTTCTGATCCTCGATGAACCCACGAGCGGACTTGATCCGATCGGCACGCGTCAGGTCAAGGATCTCATCATCGAGATGGGGAAACGTGGCAAGACGATTCTCCTCAGTTCACACCTCCTCGCCGATGTCGAGGACGTATGTGACCGCATGGTCATGCTATACGGCGGCCGAATTCGAGCAGAAGGTTCATCCGACGAACTTCTTGCCGATACTGATCGGACGGTCATCGAGACGCCACGCCTGCGTGATGAGACGATCGCCCGTATCGAACAGGTCATCGAAGAGTGCGAGGGTCAAGGCATCGAACGCGTGCATGCCGGCCGACAGCGCCTCGAAGATCTCTTCGTCGACATCGTCAATCGGGCGCGACAGGAACAGGTGTCGACGTCAGGAGCTTTGCATGGCGGTGAGACCGCGGAGTTCCTTCGATCTGAACAGGCGAAGGGTGACGATCTCATTGATGCGCTCACGAACGAACAGAAAGCACCGCCTGCCGCTCGCGCCGTTGAGGCGACGGTCAAGGCACCAGAATGTGACGGGCCGAAGCAGGACGAAGTGCTGCGCGATCTCATCGAGCCGGATGCACCGAAACAGGCGCCGCGTGTTGTGGAATCCGGCCCGGCTCCGGAGACGCCGAAGGACGTTGATTCTTCATTCATCGATTCGCTGCTTGATGACGATGGTCCATCAGCGCCCGGAAAGAACTGAACCCGATGACCGCGCTCCGCAACCTGTATCGCCGACTCGATCGCATGCAGCACCAGACGGTGTTCAAGGGCATCGCGTGCGCGATCGCTGTCATCATTGTTGCCTCGGTGTTCTATCCAATTCTGTCGAGCAATCGCAGCCTCGTCAGCCAGGGCACAGCGCTTCGCAATGAGTTGCTCGGCGCGAATCTCGCCGAGAATGATCAGGCGGCGCTCTCGCTTCGTGATACCGGTAGCATCACGGTCGACGGTCGGACGTACGGCGGCGAATCGTACCGAATCCGCGCACAGACATACTTCAGTGCCGATGGCCGCGTGGTCAACGTCGACCGACTCGTGGGCGAATTGCTTGGTGACCAGTTCCCGGGCTGGGTGCCCAACTGGATGCTGCGGGACTTCGAAACCACGCTGCTGCTCGCCTGTGTCGCGCTTGCGTGGTTGCTGGCGATCGTCATCACCGGCGTGACCGTCCCGTTCCTCATCACGATCATCGCGACAAGCATGTTCGTCGGCGCGTCCTGGCTCTTCGGCAGCCTCGAAGGCATGATGTTCTTCGGTGGCATCGGCATGCTTGGCTTCACGTACGTGCTTCTCGTGCGCCTGATGCTGATCCTCATGGACCAGCGGATTCAATTGCTTGCCGTGGCGCACACCGTCATCAAGGAATCCACGCGGACCAAAGTGCCGCTCTTGTTTGTGGGCGTGATTCTCGTC
>JBCCFX010000314.1:0-2115 GCA_039029515.1 Planctomycetota bacterium
CGTGGTTCGGGTGCCACCGGGAGGTTTCCGACTCCGCACGGCGACAACGTCTACGCGACCCATGCAAATGTGGAGCCATATTACTGCGTCCAAGCGCATGTCGACTTCCGCGCCCTCATGGTTGACGCTGCTGCTGCTCGCGAGAGAACCGCAAGTGGTGCTCAGAGCATGTCCTCTTTGCCGAATGATGCTTGCGCGCTTGCCCAGGAATATCTCGGCGGCCTTTCGATTCCGTGTTCGTATGCGATACGCAACGGCGAGGTGATCAGCACGCTTCGCGGACAGCGTTCAGCAGTCGACGTGCTGGAGTGGCTCGATGAGGTCAACGCTGCGGACTCATAGTGCCATGCGCCAGCTGCAAGGCCCCGGTTATCGCGCTGTGCCGAACTTCTCGAGGCCCGATGCTACCGCGTGAACGAGCGAATCAACGTCGGCTTCGGTCATCGGCGTCGACAATGCCGCCGAACACGTGTTGATCATGATGAAGCCTTCATCGAACAGATGATCCAGCAACTGCTTCAGTCGGCTGCGCTCGGCCGGATCAAGAAACGCCTCGCGATAGTTCAGCGGCACGCGTTCCTTCAGGTGAATGCGGAACATGGAACCGCCGCCGGTCAGACATGCCTTCGCGCCCAGGCGCTCGATCGCGTCGCGAATGCCCTGCCGTGCACGATCGGCGAGCCCATTCAGTCGCGTGACGGCTGCCGGTTCGAACTTTCGCATCGCGGCGAGGCCGGCAGTCATCGAGATCGGATTTGCTGAAAACGTACCCGAGTGCGGGAAGAGCACTTTCTTCGCGCGCGGATTCAGGACATCCATGACAACAGCGCGCCCGCCGAGTGCGCCGATCGGGAACCCGCCGCCGATCATCTTGCCGATTGCCGAGAGGTCTGGCGTGAAGTCGTAGCGCGATTGCAGACCACCGTATTCGCAGCGGAAAGTGACGACTTCATCGAGGACCATCAATGCGCCATTGCGTGCCGTCCAATCTCGAATCGCTTTCACAAACGACTCTTCGGCCAACTGCAAGCCAACGCGATGCGGCATCAGGTCGAGCAGGACACACGCAAGGTCATCCTTGTAGTCCTCGAGAATCGCGAGAGCGCGATCAACATCGTTGAACGGCAGGATCACGACATCTTCAACCGCCGAACGCGGCGTGCCATGGACGAGGGGAACATTCTGTGGCCGGTCAACGCTGCCCCATGTCGAAGGGTCCGGTGCCTGACTGACTTCCGCGTAGTCGTACCCGCCGTGATATGCACCTTCGACCTTGGCAACCTTCGGGCGGCCGGTAAAGGCGCGAGCTGCTTTGAGCATCACCATGACAGCTTCGGTCCCGGAGTTGACGAAGCGAAGTTTCTCGAAGGAGTTGACGCGCTCGCACAGATGCTCTGCGTACAGCACTTCCAATTCGGTTGCCATCGTGAAGGCGGTGCCACGAGCGACCTGCGCTGACACGGCGCGAACGATGTCCGGATCTGCATGCCCGTGAATCAGTGAACACATGTTGTTCGAAAAATCGACGCGGCTGATACCATCAAGATCGACGATCCTGCAGCCTTCTCCGTGGTCTGCGTACGCCGGATGTGGATCGCGCAGCACCGTGTTCCGACTCACGCCACCGGGCAGGACCTGTTGCGCACGTTCGTAGAGCTCGCCGCTCCGAGATGTCACGGTTGGACTTCCCATGTCAGACCTTCTGAATTCGTTCTGATCCCAACAACAACGGTGCGCCGGTGCATGCTTGAACATCTTCAACGCTCACGCCCGGGCAGACTTCGACGAGTTCAAACCCTTGCGGCGTGATATCGACGACCGCGAGATCGGTATACACCCGATTCACCACACCAAGACCGGTGAGCGGGAACGTGCAGGACTCAACGAGTTTCGGTTCGCCGTGCTTCGTGCAATGCTGGGTGATGACGTAGATCGACTTCACGCCGGCAACCAGATCCATCGCGCCGCCAACGGCCGGGATGGCATCAGGACCACCGACGGACCAGTTTGCGAGATCACCCGACTGAGAAACCTGCAATGCACCAAGAACACACAAGTCGAGGTGACCGCCGCGAATCATGGCAAAGCTGTCGGACTGGTGAAAGTACGCTGCGC
>JBCCFX010000315.1:0-2095 GCA_039029515.1 Planctomycetota bacterium
CCTGATCACCGCCGAAGACGCGATAGTGGAGTTGTACAGCGGCCAGGGTGGTTCGATCGGCTCGTGCCTGAATATGAAGGAGTTTGACGGGAATGGCCTGCTCGTTGATAACTGGACGATGTTTCGCGGAACACCTGCTATCGGGGGCGGACTTGAAGTTCGATACGGCCCGGGCGAAACGACGGCCAATGCCAGCATCATCCGAATGGAAAACAACGGCAACGTCGGTATCTCAGAGGAGAACCCGCAAGCCAAGCTCCACATTGGTGGTCCCGAGGGTACCCGAAAGATTCTGACGGCGGAGACGCCGTATGAATTCCCGTTCGACATCGATGCGGACAGCATCGTTGTCCAGAGTAACCTCGTGGCGCTCAATAGCTTCAGCGTTGCAGGACCATCAGTGGCGTTGTTTTCCAGCGGTATTGTTTCGCTCTCCGATGTAGATATTCGAGGAGACTTGAAATGTGGCGACTTGGAATGTGACGTGCTGCGAATCAACGGTGGTGCCGACATCGTCGAAGGCTTCAACACCGCCGACGACATCGTCGCCGAACCCGGCTCGGTCATGGTGATCGATCCGAACACACCTGGCGCGCTGACCATCTCCACCGAAGCCTACGACTTCAAGGTCGCCGGCGTGGTGTCCGGTGCGAACGGCGTGAACCCGGGCATTCACCTTGGTCAGGATGGCCTGCTCGATGGCGACACCAAGGTCGCGATGACCGGCCGCGTGTACGTGAAGTGCTCGATCGAGAACGGCATAATCCAGCCGGGCGACCTGCTCACAACTGCCTCGATTCCCGGCCACGCGATGAAGGTCACGGACTTTGCCCGCGGCAACGGTTCGGTGATCGGCAAGGCGATGTCCACGCTCGACGAAGAGACCGGCATGGTGCTGGTGCTCGTCAACCTTCAGTAAGTGAAACGCTTGTGCAATCAACTCACAACGAAAGGAGATTCACGATGAAGCGTTTCATGACCACAACCCTGACCGGCGTCGTTGCGACCACCATCGCGCTGGGCACGCTGACCGGTTCGGCGCACGCCGACCCGCCGGAAAAGCTGCTGCCGACGCTGAAACGATTCGACTTTGCCGCCTTGGTGGTGCCGGTGGACAAGCCGCAGTTCTTCTCGACGGACATCATGCTCGATGGTGATGCCCACACGATCGACTTCGAACGCGTTTCGGTGTTTGCGCCGAACGCAAAGATCGTGGCGATCGGCGAGAATGGCGAGCGCACGGAGATGGCTCCGATGGAGCCGAACACATACCGCGGCACGGTGCGTGCGTTGCCCGGCAGCGTGGTGACGGCCGCGCTCGAAGATGATGGCCTTCATGCGATCATTCGCATGCCCAACCACACCCAACGCGAGGTGACACCGCTCGATGGTATGGGTGTGCACGCGGTGTATCGGTCGTCTGACGTGGAGTCACCACCACTGGTGTGTGATCAACCGCCGGTGAATCCGGCGTGGGAGCAATTCAAGCGCGACCAGAAGCCGCCGCGGAAAGTGCTGGATTTGGATCCCGGGCTCGCGGGTGGTGGTGGGACAAGCAACGTTACGGCCTTGATCGGTGTTGACTGCGACTTCGAATACTACGAGGAGTTCGGTAGCAGTGTGGCGAGCGTTCAGGGCGAGGTCGGCAAGATCATCAACAACATCAATGCCGCATACGAGGCCGCCGGGAACATCACGCATGTCATTTCGATCATTGTCATTCGAACGTCCAGTAACGATCCGTATGTGTCGACCGATGGCCCCACGATCAATCAGGAGCATCGTGATGAATGGGTCTTGAGTTTCCAGCTCGTTCCTTACGACGTTTCCCTTCTGCTCACGAACAAGGATGCGGTCAGTCCGACCAGCGGTGATGGACTTGCGGGACGCGCTCTTGGTATCGGGGAGGTATGCGATCGGACACGAGCGTTCTGCTTTGCTGAACAGAAAGACTCGGATGGCACTCAAGCCGAACTTGTCGCGCACGAGCTCGGGCATCTGTGGAATCTCAGGCACTGCAATTCATCCGGCGACTCTGCCGATGCTCGTGCCAGTGAGTGGGTGGGCGAGTCGTGCGACGGCGCGTCGCCGTTCC
>JBCCFX010000316.1:0-2050 GCA_039029515.1 Planctomycetota bacterium
GATCCATGGCGTCGTAATCAAAGATGTAGTGCTTGCGATCTCGCACGTACCAAAGAATGGAATCATGCTTGGTCGGCCAGCGCTTCTTTGAGCGTCCGCCAAAGTCGTACGCCCAGATGATCTCATTCATGAAGTGATCGCGACCCAGCAGCTGATCGAGCGCGACCTTTGCATAGTGCACCTCGCGCCAATCGAGATGGACAAAAATCGAGGCGTCATCAGTCAGGCACGGCATGGCCGCTTCGATGCGCGATAGCAGGAACCCGATGAAATCATCGAAGTCATCGTCGTAGGCATGCTCATCACCGGGCGTTGAACGATAGCGTCGGCCGCCAAATCCATGCCGGTCGCCGGCTGCGTCCTCTTCGACGGCGGTCACAGTGGTGGTGGTTCGCCGCTGTGATGAACCGGTGTTGAAAGGCGGATCCAGGTAGAGGAGCCGAGCGCACGCCTTCGGGAGCGTGGGGAGGACATTGAGGCAGTCGCCCTGGATGATTCGGTTCATGCCGGTGTTCACTCTACCCGGTGTCGCGGTGGCTGCCATTTAACGCTTGGATTTCAACCAGCGGTAGAGTTTCGTCTTCGACCATGCATTGATGCACTGCTGCTTCGTCAACCAGCCACGCCGTGCGGTGGTGACGCCGTAACGGAGAAATTCGAAGTGCTGCGGCGTGTGGGCGTCGGTATCAATGGCGATCAGGCCGCCAGCTTCAACGACAGCGCGAACGTGCGTGTCACGGAGATCAAGGCGGAGAAAGTTGCTGTTGATCTCCATCGCGGTGTCGTGTTCGACCGCGGCGGCGATCAGTGTCGGTACGTCGGGGAGCAGACCTTCGCGCTTGTTGATGATGCGGCCAGTCGGATGTCCGATGATGTGCACCAGTGGATGCTCGATCGCCTTGAGCAGTCGTGCAGTAGCTTTCTTCGGATCCTGAGATAGCGCGGTGTGTGGCGATGCGACGACAACATCGAGTTGCGCGAGGATGTCATCGTTGTAGTCGAGTCGACCATCGGCAAGGATGTCGACTTCCGAACCGGCAAGCACCGTGATGTCGTCCATGGCTTCATTGACGGCATGGACGGCATCGATGTGCTCAAGCAATCGATCCACTTCGAGACCATTGGCCTGTGCGCTGGAGCGTGAGTGATCCGTGACAGCAATCGTATGAAAACCGCGCTCGAGCGCGCACTCGGCCAACTCCTCGATTGTCATCTTGCCATCTGACGCGATCGTATGCGCATGCAGTTCGGCCTTGATGTCCTTCACCGTAATCAATGCGGGTGGATCGGTGTCGAATTCGCCTCGCGCTTCGCGCAGCTCTGGCGGAATGTACGGAAGCTCAAGCGCGGCGTAGATGTCTTGCTCCGTCTTCGCGGCCACTGGTTTGATGCCGCGTGTCTGCGGTGGCGAGTCCTCATCGTCCTCAGGAAACAAGCCGTATTCGTTGAGCCGAAGGCCGCGCTTGATCGCGCGCTCTCGCATCACGACGTTGTGCTCCTTGGAACCGGTGAAGTACATCAAGGCTGCGCCGTAAACATCAGGAGGCACGATACGCAGATCGACCTGCACGCCGACGTCGAGGCGGATGCTGCTCTTGGTGTCGCCCGCGACGAGCACCTTCTCGACGCCCGGCATGGTTTGAAAGGCGTCGCTGATCGCATCAGCCTTGGTTGCCGCCACGAGAATGTCGATGTCGCCGATCGTCTCGCGTCCGCGTCGCAGCGATCCTGCGTAGTCAATTGCCTTGACGTCCTTCCGTTGTTGTAGCGAGGCCACGATCTGCTCCGCGAGTGGTTGCGCCTGGCCGAGTCGCGTGCGATCCGATGACTTCTCGGCAAATGCGATCGAATCGGTGATGTTCTGAATCGTCTTGGCGCCCATGCGCGGGACGTCGGCCAGCGTGCCGGACGCAATCGCTTCCTTGAGCGAAGGTATATCCGTCACGCCCGCGTGGTCCCAGATCGCCTTGACGGTCTTCGGTCCGAGTCCGGGGATCTTCAGAACGTCAGTGATGCGTTTATTAAATTGCCATTGATGACCGCAACACGC
>JBCCFX010000317.1:0-2025 GCA_039029515.1 Planctomycetota bacterium
GCCGTCCTTCGCAGAAAAACGAGGTCAGGTCCGACACACGTGCGGCCTGTTGCATGTTGTGCGTCACGATGATGATCGTGAATTTCGTTCGAAGCTCAGCGATCAGTTCCTCGACGCGCAGGGTTGATTTCGGATCAAGCGCTGAGCAGGGTTCATCCATCAGAACGATTTCAGGCTGCGTGGCAATGGCGCGAGCAATGCAAAGTCGTTGTTGCTGACCGCCGGACAATCCGAGCGCGGAGTCATTGAGGCGGTCCTTGACTTCATCCCAGAGCGCGGCTTGTTTCAGGCAGCGTTCCACCAGATCCTTGGTATCCGTTTTGGAAATCTTGCGGTGCAGGCGAGGCCCGAACGCGACGTTGTCGAAGATGGATTTCGGAAACGGATTCGGTTTCTGAAAGACCATGCCGACATATCGGCGCAAGCCAACGACATCAAGATCTTTGGCGAGCAGGTCGCGTTCATGCAGCTTCAATGTGCCGGTGGCGCGCGCCGAAGGGATGAGATCGTTCATCCGATTCATCCAGCGGAGGAACGTACTCTTGCCGCAACCGCTCGGACCGATGAACGCGGTGACCTGATGTTTCGGCACATCGAGATCGAGATTGGTCAGCGCCTGGAAGTCGCCGTACCAACTGTTGAACTTTCGCACGGTCAACGTGTTTTCGGCCGGCGTCGAATTCGGCGTGGGAGCGGGAATTTCGGGGCGTGTCGTTTCCACGATGGGCACGTGCTCTTGTTGTGTCGGTGGCGTTGGCAATTGTGTCATGACAGTGGCTTCTGGAATCGATTTCGAATGTAGACCGCAATACCGTTGAACATCAGCAGGATCACCAGCAGCACAATGATGCCCGAAGCGGCTACTTGATGGAAGTCCTCGCGTGGGCGACTCGCCCAGTCGAAGATCTGGAGCGGCATCGCAGTGAAATCATCCATGAGATGCGATGGCGTGAAGGTGATATAGACCACGCCGGCGATGATGAGAATCGGTGCGGCTTCGCCGATCGCCCGGCTCATGGCAAGAATCGTGCCGGTCATGATTCCAGGAATCGCGGCCGGCAATGTCATCTCGCGAATCATCTGCCAGCGTGTCGCACCAAGCGCCAACGCGCCTTGCCGGAGAGAATCGGGTACCGCGCGAAGTGATTCCTGTGACGCAATGATGATCACCGGAAGGACGACCAGCATCAGCGTGAGTCCGCCTGCGAACACGCCGCGGCCGAATGGAAACTGGAGGTACCACGGCCGCTCGTCGCTCGACCGATTGACGGCGGCGTCGGTGCGCAACATGCCGGCGAATGCGTCGGCCTTCACGGATGCGATGAAGTCCTTCTCAAGATTCCGCAGCGCGCGACGCTGTTCGCGCGACTCAGCCCCGTATGAACTCAGCACGCGATCGATCATGGTCGACTGCATGGCGACATCGATGGACTCGATCTCCGCTTCGGCAAGCGCCTCGGTGAGTACGATCTGAAGATCCTCGGCTGTCACCGGTTCATCAGCGTCCATACGGTCGAGCAGGGTGTCGGTGACCAGCGCTGCGCGATCTTCAAGGTCGTACACCTGATCTTCGATGTCTTCCGGGGCGACGAGCGTGATGTCACGTGGCTCGCCATCAACATCCAGGAAACGCAGATCGCCGGACAGGATCGTCTCCGGTGCGTCACGACCACTGATGTCGATATATGCGCCTTGCCCGCCTTCATCCATCGCGTAATCGAACCAGCGTTGACCGATCGCGAATGCGGGTTCATTCGGACTGCCGAACAGGTTGAACATCTGGACGAATGCGGTCAGGCCGAGAATGCCGTAGACCACCGACGGCACGCCGGCGAGGTTTGTGATATTCAGTTGCACGAATCCATGCAGGCGACGCAGGAATCTGTTCCGCGGCTTGAATTCCTCGAGCAGTACCGCGGTCCCGACACCAAGCGGGACGGCGAAACAGGCGCAGACGGCGCAGATGAAGATCGTGCCAATCATCGCCGGGAAGATGCCCGCCTGTTCCGGATTTCGCGATGGCCC
>JBCCFX010000318.1:0-1993 GCA_039029515.1 Planctomycetota bacterium
CCGCGTTGCATCTCGAATTCCGAATACACGCCTCGACTCGCCTGGCCAATCGCCGCATCCGAGATGTCAGTCCCGAGAATGGAGACGTCCCATTCGTCGATGTCGGGAACAAGGTTGCGAAGCGTCATCGCGATGCTGTACGGTTCTTGTCCCGTGCTGCACGCAGCCGACCAGATTCGAAGTCGCGGCGTACCTTCGAACCGATCGAAGAGATGTGGCAGAACCTTGTTTCGAAGTGCGTCGTACGGCGTTGTGTCGCGAAAGAAGAGCGTCTCATTGGTCGTTATGGCATCGATGACGGCATGCGTCAACGTGGTGTCATTGTCGTATCGAACGCGATGATACAGTTCGGCATACGACGGGAGATTGTGTTCGCGAAGCACTGTGTTCAGACGATGCTCGACGAGATAACTCTTCGAGTCATCAATCACGATGCCCGAGAGGTCGTCAATCAACCTGGAGAATGCCGAAAGTTCGGTGGGTGAGATGGTCATGCTGCGCGCCGTACGTGTCCCAGTCGTTCGAGTGCGGATGCAATTGAGGCAAGGGGAAGAACGGCGTCTGCGAGTCCTTCGGCATGCACCGCTTTGGGCATGCCGTAAATGACGCATGTGTCTTCGTCCTGTGCGAGGATCGTGGCGCCATCGGCGCGGAGGTTGCGACATCCGTCTCGCCCATCCGTTCCCATGCCGGTCAGAATGACCGCCACTGTTTCGCTGCGGAGTTGAGCGGGGACACTTTCGAAGAGTTCGTCGACCGATGGCCGGCAGAAGTTTCGAGGCGGATTGTCATTCACGCACAGCCTCGTCGTGCTGAAGACCTGTCGAAGGGTCAGATGCTGTCCGCCGGGCGCGATATAGACGCAGCCAGGTTGAATTGTTTCGCCATCGGACGCTTCGGCCACCGTCAACGCGCAGTTCGAATTGAGATCCGCCGCGAGTGACTGGGTCACGATGGGTGGCATGTGCTGAGCAATGACGATCGGCGCGGGAAACGTCGCGGGGAGCGCACCGAGCACATCCAGCAGCGCGGCCGGACCACCGGTTGAGCATCCGATCACCACAAGCTCGGTCGGCCGGGTGCGTTGCAGATGATCAATACTGGTCGGTGCGGTGATAGAGGGTGAGGTGCTGACGTTCCGATCGAGTGCGACTCGATTGATAAACGGATGCAGCGCGTCTTCGAGCTGAGTCAGATTCTCATCCAGGGATGGACCATCCGGCTTCAACACACACGCGCCCGCGCCGAGGCTGAGCGCACGAATGGTCTTGGCCGCGCCGGCCTTGGTGACAGCACTGAGGACGACGGTTGGCGTGTGATTCTGCCGAGCTCGCATGGCTTCGAGCACACCAATGCCATCGACTTCGGGCATCTCCATGTCCAGCGAGATCAGATCGTAGGCATTGGTGTCCATCTTACGGAGCGCGATTGCGCCGTTGGATGCCACGTCAACCGAGTCAACGAGTTCATGCGCAGACACGACGCGTCGGACAATCTGCCGATAGACCGCTGAGTCGTCGACGACGAGTATGCGGAGCCGATCAGATGTCGTGGCGTCGATCGTCATAGGCGGCGTCAAGGCGGCGAGTGCATTCAGTGAAGGCAGAGGAACATGGCGATGGACTGATCGTGGCAGACCGGAGGATCATGCCGTTGTCGTCGTCATCAGACTCGGAAGTGCCCGACAAGGTCCGCGAGTTCGACCGCGAGTGTGCCGACTCGTTCTCCAGCCTGTTGTGTTTTGATGGCACCGTCAGCTGTTGTCTTCGCGCCATTGTCGACGCGGACGATGTTTTGTGTGATCTCCTGACTGGCGGTCGCGGATTGTGCGACGCCGACCGAAACGGTGTCTGTCGCGTCGGACGTGTCGTTCATGTTCGCAGCGATGTCCTTGGTCACGACGCTCTGCTGTTCGACCGCCGCAGCGATGGACTGTGACACTCGGTTGACGCTCGAAATCGCCGTGCTGATCTCACCGATCGCTTCAACCGAG
>JBCCFX010000319.1:0-1960 GCA_039029515.1 Planctomycetota bacterium
ATGACGCTGGCAGAGCTGCCACTTCAGTTTGATCAACCCGAGTGGCTGTTGCTGCTGCTGCTCATCGTCCCGATCGTGCTGATGGCGCGACGAAGTATTGCGGGCCTCGGGCGTGTCAAAGCCTACAGCGCGCTGGTGTTGCGCATCGTGGTTGTCTTACTGCTGACCGTTGCGCTCACCGAGCCGCACCTTGTTCGCCGCGGCGAAGGCGTGACCACCACCATCATTCTGGATCGAAGCCAATCGGTGCCGCTGTCGCTCAAGGCCGATTCGGTCGCATTCCTTCGTCAGGCCGCTCAGGCCAAGGAAGAGGATGAAGATCGGGTCGCCGTCATCACCGTCGCACGCGATGCATCGATCTCGGCCATGCCCGATGAGAACAGTCGTGTCACGACGGGCATCGAACCCGGCGATCTGACCGCGACCAATCTGGCATCAGCCGTTCGTCTTGCCTTGGCGATCATGCCGGATGACACCGCGAACCGAATCGTCCTTGCGTCGGATGGGAACGAGACGGTTGACAGTGTGCTCGCGGCGGCCGATCTGGCCCGCGCGAATGACGTGCCCGTCGACATCATGTTGCTCGAGTACGAACACCGTAACGAGGTGACGTTCGACCGCATCATCGCGCCGGCACGGGCGCGCATGGGGCAGACGGTCAACCTCAAGCTCGTGATGCGCGGCCAATCCGAGACGGAAGGCCGCATCACGTTGACGATGAATGGACAGGCGCTGGATCTCACGCCGGATGAAGCCGGCGACAGTCTGCCGGTGACGGTGCCGGTTGGTCCGCGTGTCATCCCGATCTCGCTAAGCCTTGACGATGCGGGGCCGCAGAAGTTCGAGGCGATCTTCGAGCCGAACGATAGCAACGACGACATGATCGTCGACAACAACCGTGCGATGGCGGTCACGTTCGTGGGCAGCGAAGGCAAAGTGCTCGTGATCGACGACAATCCCGCCGATACCGAGGCATTCCGCGCAGCGCTCCGCGAAGGCGAGATCGCCTCCGACCGCCTCGAACCCGGCGGCCTCATCGATGGGCTCGTCCAGCTGTCCGGTTACGACGCGGTTGTCCTTGCAAATGTGCCGCGACATGCATTCGACGAGACGCAGGTTCGTGAATTGCATGCATACGTTCACGATCTCGGTGGCGGCCTCATCATGCTCGGTGGCGAGTATTCCTTTGGCGCCGGTGGCTGGATCAATTCAGACATCGAGAAGGCGATGCCGGTGAAGTTCAATCCGCCGCAGTCGCGTCAGATGGTACGCGGTGCGCTGGCGTTGATCATGCACTCGTGCGAGATGCCACAAGGAAACTACTGGGGACAGAAGGTTGCCGAAGCAGCGATCAACGCGTTGTCGCGGCTCGATTACGTTGGCCTGGTCGAGTACGCGTGGAACGCCGGGCCGAATGCAATCAACAACTGCACGTGGGCATTGCCGTTGAGCATCGTGGGGGACAAGGTTCGTGCCATCAACGCGACCAAGCAGTTGCAGATGGGCGATATGCCGGACTTTGATCCGTCATTACAGCTTGCGTACAACGGATTGACGAACATTCAGGCGGGGAAGCGCCATGTGATCATCATCTCGGATGGTGATCCTGCGCCGCCGTCACAGCAACTGCTTGCGGATTACCGCAAGGCAAAGATCTCGATTACCACCGTCATGGTCGGTGGTCATGGTTCCACGCAGGACCGGAATCGCATGCGCGATGTTGCCGACAAGACCGGCGGCAACTTCCACAGCGTGCAGAATCCCAAAAAGCTGCCGGCGATCTTCATCAAGGAAGCTGAAGTCGTCACACGATCATTGATTCAGGAAGGTTCGTACCAACCGCAGGTTGCGAGCACTTTGCCGGGCCCAACGGAGGGCTTTCGCGATCTCGGTGAGATCGGGATCGGTGGCTACGTTGTGACGGCGCAGCGCAAGGGACTCGCACAGACACCGTTCGTGG
>JBCCFX010000320.1:0-1896 GCA_039029515.1 Planctomycetota bacterium
AGGGAATCGGTACCGGGATCAATGAGCACAAGCGTACCGACGATGCGGCATGATTCGATCCGGATGTTCTGATTGTGGCAATCGATGACGTAGATGCCTTCGCGACTCTCATCGCCGAATGGATTGTTCGTCGGACTCAGGACGAGCCGGCGAAGTTGACGAAACGAGCTTTCAGATGGAAGGCTCCAAACACTGATCTCGGTGCCATTGGCGACGTAGTAGTCATAGAAGCTCCCAGTCGGCACGGAGCGAACGGTCACGTGGTTTGATTCCGTGCCAGTGACGGTGACCTTGACGTTCTTGCCTGATTCGGCGTCGCCATCGATGGTGCCGCCATGATCGTCAATGTGCCAATCGCTCCCAACCACCTGATCGGTGAATAGCACCGCGCCCGTGTGGACATGAAACTCAGGCGAGTATGCCGCAGTCTCGAGAAATGTCAGTGGAAGCGTTCCCTGGCCGGGATCGAGGACTGCTTCAAGCGTATGGGTGATTCCATCGTGCTGCCCCGAGGCAAGCACTCGAATGCTATCGGACTCATTGTCGCTCAGGCTTCCATCGCTGCTCTGATCGGAGATGGTCCACGAGAATGAGCCTTCGCCCATTGAGTACGGCCCGAATGTCTGGCCATCGGTCATGGCTTCGCGCCACTTCAAGCCGCCTTTGCGATCCGCATCGACGTACGCATCGATGGTGAAGAAGGCATGATCCAGTGCCGAGAAGGCGAGGATTCTGGCTTGTGATTGCTCGGGGACAGCAGCGGTGGCGAACCGTGCGGTGCGCGCGATATGCATCGCGGTCAGGCCGGCGATGGCAATGGCGATCGAGCCGGTCAGCACGAGCAGATATGCCGAGCCACGATAGCGTGAGTGAGTTCGATTCATTAATAGACCTGTCTCAAGCTGACATCATCCAGGCGCATGTCGACGCCCCAGACGTGAACGCCGAAGTATGCGGCTTGCAATTCACCGGTCCAGTCCGCCTCAATGGTGGCGCAGAACTCAGTCCATGATTGATAGCACCACACCTCGTTGCTTCGGATCAAGACGTCGCCGTCAGACGTCACGAGGTACAAATGGCCAGACACGAGCGTTCCGGTGTGGAAGTTCACGTAGACATCTGCGCAGACCGAGTATGTCGTTCCGTTGGTGATCTGCGATGCATCGATTTGTTGGTAGACGCCTTCCTTGACGAAGAGCGTCACACCGGTCACGTCAAGGCTATTCACGCCCGATGGGACGTCCGACGTGTTCACGCTGAGCGACACGCCAGCATCCGGCTGCCACGGATCAACACCATCTTCAAACCCACCATTCGTCAGGAGGTTTGGCGCGATGTAGCTCGGCTGATTCATCAAGTTTGCGCTCGTGCGGTACGTTGACTTGCCATCCGCACCGGCCTGCAGTTCGATCTCCATCCAACTGGTGTAGGTCGACGGATTCTCAGCGTTGTCAGGCAGGCCAGCGCGTCCGCGGAGTGCGACCATCGTCGAAACGTCGCCTGATGGTGACTGGACGAACACCTCGATGCGCTTCAACCCGGTCTCGGTCGAGACGGTGGCGAACGTGGTGGGATCCGCGCGTGTGACCACGACACCGCGTGTCCAGCCGACCGCGGAATCGATGTCGGTGCCGTCAATGCGTTGGGGCGGCGAAGCGTTCCAGCCGAAGTAGTCATCGACGTCATCGAACTTCGATCGATTGCCGGGCGTGGCTTCGCCGTTGTCGGCATTGAACGATGTGAACGTGTCGTCTTCCGGTTCTTCGTAGTGTTGCGCCATGCGCGCGCTGCCTGAAGGCGGGCGCCCGGCCGCTCGGGCCGACCGGAAAGCCCTTCACCGAGGCCAACATCGGCATGGCCCAGTCTCTCCGCGATCTAACCTCTCAGCTGCGCGAC
>JBCCFX010000321.1:0-1817 GCA_039029515.1 Planctomycetota bacterium
CGGCGAACTCAATCGCTGGCGATTGATCTTCCCGGAAACGCCGGAGCTTGAGTGCATCGACTGCAACATGAACGGCGTGGAAGACTCCTGCGAAACGGAACCGGAATACGACCCGGCCGCAGCGGTGGCCATGGACGATTGTCTGAGTTGCGCTGTGGTGGGTGGCATCGATGCCGGCATCACGTACGTCGGCGACACGACCGCCGCCAATTCCGCGGCGTTCGTGTTCTGCGGTCCATTCTTCAGCCTCTTTGATGACTACTACATGTACATCCCGAGCACTGAAGGACACGCGTTTGTTGCTGTCGACGACTTCGGTCCGGAAGTCTTCATGGTCAGCGTGCACACCGAGTGCCAGCCGACTGAAGACAACCTGATCGCGTGTACCGCGAACAACCTGACCGGCGTCAGCTTCGACGTCGAGGTAGGTCAGACGTATTACATTCGCATTGCGGGCCTGAATCAGGATCGCGGTGCATACGAGATGACGCTCACCGGCCCGAGTGCATTGCTCAACGAGACCGATCTCAATGGGAATGGCGAGCCTGATGAGTGCGAATGCCTTGCCGACGTGAACGGCGACCTTGTCGTCGATGCGCAGGACTTCATCCAGGCGATGAACGAGCAAGGCAACTGCATCCTGTCACCGCCGGGGTGCCCGAGCGATGTCAACCAGGATGGCACCGTCGATACGGTCGACCTCGCGTTGATCATCAACGCCTACGGTGCCTGTCCGTTCCCGCCAACCACGCTGAATGCGGCGTTCCAGCCGCGATCGTTCAAGGGCGAAGCGTTCGGCGATGAGCTGATGGACAGCGGCAAGCGACGCTGATCATCAAGATGCGTTTCTCTGAAGCGCATGACCCCGAAATGCACAGCGGAGAGCGGTTCAGACCGCTCTCCGCTTTTCGTTGAGGCGTTGTCACAATAGGCAAACTGACGTCGGTGTTTTGTCCGTGCATCAGGTCCGGATATCCCGTAACCTGAGACTCCAGTGGGAATTGCGGGGGGACCACGTGTGTGCATGGTCCGTCTCCCGCGATCGGTAGGAGAAGAACATGCACCTCAGCCGAACTATGGGTCGTCGATCATCGCGCGCCGTGCGCGCGCTTGTCATGGCAACAACATGTACGGCGGCAACCGCCTTCGCCGGCGTTGTCCCGGTTGATGACGGTGCCGGTCGGACGGAAATCGATTCGAACGCCCCGGACGGTACCACCACGTCCGCCGTCGCCACGGCAGTGCCCGAGTTGGACGGCATTCTCTCGGCGACAAATGTGTTCATCGACGGTCCAAACGGGACCATCACGTCAATGGGGAATCAGACACGTCGTTACGTTGAGACGATTGACGTCAACGGAACATCGATCTACGTCCTCGCCTATGCAATGGCCGATGCTGCGGTAGTCGATGATGGGATCGGTGAAGCGTCCGCGTGTGCATCGTTCGATGGCCTGGTCGAAGCGAGCGTCTCTGTCGCTGCCGCATTCCTCCCAACCATTGACGACAGTCCTGACTCATCGGCCCTCGGCATCAACATCGATGGCAGCCCTGATACGCCGTTGGTCCTTCCTCCACCCGCAGACGGCGAATCGTACGTCGCGGCGACCAGTGCGCTCAGCGTCGCACAGACGCTTATGACGCCGACGGCCAAGGCGCACGCCAATGCGCTGGCTCAGGTCATCATCTCCGATGCCCCGATCACCGTCGGCGGTTGCGACTTCCCGGATTCTTTCTTGTGCGCCAACGGGTTTGTGGAATCTGTCTGCATTGATTTCGGTGGCACGTATATCGGCGACAACATGGCATGCCCGGGA
>JBCCFX010000322.1:0-1260 GCA_039029515.1 Planctomycetota bacterium
CCAGCATGAACACCTCGCCGATGTCGGGAAGTACGAGAGCCCGTACACCACAAAGAAGATCGGCGAACGGCCCGCCAACGGATGGCCGCTCGTCATTGCGATGCACGGCGGCGGCGGCGTGCCAGCCGAGATCAATGATGCGCAATGGCGTCACATGCAGGTCTACTATCGCGATCATCCGGAAGTCGGCGGTTACGTGTATCTCGCGCTTCGCGCGCCCACCGATGAATGGAACGGTTTCTATACCGACTACGTCTATCCGCTCATCGAGCAACTGATTCGGAACTTCACGGTGCACGGCGATATTGACCCGAATCGCGTCTATCTGATCGGCTATTCGCACGGTGGATACGGCGCGTTTGCGATCGGCCCCAAACTGCCCCACCGCTTTGCCGCGATTCATGCCTCTGCCGCAGCGCCGACCGATGGCCAGACGACCGCGAAGACCCTGCGCACCGTGCGCTTCAGCTTTATGATCGGCGAGAAGGACGAGTCGTACGGGCGGATTGAACGATGCCGAGCATTCAACGAACGCGTTGTTGAACTCAGGAAAGACCGAACTGATATCTACGATGTGGAGATGAAAGAGATCGCCGGCCATGGTCACACCGGACTGCCAGACCGTGACATGATCGTCGACCTTGCAGGCTACACGCGCGACCCGATGCCACAGGAAGTGACGTGGGCACAGACTGACAGCGTTGTTCGGCGGTTCTACTGGATCGAAGATCCAAACGCGCAAGCTGGTCGCGAGATCAATGCCTCATGTCGCGACAATATCATCAACATCGATGGCAACGCGACAGGCACAATTTCCCTGCACCTCGATCAACGGCTGATTGACGTCACGCGCGAAGTCGTCATCCGCACGGCGGACGGTGAGCGTCGCGTCACACCCGAACCAACCATCGATGCGCTGATTCGATCGATCCATGCCACCGGCGATCCGCATATGGCCACCACGATGCGTATTGACGTTGTTCTGAAATAGGCCACGCTGCTCCGACGCGGTCGACGCCGGTTCCATGCCCAAGATCTTCATTGTCAATACGTCTGAACGACTTCGCCGTCATGCGCGTAAGGTCATCGTTGGCGTGATGGGATTCACCATCCTCATCTTCGGCGCGATCCTGCTACCGACACCGCTTCCGCTCGGCTGGATTCTGATTCCGCTCGCGCTGATCGTGCTTGCGGGCGAGTTTGTGTTTGCGCGGCGTTGGCTCGATGCTATTCAGAACAACACCGGCGCACTCGGTGAGA